>JAICPI010000001.1 GCA_025929895.1 Thermoleophilia bacterium
AGCCCCTGAGCGCGAACGCCGTCTGGTACGCCCAGACCGGGGCGTTGGTCGTCGGCCACGTGCTCGGGCTCGTGATCGCGCACGACAAGGCGCTCGAGCTGTTCGGCTCGACCAAGGTCGCGCTGCGGACCCAGTACGCGATGCTCGCGCTCATGGTCCTGTACACGGTCGGCGGGCTGTGGCTCCTCTCGCGGGGCTAGCGCTCGCCCACGGCGGCACCGCCGGTCTCGTCGTCGAGCTCGCGACGCTCGTGGCCGTGGCGGGCCTGTTGATCTGGGCGGCGGTGAAGAGCCGCTCCTCGGACCACGAAGAAGGCGACCGCTAGGTCGCCTTCTCGTCGTTCGGCACGGCGTTCGGTCAGGACTCGTGTGCCGTCCCTTCGATCGCCGACTGGGTGCCGCCGACCTGGATCCGGCGCGGCTTCGCCTGCTCGGGCTTCGCGACGTGGACCTCGAGCACGCCGTTTCGGTAGTCGGCGCGGATCGCGTCCTCGCCCACGCCCTGAGGCAGGCCGATCGTCCGGGTGAACGAGCCGAAGCGGCGCTCGAAGCGGTAGAACCGGTCGCCGTCGACCTTGTGCTCGCGCGAGCGCTCGGCGCTCACGGTGAGCGCGCCGTCCTCGAACTCGACCGAGATGGCGTCCTCGGGGATCCCCGGGAGGTCGAACGCGTAGACGAGCTCGTCCTCCGTCTCCCAGACGTCGACGGCAGGCACCCAGCTCTGGGTCGTCCGGCCGTTCCCCTCGAGCAGCCCGTTCATGAACCGGCTCATCTCGGTCTGGAGCGACGCCAGCTCACGCAGCGGCTCCCAACGCACCACGGTGGTCATGCGTTACCTCCTCTCGGCTGATTGATGGTGACGCCAGCATAAAACCTGAGCGTCTGCTTGTCAAGTCCCTGGGACGGATAGGATCTCCGCCCCGTGAGCGCCGTCGCCGACGACCTGAAGGGCAGGGACTTCACCCGGGTCGCCGACTGGAGCGGCGACGAGCTCGTCCGGGTGCTCGACCTCGCGGACGAGCTGAAGCGCGCACACGCGGCGGGCGAGGAGCGCCGCCTGCTCCCCGGCCGGACGCTCGGGATGATCTTTCAGAAGCCCTCGACCCGCACCCGGGTCTCGTTCGAGGCCGGGATCTGGCAGCTCGGCGGCGTGGGGCTCTACCTGTCGGCCTCGGATCTCCAGCTCGGCCGCGGCGAGACGATCAAGGACACGGGGCTCGTGCTCTCTCGCTACCTCGACGCGATCATGATCCGGACCTTCGCCCAGGCCGACGTCGACGAGCTCGCCCGCAACACGGAGATCCCCGTCATCAACGGTCTCACCGACCAGGCGCACCCGTGCCAGGCGCTCGCGGACGTGATGACGATCCGCGAGCGGCTGGGGCGGCTCGAAGGCGTGCGCCTCGCCTATCTCGGGGACGGCAACAACGTCTGCGCCTCGCTGATGGTCGCCGCCGCGAAGCTCGGGATGCACTTCACCGCCGCGGTCCCCCCGGGCTACGAGCCGGACGCCGGGGCGCTCGACGCGGCGCACACGGCCGCGGAGGACACCGGCGCCGCCGTGCGCGTCGTCCACGACGCCCGCGAGGCGGCCGAGGGCGCGGAGGTCTTCTACACCGACGTCTGGACGAGCATGGGGCAAGAGGAGGAGCGCGAGCGGCGGCTGCGCGACCTCGCGGGCTACGGCGTCACCGACGAGCTGCTCGCCCTCGGCGAGGAGGACGCGATCGTGCTCCACTGCCTGCCGGCGCACTACGGCGAGGAGATCAGCGAGGCGATCGCCCACGGGCCGCAGTCGGCGATCTGGGACGAGGCCGAGAACCGCCTCCACAGCCAGAAGGCGCTGCTCGCGCTGGTCGTCAGGTGATCCCGCTCAGGGACAACGTCCCGACGCGGCACTTCCCGGTCGTCACGGTGGGACTGATCGTCGCGAACGTGCTCTCGTACTTCGTGTTTCAGGAGGGAACGACCGTCGCTGCGGACGGGCCGGTGCTCGAGTACGCGTACCAGCCGTGCGAGGTGAACGACTCCTGCCCCGTTCAGGGCCAGGACTGGCCGTTGACCTCGTTCACGTCGATGTTCATGCACGGCGACATCCTCCACCTCGGCGGCAACATGCTCTTCCTCTGGATCTTCGGCAACAACGTCGAGGACACGATGGGCCGCGTGCGCTACCTCGTCTTCTATCTCCTCGCCGGCTACGCCGCGACGGCGCTCCAGACGTTCGTCACGCTCGAGATCTCACCCAACTCGGCGGACATCCCGAACCTCGGTGCCTCGGGCGCGATCTCCGGCGTGCTCGGGGCGTACCTGCTGATCCTCCCCCACGCGAAGGTGCTCACGGCGATCGTCCTCGGCTTCATCTTCTTCCTGCGCGAGATCCCGGCGCTCTTCTTCCTCGGCGTGTACTTCCTCTTCCAGCTCTGGCAGGCCGGCGGCCAGTGGACGAACCCGCCGGAGGGAGGCGGCGTCGCGGTCTTCGCGCACGTGGGCGGCTTCCTGTTCGGGCTCGCCGCGGTCTACCTCTTCCGCACCCGCAAGCCGCTCCGACCCACCCATTGACCTTCGAGGAGCACGTCACCCGGGCCCTCGACTCGATCCCGCCGGACCTTGCTCGAAGGATGGAGAACGTCGCGATCGTCGTCGAGGACGAGAACCCCGACGAGCCCGATCTCCTCGGCCTCTTCGAGGGCGGCGGCGACTACATGCCCGACAAGGTGACGATCTACCGGCTCCCGCTCGAGGCCGACTTCCCCGATCCCGCGGAGCTCGAGCGGGAGATCCGGATCACCGTCCTGCACGAGCTCGGGCACTACTTCGGGATGGACGAGGACCGCCTCGGCCGCCTCGGATATGAATGAGCTGAGAGCGCGTTTCGGCGGGAATGGCCCCGGGGTACCGGGCGTTTGAAGAGGTATGACGCTGACAGAGATCCACACGGAGATCGAGCGCGCCAGCGAGCGCCGCACTGAGCTCTACGGCCTGCTCTCACAAGGACACGACCCTCAGACCGCGGCCGAGCTCAAGGAGCTGAACGAGCGTCTCGAGGCCCTCTGGAACGAGCACCGCGCCCTCCGGGCCCGCCTGCGCTTCGGCGATCCGGAGGCGATCGTCAAGCGAGCCCGCCTCGAAGAGCGCCTCGAGCGCGCGGCCTAGCCGAGACGACCTGAGCGGGGGCTACACTGCCCCCGCTACGGGGCGTTAGCTCAGCTGGGAGAGCGCCGCCTTTGCAAGGCGGAGGTCGCCGGTTCGATCCCGGCACGCTCCACTCCTCCGAGGGCTTCTGACTGGGCGGTCCGCGGTCTACGGACGGACGTCCAGCTCCTTCACGAGCCGCTTCGGAGCGACGATCCGATAGCTCTCCTCGATCCAATCTCGAGCGACGTCGAGCGTCACGCCCTCTGCGTCCAGGGGGACGTTCACCCAGCCGGCGCGGCCCAGGCCGTAGCCCGTCGGCTCGCTGCCCTCGATCGACATCGCGTGCGGGTGCGACTCTTCGAGCTTGACGGTGATCATCGGCGTCTTCGAGCGGTCACGGCCGAGGAAGACGAACACCTTGCCGTTGACCTTGGCGACCCGCTCGCCCCACGGGAAGTCCTCGGCGGCGCCCGGGAGAGACAAGGCGAATCTGCGGAGGTCAGCCTTGCGCACGCAGGTAGGACGCCAGCGCCCGTGCGATCGCGTTCGCTTCTCGTTGCCTGAACCCCGACGACGAGAGCAGGCGCGCGTCCGTTTCGTTCCGCATGTTGCCCGCCTCGAGAAAGACCTTCGGGACGTCGGAGAGGTTGAGACCGCCGAGGTCGCTGCGGCTGGAGAGGCCCGCTCGCGCGGTGTACGTGGCGTAGGGCATCCCGGTGCCGGTCCGGTAGGCGCGCCGGAGGGCGAGGGCGAGCCGGTACGAGGGGGCCGCGATGTCGTCGGTGAGGCCGCGGATCCTCGCCGGGTGGATGACATGGAAGCCTCGTCCGCCTGCGGGGCCGCCGTCCGCGTGGATCGAGACCGCGGCGTCGGCGCGCACGCGGTTGCCGATCGCCGCGCGGCGCGTGATGCACGGGCCCCAGCCGGTGTTCGTGCCGCGGGTCAGCACGACCCGCGCCCCTGCGCGGCGAAGCAGCACCGCCAACCGCAACGCCACGTCGAGGTTGTGCGCGTGCTCGGGGTAGCCTGCGGCCGTCCGCGCGCCGACCGTGTCACACGCTTTGCGGTGGGTGCCGGCGTCGACGAGTCGCGCGATCCGCGCCGCGTGGCGGGCGTTGCCGCCGTTGTGGCCCGGATCGATCGCGATCGTCCTGCCTCGCAGCGACGGAGGAGGTTGGCCCGCTGCCTCTCCGACGAGTGCGACGAGCGCCAGGACGGCGACGAGGATCTTCACAGGCCCTGCAGGCCGTTCGCCCTCGCGAGCGCCGCCGCCTCGCCCCTGCGACGGACGCAGAGCTTCTCGAGCACGCTATGGACGTGGTTCTTGACGGTCGTCACCTCGATCGAGAGGGTCGCAGCGATCTCCTTGTTCGACAAGCCCTTCTCGATCAGCCGGAGCACCTCCCGTTCGCGGCTCGTCAGGGTGCTCAGGTCGGCGTGGTCGCCGTTCGCCGCCAGGGACGCCAGCCGACGCATCAGCGTCGCGACGATCTGCGGGGACGCCAGCTGCCCGTCGTGGGTGGCCTGGCGAACGCGGTAGACCAGCTCGCTGACCGAGGCCGTGGCGGGGACGTATCCGACCGCACCCGCCTCGACGCAGGCCAGCACGTCGCGCTCGACCTCACGCACTCCCACAGCGACGACACGTGCGCCGGGAAACGCCTCAGCCAGGCGGTCGGTCGTGTTCCGGCTGCCGAGCATCGTCACGTCGACCAGGATGACGTCCGGTTGCTCCCGCGACGCGAGCGCGGCAGCCTCCTCGGGACTCGAGGCGATCGCCGCCTCGAAGCAGTGCCGTCGCAGCGACTGCGCCAACGCCTCGCAGTAGAACCGCACCTGCCCCACGGCGAGGACGCGGATCATGGGCAAGTGGGACCCCTCTCACGATCGCCGCAGCAACGAGTTGTGGCGGCCGCCACGCGACGACTCCAATCGTTGCTTCCGGCAACACCGTAGATCGGACGGCCGTCGACGGTCAAGCAGGTGGGGATCGAAAGAACTAGGAGCGCCGGGATCGCATTTCCATCCCCCGGCCGATAGCACTCGCTTCCGCCCCGGACTAGCGTCGCCGTGCGCTTGCGGCACGCCTACGAGGTCAGGAGCGAGCAATGGCCGAGCAACGAGGCAAGACGGAGATCGAGGAGATCTCCGGCAACGAGATCAAGGCGCACCTGAAGGACACGTACGCCGACCCGGACGCGGCCGGCAGGTTCTTCGACGAGCTGATCGAGACGCGCCAGAAGGCGCTCGATCGCTTCAAGGACGAGCTGAACGGCGACGAGAAGCTTCTGGAGGGGTTCGCCCGGAACCCGGTCGGGCTGCTCAACGAGCGCAAGCTCCTGGGCCCGCTCGACCAGCTCACGCTGGAGGGCCTGCGGAATCCCTTCATCGACTTCCCGTGGCCGTGGCCGATCTGCCGGATCGTGTGCAGGCTGGAGTGCTCCACAGAGGTCCACTGGGTCTGCATCGGCTGGTGGCCGCTGCGGATCTGCTGGCCCGTCTTCCACGTGCACTGCCGGTGGGTCTGCAGGATCGTGTGCGACTGAGCGCCGGGCACTTGCGGGGAGGGCTCGAGCCCTCCCCGCGCCGCTCGCCCGAGCACGAGGTCGTGCGAACGCTCGGCGACGTCGAGGCGATGCTCGGCCGTGCCCGGTTCCTGCGGCGCACGCCGCGGGCGAGGCTCGACGTGGGCCTCCTTCCGAGCCAGGAAGCTGCGCCCATCCAGGCGCGAATCAACCGGCGCGCGGCGGAGTGCGGCTGCGACGCGGGCAGCGTCGTCGGGGCGGCCGTGCTGCTCGGGTACCTGGGCTACCTCCTGCTCACCGTAGGCTCGCCGGCTCGCTGGGGCCTCGGAGAGCTGCTCGCCGGGACGAGCCTCGTGATCGGCGCTGCGCTGGCGGGCAAGGCGGCGGCGGTGATCCAGGCGCGCGTTCAGCTGGTTCGCGAGCTCGAACACCTGCGCGCCCGCCTGGCGGCGAGGTAGCCGTGGCGACCGTCTGCAAGGAGATCCACGAGTGGATCGAAGAGCAGATCGAGAAGCCGATCGAGGAGTGGGAGAACCGTCAGGAGCAGCGGTGCCGGGAGGAACCGTGCAACTGGTGGATGCTCTGCCTGAACAAGCTCTTCTGCTGGCTCGTCTGGGTTCTCGTCAAGGTCATCCGTTGGGTCGTGGTCACGGTCGGAAAATGGGTCGTCCGGGTCGTGTGCGAGGTGGTGAACCTCGTGCTCGACGTCATCGGCTTCGTCGTCGGGCTGATCCTGAGCATCCCGATCATCGGCGGGATCATCCGCACGGTCCTCAACTGGCTGACCGAGATCGTCTGGCGGATCGTGGGACTGATCGACCTCGGGCTGAGCCTGATCGGCGTCCGGTTCGAGAAGCGGATGTACGTCGGCGTGATCATCCCGAGCCGGGACGGACGGCCGATCACGACCGAGGCGCAGATCCTCCCGCAGATCGACAAGGCCAAGGAGATCTACAAGAACCTGTGCAACATCAAGATCGTCTACACCGGTGCGTGCACCGCCGGCACCGATGCGCCGGACGGGGCGCTCGAGATCGGCTGCGACGCGAGCGGCTTCTTCTCGGACTGGTGGCTCGGCGGCTCGTACATCGAGTTCGTGAGCGCGACCTGCAAGTTCGACGGGGGCTGGCGCCGGGTCCTGGGCTACGGCGCCCAGATCATCGTCTACTGCGTTCCCGAGGTCCTTCCGGAGACCGCCACGTCCGACACGGTCGGCTGCAGCTTCACGTCGACGCACAACTACGTCGTCGTCGAGCCGACGGCGAGCGCGTCGACCGCCGCGCACGAGATCGGCCATGCGTGCTGGCTACCGCACGTCGACGATTCGGCGAACCTGATGTTCCCGAGCCTCCTGTCGGCCAACCCGACGCTCACGAACGGTCAGATCGCGCTCGTGCGGTGGAGCAAGCACTGCGTCTACTTCTGAGAGGGAGGTCATGGCCCAACGCCAACCGAGCCCGGACGACGCCCCGGCCGCGGCGGAACGAAACCAGGGCTGCACCGCGCCGCACCCGGCCGTCTCACTGCTCTTGTCCCTGACGGCTTTCGGGCTCGTGGCCGTCGCGGTGGTCGTGCTGGTCGCGCTGCTCTGAGCCGCCGTCAGCGCTTCCGGGCGGTCGCCTTGCCGCCCTTGCGGCCCGCCGCTTTCTTCTGGGCGGTCGTGCCCCCCTGGCTCGACGACGAGCGCGACGAGCCCGAGTGCGACTTCTTCCCGCCTCGGCTCGACGCCCCGGGGGAGTTCGCGATCTTCGCCGCGCGCTCCTTCGACATGCCCTTGTCCTTCAACGCCTCGTACTGCTTCTCGTTCTTCACGCTCGGTCGCTTGCCGGGCACGTGATCCTCCTTGGTCGTCGTGCGGTGCTGTTCCCGCTAGCGGACGACGTACACATGCGCGGCGAGCGAACCGAAGCGGTCGCGGATCGCTCCGCCGCGCACGGGTAGCCCCCGGTTCTCGCCGAAGACGCGCGCTGTGCCGCGAAGGTTCGGCGCCGAGACGCTCGCCCGCACGTGGCGCCACGACGTGTTGACGGCGATCACGTACGTCGTGCCGTTGAAGCGGCGCGCGCCGACACGGACCGGGCCGACCGACGCCGAGGCCGGAACCTCGGTCGCGAGCAGCGCCGGCGCGAGCGCCGAGATCTCCGTGTTCAGCCGCGTGATCGCGCGCGCGATCGGCGGCTGCCAGTGCTCCGGGAAGTAGCCGATGCCGCGCGCGCCCCCCGCGATCGCGAGCCATGTCTCGGCGCGGATCGTCAGCGGCGTCGGCGCGAGCTCGGGGCGGCTACGGCAGAACTCCATCGGCGCAACCTCGATCCACTGGTACGTCGCGCGCGGGCCCGCGAGCGCCGCGAGCTCGCGCTGCGCCTCGAAGACCGCCCGGAACGCGTCTCGGCGGCACCAGACCTGGAGCGGGTAGAGGTCGAGGCCGATCATGTCGGCGCGCGCGACGAACCGCGGGTAGACGCTGCGGCCGCCGGGCGGGCCGGCCGACCCGCTGTACACGTGCCCGCTCAGCGTGAGGAACGTGACGCGCCTCGTCTGCTGCCAGGGCGGGTGGAACGGCAGCGCCTCGGGCGCCACGTGCAGGTCGGCCTCGTCGAGGTGGTACCAGCCGATCGCCCCGCGTCCGTCGGCGACGTCCTTCCAGCGCGCGGGGATGGCGGAGACGGCGCGCCCGCGCAGGAGGTCGAGCTGCACCCACGGCGTGCTGCAGCCGCTGCCCATGTAGAGGTTGACCCCCGCTTCGAGGCTCTGCGCGTACGCCCAGTCGCACTGGCCGTAGACCATGCGCGGGAAGAACGGCTGCCCGTCGACGAAGAGCGTGCGGTCGATCACCCCGGCGACCGTCCAGGCAGGGAAGATCGCGGTCGTGAACGTGCCCACGGTGCGCGCAGTCCTTCGGCCGCTGCGGGCGGTCAGGCGATACCGGTACGTCGTCGCCGGCTCGAGCGAGCCGAGGAGAGCCCGACCGGACGTGGCGGGCTTCCGCGGCGTGCGGAGCCAGATGCCGAGGTCCGCCGTGCGCCCGACCTCGAGCGTCACGCGGGCGGAGGCGCTCGTCGACCACCGGAACGTCGCGGCGTGGGCGCCGGGCTCGACCGAGCCGCTCACCGTGAGCGGCGCGGCTTCGGCCGCCGGCCCGAATGCGAGCGCCGCGAGGGAGACCCCCACCCAGCGAAGCATCCGCTCGACGGTAGCCTCCGGCCGTGAGGCGCGTGTTAATTCTCGCCAGGCGCCTCCCGTGAGACGTTCGTACGGTCCGCACGCGGACCAGTGGGTCGACGTTCGAGCCGTTCGGGACGCTCGCGCCGTCGTCGTCGTGATCCACGGGGGCTTCTGGCGGGCGCGCTACGGCGCCGACCTGATGGACCCGCTCTGCGACGACCTCGCGACGCGCGGGTACCGCGCCTGGAACGTCGAGTACCGCCGCGTCGGGGCAGGAGGCGGCTGGCCGTCGACCTTCGAGGACGTCGAGACCGCGATGCGGGCAGCCGCGGCCGAGGGAACGCCGCTCGTGACGCTCGGCCACTCCGCGGGCGGGCACCTCGCCCTCTGGGCGGCAGCCCGCTGCGGCGCCGACCTCGCGGTCGCGCAGGCCGGGGTCACGGACCTGCGCGAGGCCTGGGAGCGCGGCCTCAGCTCGCGGGCCGCCGGCGAGCTGCTCGGCGGCTCGCCGGACGAGATCCCCGAGCGCTACGCTGCTGCCTCGCCCGCCGAGCTTCTCCCCCTCGGTCTGCGGCAACTCGTCGTCCACGGACGGCGCGACGACATCGTGCCGCCCGAGCTGAGCCGGACGTACGTCGAGCGCGCGCGTGCGGCGGGGGACGACGTCGAGCTCGTCGAGTGCGACGAGGGCCACTTCGAGTGCCTCGACCCCGCCTCCGAGAGCTGGGCCGCGATCGTGGAGCGGCTGCCGTGACGCGCGCCGAGGCGGAGGCCCTCGACCGCGACGATCCGCTCGCCGCGTTCCGCGAGCGCTTCGTCGTCGACGACGACGCCCTGATCTACGCCGACGGCAACTCGCTCGGGCGGCTCCCGCGCGAGACGGCCGCACGCCTGCACAGGCGCGTCGACGAGTGGGGCTCGAGGCTCGTACGCGCGTGGCCGGACTGGATCGACCTGCCGCTCGAGGTCGGCGACGCGCTGGCCGCTGGCGTGCTCGGCGCGAGACCGGGCGAGGTCCTGGTCTCGGACTCGACGACCGTCAACCTCTTCAAGCTCGCGTCGGCGGCGCGAGAGCTTCGCCCCGGCGCGATCGTCACCGACGCCGGGAACTTCCCGACCGACCGGTACGTGTTCCAGGGCCTCGGCGGCGTCGTCCAGTTCGAGACCGATCCGATCGACGGGCCGACCCCCGAGGACGTCGCCCACGCGATCGACGGCCGCGACGTCTCGCTCGTCTCCCTCTCCCACGTCGCGTATCGCTCCGGCGCGCTCGCGGATCTCCGCGCGATCACGGCCGTCGCGCACGAGGCGGGAGCGCTCGTCCTCTGGGACCTGAGCCACTCCGCCGGTGCCGTCCCGGTCGAGCTGGACGCCTCCGGTGCAGACCTGGCCGTCGGCTGCACCTACAAGTACCTGAACGCCGGACCGGGAGCACCCTCGTTCCTCTACGTCCGCGGAGAGCTCCAGAGCGCGCTCCGCTCGCCGATCTGGGGCTGGTTCGGGCAGCGCGACCAGTTCGCGATGGGGCCCGCGTACGACCCGGTGGCCGGGATCGGCAAGTTCCTCGCCGGCACCCCGCCGGTCCTCGACCTGGCCGCGGTCGAGGTCGGAGTGTCCCTCGTCGCCGAGGCGGGGATCCTCGCGCTCCGCGAGAAGAGCGTGGCCCTGACCGAGCTGGCGGTGCGGCTCCACGACGAGCGACTCGCGCCGCTCGGCCTCGAGCTCGGCTCGCCGCGCGAGCCCGAGCGGCGCGGGGCGCACGTCTCCGTGCGCCACCTGGACGCCTGGCGCATCTGCCGGGCCGCGATCGAGCGCGCGGGGCTCGTCCCGGACTTCCGCGCGCCCGACTCGATCCGGCTCGGGTTCCCGCCGCTCTACACGCGCTTCGTCGACGTCTGGGACGCCGTCGAGCGGCTCGCGCGCCTCGTCGAGACGGGGGAGTACCTCGAGGTCGACCCGGGAACGTCCCGCGTGACGTGACCGCCGCGCCGTACGTGCCCGACTCGCGGAGCCTCCCGAAGCTCCGGGGGGCGGCGACCGTGTGCCATGGGTGCGACCTCTGGCGCACCGCGACGCAGACGGTGTTCGGCTCGGGCACCCGGACCGCCGACGTGATGTTCGTCGGCGAGCAGCCGGGCGACCAGGAGGACCAGCAGGGCGAACCGTTCGTCGGCCCGGCGGGGCGGATGCTGGACAAGGGCCTCGAGGAGGCCGGCATCGACCGCGGTCGCGTCTACGTCACGAACGCGGTCAAGCACTTCAAGTGGCAGCCTCGCGGCAAGCGGCGCATCCACCAGAAGCCGAACTGGACCGAGCTGGCCGCCTGCCGCCCCTGGCTCGACGCGGAGCTCGCGGCCGTCAAGCCGCGCGTGCTCGTCTGCCTGGGCGCGACGGCCGCCCAGGGTCTGCTCGGCCGTCAGTTCCGCGTCACGAAACAGCGGGGCGAGCCGGTCGACTCGCCCCTCGCGGAGATCGTGCTCGCGACGATCCATCCGTCGGCGATCCTGCGGTCGGACGACCGCGAGCGCGAGTACGCCGGCTTCGTCGCCGACCTGCGGAAGGTCGCCGCCCTGCTCTAGCCGGCTAGCCGCGGCGTGTGGAGCAGGTTCTCCACTCGGTCGACGCCCTGCACGGAGCGGACGCGCCGCTCGAGGTCCTCGATCACGGACGCGTCGCCGAGCTCGCCGCGCAGGTACACGACGCCCTCCTCGACGTTGACGCTGACGTCCCCCTTCGGGGCGTCGGCCGGGCGGAAGACCTCCGACTCGACCTTCGCCTTGAGCGTCTGGTCGTCGAAGGACTTCGGCTCCTCGCGCAGGTGCGTCGCCTTCTGCTTCAAGCCGTGGGCCTCCGCGGCGACGGCCCGGCCCGCCCCGGCGACACTGCGGCCGCGACGCCGGAAGAACGCGAGCACGCGGTCGCGCGCCATGTTGCGGCGGCGCGCGCCCTGCTGCGGATCGAGGAAGTACGCAAGCGCGGCACCGATGGCCACGCGTCTCAAGAGCTTCATTCGCTGATCAACCCCTCTCGCTCATGGTGAACGAGGGGTGGTCTACCCCGGCGTCCCTCCGAAGAAAACGCGGAGCGTTTTCTTCGGCTCAGTCGCCCCAGTCGAAGTCCCGCGAGCGGCTCCAGAGACTCTCGTCGGTCTCCTCGCCCACGACGGGCTCCTCGCCGGGCCAGCCCAGCGGGCTCGCGACGGCGACGACCTCGGGGGCCTCCAGCCCCTCCAGCGTCTCCTCGAGACGAGCCTGCTCCTCGGTCTTGAACAGCGGGTGGTTCTCGAACGGATCCTCGGACTTGTAGCGACCGATCGGCAGCCTCGTCTCGAGGAGCGAGTTGCGGTCGCGGAGCTCCAGATGCTCCTGGATCACCTGCGCGAACAACGACGGGGTCTCTACGGGCATCTCTCCTCCTGCTCGGGGGCGGGGTCCTGGGCCTCGAACGGCCGATTGTAAGGCCGCGGTGAACTCTGACGAAAGCTGGGGCGGCAGGTTAGCGAACATTGCGGACATCCGACTGGCCCCTGGGGAGGCTCACGCGGTTCTTTCCGGCCCGTTTTGCCTCGTACAGAGCCGAATCCGCGGTCGCCACGAGGTCTTCGGGCTCCAGGCCGGGCTCGTGGACCGCGACCCCGAAACTCGCCGTGATCCGCACGGGGACGCCCTCCGGCGTCAGAAGCGTCCGGCCCTCGACGTAGTCCCGGATCCGCTGGGCGAGCCGGAGCGCGCCCTCGCCGTCCGTCCCCGGGAGCACGAGCATGAACTCCTCGCCGCCCCAGCGGGCAGCGACGTCCACGTCGCGCACCGACCGCTCGAGGATGCGGGCGAACTCGCGCATGACCGTGTCCCCGACGGGGTGCCCGTGCGCGTCGTTGACGGCTTTGAAGTCGTCGAGGTCGCCGACCACGATCGAGAGCGGCGTCCCGAACCGCCTCGCGCGCGAGACCTCCGTCCTCAGCGCCTCCTCGCACTGGCGCCGGTTCGCGAGGCCGGTGAGCCCGTCGACGAGCGCCTGGCGCTCGACGATCCGGTGCAGCCGCGCGTTGTCGAGCGCCACGACCGACTGGCCGACGAGCGAGACGGCGGTCAGCCGTGCGTCGTCGTCGAAGCTCCGGCCGAAGAGGAACAGCGTCCCGAACGTCTCGTGGCCCGCCGCGAGCGGCAGCTCGATCTGGTCGGCGCCGCGGCCCGGCGAGCCCACCTCGACCACCTGTCCCTCGGCGCCGATCAGCATCCCGCCGGCCGCGCCCGTCGCCTCGACGGCCGTCTCGACGATCGCGCGCAGGAGCTGGTCCGTGTCGTGCGTCGCGGCAAGCGCGTCGCCGAAGCGCGCGACCGCCTCGCGCAGCCGGTGGCGTTCCGACTCGAGCTCCTCCAGCCGCTGCTGGAGCTGGTCGGCCATCTGGTTGAAGGCGTTGCCGAGGCGCGCAAGCTCGTCGCGGCCGCGGACGGGGACGCGCTCGTCGAGCTTGCCGCGCGCGATCGCGTTCGCCGCACGGCCGATGCTCGAGACGGTGCCGACGATCGAGCGGCCCTCGAAGTACGCGACGAGCGCGATCACGAACAGGGCCGTGAGGAGCCCGAGCAGGAGACGTCCCTGGATCTCGGCCGTGGTCGCGTCGATCGCGTCGTGCGAGGCGAGCACGCCGAGCGTGGCGCCCGGCCGCTCCCCGATCGTCGCCGCGATGAGCACGCGGTAGCGGCTGTCGCCGACGGTGACCGTCGTCGGGCGGTCGGCGGGAACGTCGAGGCGCGCCTCGGACCAGCCGGCACCCGCGACGACGCGTCCACGGTCGACGACGACGAACTGCTCGCCGTCGGAGAGCCCGGACCGGCGCGTCACGCGCCGCAGCAGCTCCGCGTCGAACGGGCCCGAGGCGATCACGTAGCCGAGCGGGCCTTCCGGCCCGACCACGACGACCTGCCGCTCGGCGGCGAGCTGCGGCCGCGGGCCGACGGAGAAGTCCGCGCTCTCGACGCGCAGGTTCGGATAGCGAAGCAGCCGCGCGGCGGCGGCCGCGTCGCCGCGCTCGAGCGCCGCCTGGAAGCGCACGTCGTTCGCGAGCGCGGCTGCCTGCTGCGCCGTCGCGTCGAGATCCTCGCTGTAGGCCTCGACCGCCGCGCGCAGCCCGGACTGGAGGCGCGCGTCGACCCGCCGTACCTCGCTCTGCTTCGCGACCGCGCTGAAGCCCCAGAACGCGGCGATTGCGGGGAGCAGCGAGAGCAGCACGAAGTAGCCGACGAGCTTGAGCTTGAAGCTGCGCGTGCTCGGCCGGTTCAGGGGCACCGATACCTCATTCGAGTGATTTCGGCTGAAACGGGCGGGAACATGAGCGGAACGTTCTGGCCGGGCTCGGGGCCGGCCGGAGCCCTGTCCCGGAGCGGGTTCGCGGGCGGCTGTGCGAGGATGCCGGGGTGCCACGGATCCGACGCCCAGGCCCGGTCGGGCTCGCCCTGACCGCGTTCGAGCTGTGGCGGCGGATTCCCGCCGCCCAACGCCGCCAGATCCTCGACGCGACCCGGAAACAGGCCCCGCGGGCCGCCGCCACCGCGATCAAGTACTGGCGCGGGCGCGCGGGCGGACCTCGCCGCTAGAGCGTCTCGCGGACGATCCGGTCCTGCTCGCGCAGGTGCGCCGTCGGGTAGCCCTCGCTCGGGCTCGCCCGCCACGGGCGTCCCACGAACCGGACGGGCACGCCCGCCACGCCCGCCGCCTCCTCGAGGCGGTGGCGGATCGCGCGCCACGCCCCCATGTTCTGCGGCTCCTCCTGGGCCCACACGATCTCCTCGAGCGAGCCGTAGCTGCCGACGAGCGCGGCCGCCTCCTCGACCGGGAACGGGTAGAGCTGCTCGATCCGCGCGACGGCGACGTGCGGAGAGGCCTCGCGTGACTCGTGGCCGACGATGTCGTAGTAGACCTTGCCGGTGCAGAGCACCAGCCGGCGCGCCGTCGCGTGGTCGGCGGCCGGATCGTCGAGCACGGGCCGGAACGAGCCCTCACTGAGCTCCTCGAGCGTCCCGAGCGCCTGGCGCAGCCGCAGCAGTCCCTTCGGGGTCATCACGACCAGCGGCCGGGCGGCGGGGTCGAGCGCCTGCCGGCGGAGCAGGTGGAAGTACTGGGCGGACGTGGTCGTGTTCGCGATCCGGATGTTCTCCTGCGCCGCGAGCTGGAGGAAGCGCTCGAGCCGCGCGCTCGAGTGCTCGGGGCCGTTGCCCTCATAGCCATGGGGCAGCAGGAGGGTCAGGCGCGACGTCTGCCGCCACTTCGACAGGCCCGCGACGATGAACTGGTCGATCGCGATCTGCGCGCCGTTGACGAAGTCGCCGAACTGCGCCTCCCAGAGGACGAGCGACTCCGGCGCGGCGACGGAGTAGCCGTACTCGAACCCGACCGCCGCGTACTCCGAGAGGGGCGAGTTGAAGACCTCGAACGCGGCCGTCGCCTCGCTCAGGTGCTGGATCGGCGCGTGGACGGCGCCGTTCTCGGCGTCGTGGAGGACGATGTGGCGATGTGAGAAGGTGCCGCGCTCGGTGTCCTGGCCGGTGAGCCTGATCGGGATCCCCTCCACGAGCAGCGACCCGAACGCGAGCGCCTCCGCGTGGCCCCAGTCGATCCCACCCGACTCGAGCGCCTCGCCTCGGCGCAGGAGCTGCTTCATCAGCTTCGGGTGGACGGTGAAGCCCTCGGGAACCGTGAGGAGCTCGTTGTTCAGCACGCGGAGCCGGTCGGCGCCCACCGCGGTGACCACTGATGCGCTGCTCCCGCGCGGGATGCGCCCGTCGGGCTGGGGCGCGGGCTTGCCGATCGAGTCGCGCAGCCGGTCGTGCGCCTCTCGGAGCTTCGTCTCCGCGCGCTCGACGAACTGCTGGGCCTCGTCCTCGGTGACGACGCCGCCCTGGACGAGACGCGCCGCGTACAGCTCGCGCACGCGCGCGTGCCGCGCGATCAGCTGCGCCATCAGCGGCTGCGTGTAGGCGGGCTCGTCCTGCTCGTTGTGCCCGTAGCGCCGGTACCCGACGAGGTCGATCACGACGTCGTGCGCGAACCGGCGCCGGAACGCCATCGCGAGGCGCACGGCCGACAGGGCCGCCTCGGGATCGTCGGCGTTGACGTGGACGATCGGGATGTCGAAGCCCTTTGCGAGGTCGCTCGAGTGGCGCGTCGAGCGCGCGTCGCCCGGGTCGGTGGTGAAGCCGACCTGGTTGTTCGCGATCAGGTGCAGCGTGCCGCCGGTCGAGTAGCCGCGCAGGCCCGAGAGGTTGAGCGTCTCCGCGACCACGCCCTGTGCGGGGAACGCCGCGTCGCCGTGGATGAGGACCGGGAGGCCGACGGACGGGTCTGCGAGGCCCTTGCGCGTCGCGCGGTCGGTCTGCTCCGCCCGCGTCATCCCTTCGACGACGGGGTCGACCGCTTCCAGGTGGCTCGGGTTCGAGGCGAGCGTGACCTGGATCTCGCCCGACCTCGTCGTGCGCGTGGCTTCGGCGCCGAGGTGGTACTTGACGTCGCCGGTGCCGCCCTCGGGGTTCGAGACGACAGCGTCGAGCGTCCGCTCGCCTTCGAACTCGACGAGCACGTACTCGTACGGGCGGCCGAGCGTGTGCACGATCGCGTTCAGCCTGCCGCGGTGCGCCATGCCGAGCACGATGCGGTGCGTGCCGCTCTCGGCCGCGAGCTCGACCGCCTCGTCGAGCATTGGCACGAGCGAGTCGAGGCCCTCGACGGAGAACTGCTTCTGGCCGAGGAACGCCCGCTGGAGGTACCGCTCGAAGACCTCGACCTCGGTGAGCCGCTCGAGCAGCGCCCGCTGCTCCTCCGGCGTGAGCGGCTGGCGGTAGCGGCCGGACTCGATCGCCTGGCGCAGCCAGATCCGCTCTTCGTGGTCGGAGATGTGCTCGATCTCGTACGCGATCGTGCCGCAGTACGTCTCGCGCAGCGCCGGCAGCGCCTCGGCGAGCGTCTCGCCCGGGACGTAGAGGCCGAGCACCGACGCGGGGATCCGCGCCTGGAGCTCCGGCGTGAGCGGGGGGTCGAGCCGCTCCGGCTCGAGCGCGGGGTCGCCGACGGGCTCCGACCCGAGCGGGTCGAGGCGCGCGGCGAGGTGCCCGTGCGTCCGGTGCGCCTTCACGAGCGCCATCGCGGCGGCCACGCCGCCGACGAGGACGGCGTCGGCCGCGACCGCAGGCGGTGCGGCCTCGGGAGCCGGCGCGGCAACCGGGGCTACTGCGCCGTTTCCGTCGGTCCTCAGCGTCTCGAGCAGCCGCACGATCCCGGGGTGCGTCGCGACGAGCTCGCTGTCGCCGCTCTCGAACAGCCGGCGCCACTCGGTCGGCACCGCCTCCGGGTTCTCGAGGTAGTCGTCGAGGAGCGCACGCGCGTAGCCCGCGTTCAGGCCGTCGACGTCGAACGTGCTCACGGCACCCTTTGTAGCAGGACGGCCCGAGCGCGCTAGAGGCTCGATGCGAAACGGCGCGGGCCGTGGAGCCGCCTCAGACGCGGCGCCAGGCCGTCTCGTCGCCCTCGCGCGGGCTCACCAGCCTGCGACTTCGGACGCCGAGCCGCCCTCGCTTGGTCTGAGCCGCCCCCACAGCGCGCGAGTTCCACATCAAACCTCTAGTAGAGCGGCCGGCCAGTCAGGACCGCGATCGTCATCCCGAGGACGAACGCGACCGTCGCGCCGCCGACCGCGAACGCGTGCAGGTTGCCCCAGCGGCCGCCGATCCCCGTGGCGACGAGGCTCAGCACGAGCGCGGCGAGCGAGAGCGGCAGCGGACGGACCGCCAGCGCCATCGCCGACAGGAACAACGCTGCTGCGGACATGTAGCCGGCGACGACCTCGGCGGGACGCGCGCGCTCGAGCGGCGACGTGCTCATCGCCGGGCTCCGGCGGTCGCGACGCGAGGGCGGGCTCCTCTGGGCGTGCGCGGCCGGAGGCCCGCGTGCCAGGTGCAGGGTGCAGGCGAGGGCGACCGCGGCTCCAGTGCGGCGGGCACGAGCGCGGCGGGCTCGTAAGGGTCCGGGGCGGCTCGGACCGCCCACCAGACGACGCCGATCAGGTAGAGGATCGGGAGCTTCAGCACGAGCATCATGAACACGAACTCCCAGGCCGAGACGCTCACGAGGCGGGAAGTCTACGCGAACCCCTTTCACGGGCCCCTCCGTCCACGAGCGTCCAGGACGGCCGCAGCCGCCGCGTTCAGGAAGCCGCCGAGGAGCGGCAGCACGAGGAGCGCCGGGCCGAAGGCGGTTTCCGAGCCGTCGGCGCGCCGCTCGAAGGACAGGAGCTCGAGTTCGCCGAGCGCGACCCGGAACGCATCGCGTCCGGAGGCCTCGGCGAGCACCATTGCCAAGATCGCGGAGCCGAGGGCGAGCGCGGCGACCGCTGCAGCGCCGAGGAGGAACGCGGTCACGACAATCCGCACAGCGCTCTCCCGTCGCGGCTCGCGACGGTCAGCCCGAGCGCGTTCGCGAAGCAGACGAGCGCGGCGGCGCCGGCTTCGGTCGAGGGCCGCACGGAGGCCAGCGCGACGAGACAGAGCGCGAGGGCAATCCCGGCCACCGGGCCGGACGCCGCCACGGCTCTCGTCCGTCGCGGCGAGACGGCCCCGTGCACGACGGACGCACGGAATCCGCGCACGACGATGCACGCAGGGACGCCGCGCAGCGCGGCGAGGTGCGCGAGCTCGTGAAGCGCGACGGCCGCGGCGATCGCGATGCCGAGCGTCGCGAAGAGCGTCGGCGCGGTCACGCCGAACGCGGCGAGGAGCAGCGCCGAGGTCGTCGTTCCCGCGACGAGCAGGAGCGCGAGGAAGGGGGCGAGCGCGACCGGAGCCGTTCGCGCCAGCGAGCAGGCGCTCGACGTGTCGACCGCGCGCCTGGCGCGTGCCGTCGTCGGGAGGCGACCCAACGGGAGGAGCGCCGGCACGGTGCGCAGCCAGCGCCACGCGACCGCTGCGATCCTCCAGCGGGGCGAGACGTTGAGCAGGAAGCGCGCGTTGAGCTCGGCGAAGAGCGACAGAACGTCTCGGAGCGCCGTCTCCGCATCGACCCCGTAGCGCCGCTCCAGCGCGGCGGCCGCTTCACTCGCAGTGCGCGCGTCGAGCGCGACGAGCGCGGTCGCGTTGACCGGGACGGCGGACGGTCGCAGGACGTCGACGAGCGCGTCGTCGCGCAGCTCGACGCCCTTGGGAAGCCGAACGCGGTCGAAGGGGCCGATCATCGAGCCAGCACCGCCGCCGCGCTGACGCCGAGCGCGAGCATCAGGTTCCCTGCGAGGACGGCGAACGCGGTCCCGTCGGGGACGATGCGCCCGAGCAGGCCCACCGCCGTCCAGGCCGCGACGACGACGCCGAGCACCGCGACGTACGACACGACCTGATGGAGGATGCGATCCGGGTGCCACGGGACGACGGCGCCGGACAGCACCGCGCAGCCGAGGACGAACGCCGACGCGCTCTCGAGCTCGAGGTAGATCGAGGCGGGGGGAAGCCCGAGCGGAGCCGAGAGCAGCGCGGCGGCCACGAGTAGCGCGGCTGCCGCGCCGACGCCGCCGGCCGCGGCGGCCGCCGCGATCGCCGAGCCGCGCCGGGGTGCGGACGCGAGCAGCCAGCGCCCGCCCCGGGTGAGGCCGAGTCCCGCCGGCGGGTAGAGCACCGCCGCCGTGAGCGTGACCGCGACGCAGAACACGCTCGCAGCCGCGCCGACGATCCCGAGGGCGGCCCACGCAGTGAGGGCCGCCCCCAGCGGCAGGACCACCGCGGTGGCGCCGTGGAGCCGCAGGTCCGGGCGACGGAGGATGCGCCGTGCGGTCACGAGCGCAACCGCCGGCCCGGCGCGGGCCGGGAGGCGGCGCAGCCGGGCGACGCGGGTGGGCGCGCGTTCGCGCCGCGCCAAACCGCAGGCGACGATCCAGAGCACGAGCCCCGTAGCCGCCACCGCCGGCAGCGCGACGAGACCGCGCTCCGCGTCGACGGCGCCGATCGGCCCGAGCGCGACCCTTCCTCCGTGCGCACTGGACGCCGCGGCCCACGCGAGCGCGACCGCGGCGAACGTCGGCGCCCCGCTCGGCTCCCCCGCCGCAACCAGGCGCACGCCTTCTCCCAGCGCGGCGCCCAGGCTCGCGCACGCGAGCGCGAGCAGGAGGAGCTCGACGCCTGTCGAGCCGGCGAGCGGGACCACGAAGCACGCGAGCACGAGCGCCGGCAGGCACGCGGCGACACAGACCGGGACGATCACCGCGCCCGTCGCGAGCGCCGCGCGCGGCCGCGGCGCCGCTGCGACCTGCGGGCCGAGCGCTTCCGGACCGGGCGCGAGCAGGGCGACCGAGCTCCCCGCCACGACCGCACTCAGGCCGAGGCCCACGGCGAGCGCTCGGACGAACGCAGGGTCGGCGGCCGCCTCCGCGAACGCCGACGAGAGCCGTGCGCCGGCCCAGAAGGCAGCACCCGGCGCCGCTGCGACCAGGAAGGCCGCGAGCGCCGCGAGGAGCGGATTCTCGGCGAGCGCCGGACGCACCCGGCGCCACGCGCAGGCGCACACCGCCCTAGAGATCGCCCAATGCACGGCGCGCCTCCTCCAGTCGGTCGCCGGTCCGGAGCGCGCGGACGAAGACGGCCTCGAGCGTCGCCGCAGCGAACCGCGAGCGCAGCTCGTCGAGCGACCCCTCCGCGACGGCCCGGCCCGCGCTCAGGAGCGTGATCCGGTCGCACACGGACTCCGCGAAGTGCAGATCCTGCGTCGCGACCACAACACCGCGCCCTCGCGAGGCCGTGGCGCGGAGGAGCTCGCGCAGCAGGAGGACGGCCTCGGGGTCGAGCGCCGCCGTCGCCTCGTCGACGAGGAGCAGCGGCCGGTCGAGCGCGAAGCCGGCGACGATCGCAGCGAGCCGCCGCTGCCCGTGCGAGAGCGAGCCGAGCTGCTCCGCGCGACGTCCGTGCAAACCGAACGCCCCGAGCAGGACGTCGGCCCGTCGCGCGAACCCGTCGCGAACGTCCCACAACGCAGAGACGAGCGCGAGGAGCTCGTCGACCGACAACTCGTCGAGCCCGCCCGGCTCGTCGGGGACCCACGCCGACCGCCTCCGCGCCGGGAGCGAGCCGCCGACGAGGCCGTCGACCCGCACCGAGCCCTCGGCCGCGGGGACGAGCCCGAGGACCGCTCGCAAGGTCGTCGTCTTGCCGCATCCGTTCGGGCCGACGAGGCCGACGACCGAGCCGCTGCCGACGTCGAGGTCGACGCCGTCGACGGCGCGGACGGCCCCGAAGGTCACGACGAGCCCTCGGACGACGAGCGGCTGCACGGGCACGACCGCACTCACCGCGGCGGCGGGAGGTCCCCCGGGCCTCCCGCGGACGCGGTTCAGCGGTTGCAGGAGACCTTGATCCGGAACCATCCGATGTCGATGTCGGGGTCTCCGCCCTGGTGGATGCAGTACGCCGACCACGCGAGGGCCGCGCTGAGGGTGAAGACCCAGACGGCCCACACCACCCACGGCTGCTCGATCGCGGTCTCGCCCGGCCAGACGACCGCCGGGGGCTCGTACCCCGGCCGGGAGAGGGCCAGAGCGCTCACTTCGCACCTCCTGTTCGACGACCCCGCCGACGCTAGCCAGCGACCTGAATCACGTGGGAATCGCCCTCGACTCGAATCCGAATCGAGCTTTCCACCGTTGCGTTAGACGGGTGGACCGAGCGGGAACCTCCGAGCCATGAGCACCGACCAGATCCAGGCGCTCCTGGCGCGCGGCGAGCACGACGGCTGCCTCAACCTGTCCTCCTTCACGGAGTTCGTGCAGGAGCACGAGCTGACCGAGGAGCAGCTCGTCTCGCTCCAGGCCGAGCTCGACGAGCGCGGCATCGAGCTGACGGACGACTGCAGCCGCGCCGAGGCGTCCGACGACACCGTGTACGTGAACGGCGATCTCGCGACGGCGACGACGGACGCGCTCCAGCTCTTCCTCAACGAGGCCGGCCGGTACGCGCTGCTCACCGCGGCCGAGGAGGTCGAGCTCGCGAAGCGGATCGAGCGCGGCGACAAGGAGGCGAAGGACCTGATGGTGAACTCGAACCTCCGCCTGGTCGTGTCGATCGCGAAGAAGTACCAGGGCCACGGCCTCTCGCTGCTCGACCTGATCCAGGAGGGGATCATCGGGCTGATCCGCGCGGTCGAGAAGTTCGACTGGCGCCGCGGCTTCAAGTTCTCGACGTACGCGACGTGGTGGATCAGGCAGGCCGTCCAGCGCGGCGTCGCGAACAAGTCGCGCACGATCCGGATCCCGGTCCACATCGTCGAGCGCGAGACCAAGATCGCACGCGCCGAGCGCGAGCTGACCGCGAAGCTCGAGCGCCCACCGACCGAGGAAGAGGTCGCGAAGGCGGCGAAGCTTCCGCTGAAGCAGGTGCGCGAGGTGCGCGGGGCGGCACGGGCGGTGACGAGCCTCGACAAGCCGATCGGCTCGGAGGGAGACTCGACCTACGGCGACCTCTTCCACGGCGAGAGCGGAGCGCTCGAGGAGGAGGTGCACGTCAGCCTCACCGAGGAGACGCTGCACAAGGCGGTCGATGCGCTCCCCGAGCGCGAGAAGGACGTGCTCACGCTGCGGTACGGGCTCGGGCACAAGGAGGACCCGCAGTCGCTCGAGGAGATCGGGCGGCGGCTCGGGCTGACGCGGGAGCGCGTGCGGCAGATCGAGGCGCAGGCGCTCGAGCGGCTCGCGGTCAACCGCGAGATCGAGGCCCTGCACCACGCGGCGTAGACGAAGAACGCCGCCCCTCCAGAGGCGGCGTTCTCATGGAGCCGACGGGACTCGAACCCGTGACCTAGCGGCTGCCAGCCGCTCGCTCTCCCAGCTGAGCTACGGCCCCGAGCCGTTGGAGTGTAGCCGCGAACTCGTAGTTCCTGGCCCAACGAATCCGACGTGCCTGGTTATTTCTGGCGGCTGTGAGTCGGCGTTGCACCACCGCACCCGGCGGCACATCTTCGAACGGGATCAGATACGTGCGGTTGTCATGCGCGGAGTACACCGCGAACAGGTCGACCTCGTCCGCGGTGTAGTACTGCCGCAAGAGTCCGTCGGCGTTACGACGAGCTCGACAGCAGCGCACGACCAGGACGTCACGGTAGAGGCTCGCCCACTTGCACTGGACTCGAAGCAGCCGGGTGCCGATCTCGAACAGCATGTCGGTCCTTCCGCCTTGCGCGAACGGGACATAGACCCCGACGCCGAGTTCGAGCGCGGCGGCGACGAACTTGGCCTCCGCGATCGCGCCTTTCTGATCCGTCGTCAACATGTCCGCGACAGTTAGCCGACGTGCCGGACGGATCGTTCTCTAATCAGACAACGCTACTTCAGACAGCGACCTCGTCAACATCGACACTCGGGACATCCCCCCACAGCTCCTCGAGCTTGTAGAACATCCGCGCGGCCGGCGTGAACACGTGCAGCACCACGTCGACGTAGTCCGCAACGATCCAGGTGCCGTCCCGCGCGCCCTCGGACGAGAGCGGGATCACGCCGTCGTCCTTCTTCAGGCGCTCGCGCACCTCGTCGTGGATCGCGGTCGCCTGGCGCGGGTTCTGCCCGCTCGCGATCACGAAGAAGTCGGTGTAGGTGCAGACGGGCCGCATGTCGAGGATGACGACGTCCCGCGCCAGCTTGTCCTGGGCGATGCCGGCGATGCGGCGTGCTTGCTCGAGCGGTGTCAGTCGGTTCAGGGCTCCTCGTCGAAGGCGCGGTCAGTGTAGCCCGCCTCCCGGTAGAGCCCCCGCCGCTCGATCTCCGCGGCCACGGCGGGCGGAACGAGCCCATCGAGCGGCTCGCCGCGGGCAGCCTTCGCGCGCAGGTCGCGCGAGGAGATCGGCGGCGAGTCGATCTCGAAGAACCGCACGCGACCCTCGTGGCCCGGTGCGAGCGGGGGACGGTCGACACCCGCGCGCGTCGCGACGCCGAGCCGGACGAGCTCGAGCACCGCGTCGGGCTCCTTCCACGTCGAGAAGTCCCGGTACTGGTCGGCGCCCAACAGGAAGATCGCGTCGCCCGGAGGCTCCGCGCGCAGGCGGTCGATCGTGTAGCGGTACGGGTCGGCCAGCACGACCGCGCTCGGCAGGCCCTCGAACGCGAGCTCGGCGAGCGCGACGCGGACGTGCACCGGGCAGTCGACCTGCTTGTGCGCCGGGTCGCCGCTGACGAGGAGCTCCAGGCGCTCGAGGCCGAACTCGTCGACAGCGCGCCGCGCGAGCTCGAGGTGCCCGTGGTGCGGCGGGTTGAACGCGCCGCCGAAGAGCCCGATCACTCGAGCACGAGGGTCTCTTCCCCCACCTCGACCTCGGCGCCCCTGCGCGCCCCCGCGGCGCGGAGCGCGCGCTCCAGCTCCTCGCCCTCGGGCGGCGCGCCGGTGACGCGGTAGCCACGGTCGGTGCGGAGGATGCGATAGCCGCGCGAGGCCGTCGCGCGCGGCCGATAGACCAGGAACTCCGCGAGCTCCTCCGCGCCCTCCTCCACGGGCAGCGGCGGCGCCTCGGGCGGGCAGAGCTCGAAGAGCGCGCGCTCGAGCTCCTGGATCCCCGCTCCGGTGACGGCCGAGACGTAGAAGACGCGGACCACACGCGGGTCCTCGACCGGGAAGTCGGGCGGCTCCGGCAGGAGGTCGACCTTGTTCAGCACGACCGCCTGCGGGCGCTCGTCGAGCCCGGCGCCGTACTGCGTGAGCTCCGCGTCGATCGTCCGGAACGCCCCCTCGACGTCGCCGGAGGCGTCGATCACGTGCAGCAGCAGCCGGGCGCGCTCGAGGTGGGCGAGGAACTCGTGGCCGAGCCCGACTCCCTCGCTCGCCCCCTCGATCAACCCCGGCACGTCGGCGACGGTCAGCTGCCGCCCCTCCGTGGAGTCGACAGTCCCGAGCACGGGCGCGAGCGTCGTGAACGGGTACTCGGCCACCTTCGGCTTGGCGTTCGAGAGCCGCCGCAGGAGCGACGACTTGCCGGCGTTCGGGAGGCCGACGAGCGCGGCATCGGCGAGCAGCTTCAGCCGCAGCTCGATCGTCGCCTCCTCGCCGGGCAGCCCCGTCTCCGCGAAGCGCGGCGTCTGGCGCGTGGGCGACGCGAAGCGGCGGTTGCCCCGTCCGCCGCTGCCGCCGCGCGCGACGACGACGCGGGCGCGCGCCCGCGCGAGGTCGGCGATCAGCTGCCCGTCGTCGTCGAAGACCTGCGTCCCGACCGGAACGACCAACTCGACATCCTCCCCGTTCGCGCCGTGCTTGTTCGCGCCGCTGCCGTTGCCGCCGCGGGTCGCCCGGACCCGCTGGTTCGGCCGGAAGCGCGAGAGGTCGCGCAGGTCGGGGTCGGCGACGAGCACGACGTCGCCACCATCCCCGCCGTCGCCGCCGTCGGGGCCGCCCTTCGGCACGAACTTCTCGCGCCGGAACGAGAGCGCGCCGTCACCGCCGCGCCCCGCCACCACGTGGATGCGGGCGCGGTCGTGGAACACGCGTCCGCCTAGACGACGTGAACGGAGCGGCGCTCGCCGCTGCGGCGGAAGGAGACGACACCGTCGCGAGTCGCGAAGATCGTGTCGTCCCTGCCGAGGCCGACGCCGTCGCCGGGCCGGAACCGCGTGCCGCGCTGGCGCACGATGATCATCCCGGCCTTCACGTCCTGACCGTCGAACATCTTCACGCCGAGCATCTTCGGGTTGGAGTCGCGCCCGTTGCGCGACGACCCGAGACCTTTCTTGTGTGCCATCTAGCGATCCTCCTTCGCGGCGAGCGCCGACTCGAGCGCGGCGATCGCACCCTTGCGCGCGCCGTGTGCCTGCTCGTACTCGAGCGCAGCCTCCAGCATGTTGCGACGCCAACCCGACGCGGCCTCGTTGATCTGAGCGACCGTCAGCTCCTCGTAGCCCTTCGGCATCCCTGCGACGCGATCCTCCTTGGGAGCCGCAGGCTCGGCCTTCGGCTCGGCTGCGGGCTTCGCGGCGGGCTCGGCCTTCGCGGCGCTCCCGCGCGCGCCGATCTTCTCGATCTGGAGCTCGCTGAGCGAGGCGCGGAAGCCGGTGTGCCGCTTGTAGCCGGTGCGCTTGCGGTACTTCCCGATCCGGATCTTCTCCCCCTTCACGTGCCCGACGACGCGGGCGGTGACGGTGACGCCCTTCGGCGCGTACTCCGTTTTCTTGTCGTCGCCGAACAGGAGCACGTCGGGGGTGAGGGTCTTGCCCTCCTCCGTCGCGAGCCGGTCCACGAGGAGCTTCTCGCCCTCCTGGACGCGGTACTGCTTTCCTCCGACTGAGATGATCGCGTAGGTCATAGCGCGGAAAACGCGGGCAGTGCCCGCGGCCCGCGCAGTGTAGCCGACGAGCTTAGGCCGCGTCTTCGCTCGGCTCGGGCTGTTCCGCCGTCGCCGTCGCGCCGGCCGGCTTCCGCCGGCGGCGTCCGCCGCGCGAGCCGCGGCGCGTCTTGCGCTTCTTCGGCTGCTCGGGCGCCTCGCCGTCGTCCGCCGCCGCACCGTCGGCCTCCGCCTCGGTCTGCTCGGGCTCCTCTGCGCCGAGCGAGCGGTCCGGCAGGTGGATGCGCGGCCCCTCGTCGGGCTCGGCCGGCTCGCCGCCCGAGCCGTTCGACGCAGCACCCGCGGTCGTGGTCTTCTTGCGACGCTTGCCGCCGCGGGAGCCGCGGCGCGTCCGCTTCTTCGGAGGGGTCTCCGCCACCGCCTCGGTCTCCTCGGCCACGGAGTCGTCCTCCTCCTCCAGCTCCTCCTCCTCGGGCACGGCGTCCTCGCTGGGCTCCGCCTCGGCCTGCGCCGGCCCCGGTGCCGGCTTCGCCCTCGACGCGCGGGTCGGCTTCTCGGCCTCGCGCTCGGCGGTGATCGGCGCCTCGGCCTCGGCGCCGCCGACGAGGCTCGCGTAAGCGTTCCCGTCGAGCACGCGGTTGACGCGGACGCTCACGCGCTTGCCGACGAGCTTCGCCGCGTCCGCGACGGTCACCGCGAGCCCGTCGACCTTGCCGACGGCCGCGGTCGGGTCGTAGAGCCCGACCTCCCCGAGCTTCAGCTCGGTCACGGCGCCCTCCGCGATCGGCGTCTCCGGCGTCAGCTTCTCGATCGTGCCCTCGTCGAGCACCGCGAAGTGGTCGTTGTGGATCCCGTCCTTCAGCTCGAGGAAGAACCGCCGCTTCATGGCGGCCTCGATCTCCTCGAGGCGCGAGGCACCCGGGCCGATCAGGATCGAGCCGGGCTTCGCGGCGACCTCGACGCGGAACGCCTTCGTGCGCGGCTTCGACGCGGCGAGCGCGCGCAGCTTGCGCTCGAGGTCGACCGACGCGGTCGATTCGGAGACGACGATCCCGTCGCCCTCGCAGGTCGGGCACTTCTTGGTCAGGATCTCGCGCGGCCCGTCGGTGACGTTCTGGCGCGTCATCTCCACCAGGCCGAGCGGCGAGATCTCGACGACGTAGGTCTTCGTGCGGTCGCGCTCGAGCTCGTTGCGCAGCGCTTCCTCGACGGTCTGGCGGTTCGAGGGGTTCGCCATGTCGATGAAGTCGATCACGATGATCCCGCCGATGTCCCGCAGGCGGAGCTGGCGCACGACCTCCTTCACGGCCTCGAGGTTGTTCTTCGTGATCGTGTCCTCGAGGCGCGCGCCCGAGCTCCTCGAGCGCGAGCCGACGAACCGGCCGGTGTTCACGTCGACGACGGTGAACGCCTCGGCGTAGTCGAAGATCAGGTAGCCGCCCGAGGGCAGGTCGACGCGCCGGTTCAGCGTCGAGCGGATCTCCGCGTCGACGCCGAACGACTCGAACAGCGGCGGCTTCTCCTTGTACCGGTGCACCTTCTCGACCATGTGCGGCGAGGTCTTCTTCAGGTACCCGACGACGCGCTTGTACGCGGTGTCGTCGTCGATCAGCGCGCGCTCGAAGTCGTCGGTGAACAGGTCGCGCGTGACCCGGAGCGGCAGCTCCGACTCCTGGTAGACGAGCGTCGGCGGCTTCGCGTCCTTCGCGCGCGCCTGGATCGACTTCCAGAGCTTCTGGAGGAAGACGAGGTCGCGCTCGACGTCCTCCGCCGACGCGCCCTCGGCGGCGGTCCGCACGATCACGCCGCCCTCCTTCACCTTCAGCGCCTTGACGATGTCCTTCAAGCGCGCGCGCTCGTCGTCCTCGAGGCGCCGGGAGACGCCGAGCCCCTCGCCGAGCGGGACGTAGACGACGAAGCGGCCGGGGAGCGAGATCTCGGTCGTGAGCCGCGCGCCCTTCGACTTCATCGGGTCCTTCACCGCCTGGACGAGCACCTGCTCGCCGCGCTTGATCAGGTCCTGGATCTTGCGGCCGTGCCCCTTGCCCTCGAGCTCGGGGACGACGATCTCGTCGACGTAGAGGAAGCCGTTCTTCTCGAGGCCGATCTCCACGAACGCCGCCTCCATCCCGGGCAGGACGTTGTCGACCGTGCCGAGGTAGATGTTGCCGGCGATCGACCGGCGCTCGGGCCGCTCGAGGTAGACCTCGGCGACGCGGTCGTCCTCGAGGATCGCGACGCGCTGCTCGCCCACGTCGACGGTGACGAGGAGCTCGCGCTTCGCGGGCGGGAGCTGCGGCCGCTTCTGCGGCGGGCGGCGGCGCGTGTTGGCGCGGCGCTCCCGGCGCTGCGAGCGCACCTCTTCCTTCTCCTTGCGCTCGGGCTGCTTGCGCTTGGCGGGCGCGGCCTTCGCGGGGGCGGACGCGGCGGTCGAGCCGGCCGCGGTCGACTTCTTGCGACCCTTGCCGCCGCGCGTGCCGCGACGGCGCTTCGGACGGGTCGGATCGGTTGTGCTCGGCTCGTCGCCGGGTGCGGCGGGAGCGGTGGTTACGTCAGTCGGCGGGGCGGGAGCGGCTGCCGCGGCTGCGGGCGCCTGCTCCGACTCGTCGTGCTTGCGTCGGAACCAACGAAGAGGCAAAAAGGGTCTCCTTGATCGGCGCGCGGCCGAACGTCGGCCGCCCTGAGCGGCCGGGGCGCGCGCTGTTGTGTCAGAAGCGAAAACTCGTGCATCGCGTATCCCCAGGGTACCAGCGGCTCCGGGCAGCTCCTCCGTCCGGCCCTGGACCTAGCCTTCGCGCGGTGAGCAACCTGGAGGAGGCCGCGATGAGCCCCACGGAGGAAGCCTTCGAGCTGCTCTTGATCGAGGAAGCCGACGCCTGGTTCGAGTACCTGGAGGCGACCAGGGGTCAGTCCGAGATCCGGTACAAGGAGGTCGAGCCCTGGGCCTGGGCTCGACTGAGCCAGCGGCTACGTGCGATCCGCGCCCGCCGCGCCCGGCTCCGCCCCGCCGCCGCCTGAAGCCGCTCGCGCCTCGAAGTACCTGATCGCCGCCTCGCCGACCGCCCGCGTGCCCGTGTACGCGACACCGCCCTTCACCGCCCAGCCCGCCACCGGCACCACGCCGAGCGCCTGACGCGCGACCGCGCGGAAGCCGAGAGCGCTGCCGACGACGCCCACGATCTCGGGCAGCCGCTGTGCGTCGAGCTGCTGCCCGTACGCGGCGGCGAGCCGGAGCACGAGCCGAAGCTGGTTGATCGTCAGGACCGGGAAGTCGACGCCCGGGATGAAGACCGCGGCGCCGACCATCCCGTTCTGCCGCGCGACCTTCGCGATGAGCGCGTCCGCGATTCCCCGCCGCAGGGACGGCAGCTTCGCCGCGAGCGCGGTCGCTCCCTCGTCGACGGTTCCCCCGAGGAGCCGCGCGAGCTCGTCGAGCGGAAAGCCCTCGCCCGCGCGCAGCGGCAGCACGTCCGTCGCCAGGACGTAGGGGATCGGCGTCCGCGGGTCGGGACCGAGCACGATCGCCGGGACGCCCGCGACGTGGGCCGCACGCAGCGCGCGCTCGTCCTCCTCGCCGACCTCGCCCCCGAGGACGTACACGAGCGCGGCCGCTCCCTCGAGCGCTCCGAGCGACGCGTCTCGGACGGCGGACGGGTCGCCGTCGCGCAGGAGCTCGCGACGAAGCGCCTCGACGAGCAGCGGCGCGCCGCCGAGCACGAGCGGCGCCTCCTTTGCCGTCGACGTGCGCAGCTCGCGCACGAGCTTGAAGACGGCGAGCGGCGCGAGCGGGAGCTTCACCAGCGCCGGCGCCCGCGCGCGTGGATCGCCTGGAGCACGCCGACCGCGAGCAGGTTCGTGACCAGCGACGACCCGCCGACGCTCACGAACGGCAACGGGATCCCCGTCACGGGCGCGATCCCCATCGTCATGCCGACGTTGACGAAGACCTGGAAGAGCAGCGCGAACACGATCGCGCCGGCGGCGATGGCCGAGAAGGCGTCGGTCGCGTAGGTCGCGACCCGCAGCCCGCGCCAGACGACGAGCAGGTAGAGCAGGAGCAGGATCGCCGCGCCGAGGAAGCCTCGCTGCTCCGCGAGCGACGCGAACGCGAAGTCGGTCGCGTGCTCGGGGAGGTAGTCGAGGTTCGTCTGCGTCGCGTTCACGACGCCGCGCCCGCGCAACCCGCCGGCGCCCACGGCGAGAATCGACTGCTGGACGTTGTAGCTCGCGCCCTGCGGGTCGGAGCTGCGGTCGACGAAGGCAGTCAGGCGGTCGCTCTGGTACGGCTCGAGCACGTCGACCCCCACCGACGGGAGCAACCAGACGACGAGCGCTCCGGCGATCGCGATGATCGACACGAGCGCGCCGATGTGCAGCCAGCGCGCCCCGGCGACGAAGAGCGCCGCCCCGAGCACCGCGCCGTAGACGAGCGACGTCCCGATGTCGGGCTGGACGAAGACGAGGAGCGCCGGGAAGACCGCGACCGCGATCGCTCCCAGCACGATGCGGACCTCGCCGACGCGGCGGGCGCGGTCCGCCAAAAAGCCCGCGACCGCGAGGGCGACGATCAGCTTGCCGAGCTCCGAGGGCTGGAACGTGAACGACCCGACCCCCAGCCAGCGCTGGGAGCCGCGGACCTCGGTCCCGAAGGGGATCACGAGCAGGATCAGCACCGCCGCGACGCCGTACAGCTGCCGCCAGTAGCGACGGTAGACGTCGGGGTCGAGGAGCGAGACGGCGAGCATCCCGACCCCTCCGGCCGCCGCGTACGCCGCCTGGCGCACGACGTAGTAGTCGGGATCCCCGAACACGTCGTCCCGCGTGATCCCGGCGACGAGGTAGAGCCCGTAGCCGACGAGCCCAGCGACGGCGCCGAACAGGACCCAGTCGAAGCGGCGCACGAGCGCGCCCGCGTCGACCTCGAGGTTGCGCACACGTGCGCGCGAGCGGCGGGCGCCTGCGTACTCGACCATCAGTCGGACTCCGCCGACGAGACCACGGGGACCTCGCCGACCTCCTCGCCGAAGTAGCGCGCGAACACCTCGAGCGCGGTCGGCGCGGCGGACGTGCCGCCGTGGCCGCCGTTCTCGATCACGGCGCAGACGACGATCTCGGCGGCGTCGGCCGGGCCGTAGCCGCACCACCACGCCTGGTCGAAGTAGCGCCGGTACTCGCTCGACCACTTCTCGGCCGTGCCGGTCTTTCCGGCGATCGGCACCGGGAACGAGGAGAACACGGCAGTGGCGGTTCCGTCGGGATCGTGCGTCGCGCGCAGCAGTCCCTCCCGCACGACCTGGAGCGCGGACGCCGAGACGTCGATCCGCTCCGGCGCCGGCTGGGTCGGGTGCGGGACGATCGAGACCTCGCCGGGGCCCTTGACGTCGCGGAAGACGTGCGGCGTGACGAGCCGCCCGCCGTTCGCGACGAGCGCGTAGAAGCGCGCCATCTGGAGCGGCGTCACCGTCATCTCGCCCTGCCCGATCGTCAGCTCGATCGAGTCGCCGGGCTTCCAGAGCTGCTCGATCGGGTCCTCGAAGTAGCGCTTCCGCCACTCGGGGGTCGGGATCAGGCCACGCGCTTCGGGCCCGACCTCGATCCCGGTCGCCTTGCCGAACCCGAAGGACTCGGCCCAGCGCTGGAGCGGCGACTCGCGCAGGTAGAAGAGGTCCTCGCCGATCTCGTAGAAGTACGTGTCGCACGACCAGGCGAGGGCGGTCGGCATCGTGATCGCCGTGTTGATGTACGGCGTCCAGTTCTTGAAGTTGTACGAGACGCCGTTCTCGCCGACGAACGTGTAGACGGGCGTGCACGGAAGCGCTTCGTACGGCGAGACGAGGTGCTCCTCGAGCGCCGCGATCGCCGTCACCGGCTTCCACGTCGAGCCCGCCGGGTATGCGCCCGAGATCGCGCGGTTCAGGCCCGGGTAGTTCCGCCGCTTCGCCGCGCTCTCGACGACGAGCGGGCGTACGCGCCAGGGGTTCGGCTTGCCGACGAACACGCGCGGGTCGAACGTCGGGTTCGACGCGAGCGCGAGCACCTCGCCGCTCCGGGCATCGAGCGCGACGACCGCGCCGCCGTTCGCGTTCCAGCAGCCGAAGCACTCGGCGTTTCGCGCGATCTGGATCCCGTGCTCGAGCGCGCGCTCGGCGGCGAGCTGGAGCTCGAGGTCGATCGTCAGCTCGACGTCGTTGCCGCGCATCGGCGTCCGCATCGGCGTCATGTCGCCGCGCTTCTGACCGAGCGAGTCGACGCGCATCCGCGCGAGCCCGGGCGTGCCGCGCAGGTAGCGGTCGAACGCGGCCTCGACGCCGGCCTGGCCGATCTTGTCGCCGGCCTGGAGGTCGTCGAACTCGCGCAGCTTCAGCTGGTCCTCGCCGATCTCGCCGACGTGCCCGAGCAGGTGCGCCGCGAGCGTGCCGTGCGGGTAGCCGCGCACCATGCTCTCGGCGAGCCGCACGCCGGGGAAGTCCTCGTTCCGCTCGCTCAGGTAGGCGAGCTCCGCAGGCGAGATGTTCTCCTTCACGACCACGGGGTTGAGCGGGTCGTTCCGCCGCGCGTCGATCTCCCTGGCGATGCGCGCGGCCGGGACCTTCAGCACCTTCCCCAGCCGCTGGAGCAACTGCCAGCGGCCGTCCTCGGGGAGGTCGGCCGGCCAGACCTGGACGGCGGTGCCGACGACGTTCGTGACGAGGATCCGACCCTTGCGGTCGCGGATCACCCCGCGCGGCGCCTCGAGGCGAAGCGTCCGCAGCTGGTTGCTCTGCGCCGCGCGCAGGTGCTGCTCGCCGGAGAGCACCTGGAGCGCCCACAGGCGCAGGAAGAGCACGGCGAAGATCGCGAGCGCGACCGCGCCGAGGATCGCGAGCCGCAGCGCGAGCTTCGGCGTCAGCCGGTAGGGCTCGATCACCCGCGGGTCGGGCGGGAGGAACCGCCCCGACGCGCGGCCGTTGCCGCCGCTAGCCAAGGAGGCGCACCTCCTGGGGCGACCACGCCGACCGGCCGAGGATCCGACGGACGAGCGCGTAGACCGGGACCGTGAGCAGGAGGTTGAGCAGGATGCCGGGGAGCAGCGAGCCGAACAGCTCGGACGCGTCGACCGCGTCGCCGAGCACGACGTGCAGCGACAGCGCGCCGATCCCGTAGAGGATCGTCACGACCGCCACGGAGAGCACCGGGGCGTGCGTGCGGTCGCGACCGGTCGTCTCGCCGTAGCGCCCGATCCAATAGCCCGCGATCGTGAGCAGCAGCGACGTCTCGCCGAGCCGCGCGAGCGTCGCGGTGTCGATGAGCAGCCCGGCCGCGAACCCGACCGCCGCGCCGGTGATCGCTCCGCGCAGGAGCGCGATCGCCACGAGCGTGACGAGCAGCAGGTCCGGCGTCGCCCCGCCGAACTCGAGCGAGCTCAGGATCGACGTCTGGAGCACGACGGCGGCGAACGTCAGGCCGGCGATCTTGAGCACGTCGACCGTCATCGCACGAGCACCGTGACGACATCGAGGTTCGAGAGGTCGGCCGTCGCCTGCACCTGCACCTGCTTGAACGGCTCGGTGTCGCTTTGCGAGACGCTCGTGACGAGCCCGATCGGGATCCCGCGCGGGAAGAGCGAGGGCAGCTGCTCCGAGCGCGAGCCCGAGGTCGCCACGAGGTCGCCCACCGAAACGTCCTTGTCCTTCGTCACGTTGGCGAGCACGAGCGAACCTCCCTCGCCCGACTGGAGCAGGCCGAGGGCGTTGCCGCGGATCGTCCGCGCGGCGACGGCGCTCGCCTCGTCGGTGAGCAGCGTGACGAGCGCAGTGTCGTCGGTGACCTCGGTCACCGCGCCGACGAGCGTGCCCGCGGCGAGCACCGGGGCGTGACGGGTGATCCCGGCGTCCGACCCGGCAGCGATCACGAGCCGACGGCTGAACAGCGGCGACTGCGCGCCGACGACGCGCGTGTTCACCGGACGAAAGTCGCGCAGGCCCGGAAGGTCCTGGAACCCGAGCGCCTCGCGGAGGTCGAGGTTCTCCTGCGCAGCGGTCTGGCGCTCGATCGCGAGCCGCTCCGCCTCCTCGAGCCGACGGCGGAGCTCCTCGTTCTCGGCCTTCGCGTTCAGCAGCCCGTCGAACCAGCCGTAGAGATCGCGGAACGGCCGCGCCACGCGCTCGGCGCCGACCTGAAACGGGCGCACGGCGGTCGCGCCCGCGTCCTGCGCGCCGTGCAGCGCGCCGTCGTCCGACTCGCGGAAGTAGACGGAGAGGAGCGCGAGCGATACGAGCGCGAGCAGCCCTACGACCACGCGGCGCTTCGTCGCGCTGCGGGCTCGGGAGGGAAACGGCGCTGTGGCGCGCGGGACTGGACGGCCCAGCACCGCCAGTCGGGCGGTCCGGTTGCGAGGCACGAGCTTCGCAGAGGTTAGCGAGGTTTTCGGTTACCGCCGGTGATTGTTCCGGCGGGCACGAGCGGAGCGGTGGATCACCTCGAACTCCTCGAGGCTCCGGCCCGAGCCGACGGCCACGCAGGTGAGCGGGCTCTCGGCCAGGTGGACCGGCATCAGCGTCTCGTGGCGGAGGCGCTCGTCGAGGCCGTTCAGGAGCGCGCCGCCCCCGGCGAGCACGATTCCGCGGTCCATGATGTCCGCCGCGAGCTCCGGCGGGGTCTTGTCGAGCGTGGACTTGATCGCGTCGATGATCTGGCTGACCGGGTCGTCGAGCGCGCGGCGGATCTCCTCGGAGGTGAGGACGACCGTCTTCGGAAGGCCGGTCATGAGGTCGCGCCCGCGCACCTCGGCCTGCACCTCGTCGGAGAGGCGGTAGCCGGAGCCGATCTCGAGCTTGATCTCCTCGGCGGTCTGCTGCCCGATCAGGAGCTTGTACTCCTTCTTGATGTGGTTGACGATCGCCTCATCCATCTCGTCGCCGCCGACGCGGAGCGATTGCGAGACGACGATCCCGCCGAGCGAGATGACCGCGACCTCGGTCGTGCCGCCGCCGATGTCGACGATCATGTTCCCGGTCGGCTCGGCGACGGGCAGGCCCGCGCCGATCGCCGCGGCCATCGGCTCCTCGATCAGGTACGCCTGCCGCGCGCCGGCGGAGAGCGTGGCCTCCTCGACCGCGCGCTTCTCGACGCCGGTGACGCCCGACGGGACGCAGACGACGACGCGCGGGTGCGCGAAGCGGTGCTGGTGGACCTTCTGGATGAAGTGGCGCAGCATCTGCTCGGTGACGTCGAAGTCGGCGATCACGCCGTCCTTCAGCGGGCGGATCGCGCTGATCGTCCCGGGCGTGCGGCCGAGCATGCGCTTCGCCTCGACGCCCACGGCGTGCACCTCGCCGGTGCGCTGGTCGATCGCGACCACGCTCGGCTCGGAGAGCACGATCCCGCGTCCGCGCACGTATACGAGCGTGTTCGCGGTGCCGAGGTCGACGGCCATGTCGCGCCCGCCGAAGCCGGTGAGTGAGTTGAAGACGCCCATGTGCGGCTCCCGAGTCTAGCCGCCGTCCTGCGGCGACCCTCAGCGGACGACGCGGACGAGCCGGATGCTTGCTCGGTTCGGGTTCCCGGCACGGTCCGTGCACGCGACCGCGACTCGCAGGGTTCCTCGCTTCGCGCCTGCGATCACGGCGCTCGACACGCCGCTCTCGACGCGCGCCGCGATGCGTCCGTCGACCCGCACGACGCAGGACGCGACGCCGCTGCCGGCGTCCGCCGTCCTCCACGCGACACGAAACGCGCGGCCGGCACGCACGCGGTTCGGCGCGACGACGACGGGCCGGTTCGGCCGCACCCGGTCGGTCCACGCGAACACGACCGTCGCGCGACCTTCGGCCACCGGGTCGTAGCGCACGGTGAACGAGCCGGGAACGCGATAGACCTCACCGGCACCGACGACGTCCTTGCCCGTTCGCGTCGGGTCGTGCCGGAACCTCGTCGGCGGCGCCAGGTCGTCGTCGGGGACGTCGGCTTCGACGACGCGAACGGCGAGCCCGGGCGGCTGGACGTCGAGCCGCTGCTCGAGCCAGTACTCGCCGCTGCCGGTCGGGACGACGAGCGCGTGCGGCGCCGCGCCGAGCACGTCCGGCCGGCCGATCACAAAGGAGCCGGCGCGCCGGACCCGCGCGACGTCCCGGAGCCAGCCCACCGTCACCTTCTCGTAGGCGCTGAAGTCGACGAGCCCGTGGCCCATCGGGCTGAACGGGTCGCCGTACTCGTCGGGCCTGCAGACCCCGGCCCTGCACGTCGAGCCGCGCGCGTGTGCGAGTCCATAGGTGTGACCGAGCTCGTGGACGACGAGCCACGCGCTGACGATCCCGTTCAGCAGCGCCTCCCGCCCGACCCCGACCGCGTTCCACTCGCACTCGGTGCGGGGGACGACGTACACGACTCGGTCGTAGGCCTCGGGCGCGTATCCGGCGCGCCGGGCGGCGGCGAGCGGCGGCTCGCTCAAGCCCGGAGCGACGCGCTCGTGCAGCGGAGGTGGACAGGCCGGGCGTCCGGGGTACGCCGCGAGCCACGGCGTCACGTCTCCCTGCAGCGAGAGCAGCCCGAACGACGAACGACGCAGGAACGCATCGGACTCGTCGAAGACGGTGCGTCGCACCTCGTCGACGGTCCACGGCTGCGGCCCCCACGTCGCGAGGATGACGAGCACACGGTGGGCTCCGGTCGAGTCGGCCGCAGCGCCCGGCACGAAGAGCGTCAGCGAGGCGAGGAGTGCGGCCAGGAGGATCTTCATCGGACTCGGAGCCGGAACGGTCGCGCGATCTCGGCCTCCGGCGAGCCGACCGTGATCGTGCCGCCGACGAGAGCGCGGCGCGGAGCCGCGAGCACGCGCCAGGTGCACGTCGCGCGCCCGCGCAGAGCCGCGCCGCGCAGCAGCCGCAGGCGAACACGAGCGCCCCTCGCCCGACACTGGACGTTCACCGCACCGCTCGTCGAGTTGGTGAACGGCGCCGACACGACGAAGCGCGCGCCCACGCGCGGTCGCGAGGGAGTGACGCGTGGCGTCGAGACGCGCAGCACCGGTGGCCGGGCGGGCAGCGGCGGGACCCGCGACGCGAACACCCCCTGGCGGAAGCGACCATCGAAGGGCCCCGATGCCGACGCGAACACCGGCACGGCGACGTCGCCCGAGACGAAGGACGTCGAGATGTAGTCGCCGAGGAACCGCCCCGCCGTGCTCTGCGGGAACGCGCTGACCGGCTGCGGCGGCGCGAGGGCGACCGGTTCGCTCCAGTTGCGCCCCCCGTCCGTCGTCGAGACGAGCTGGGGCTGGACGCTGCAGGCCTCCGCCGCGCAGCCTCTCGGGGCGAGGACGCTGAACGCGACCGCCAGACGCGACGCCGCGCCGCTGCTCGTCGCGTCGACCCCGACCCCCGGAACGAAGTGGTGGAGGCCGTCCAGCGCCGGCGCGGTGGGAACACGGCGCACGGGCGACCACCGCAGCCCGTCCGGCGACGAGGAGGTCACGATGTCGTTCGGTGCCGTCGTCGCCGGGCAGCGCTGCCGGAAGCGGCAGTCCTGCCACGCCACCGTGATCCGGCCCGCGGCGTCCACCTCGGCGGAAGGGAGCGCGGGTGCGCGCATGCCGGGAACGGGCGAGGTTCGAAGAGCGCTCACGAAGATCGGCGCGTCGAAGGATCGACCGCCGTCGCGTGAACGCACCGCCTCGATCGTCCGAACGGTCTCGTAGACGACGACGACCGTCCCGTCGGGTCGGACGAGCGGCACGAAGCCCCCGCCCCGGCTTGCACCTGCGACCGTGGGTGGGGTCCACGTCGACCCTCCGTCGATCGACCTCGACATGGCGAGTGCTCCCGTGGTCGCATCGGTCCACGCCACGTAGCACGTACCGGCGAGAGGACTGGCGGCTCCGTTGTCGCAGACGATCCAGTTCTTGTCGTGCGCGAAGCGCCCCTCGTCGGCCGCCATCGTGACCGGCGTGCTCCAGGACCGACCGTCGACGGAACGGCTGACGACGAGCGACGTGGTCGGCAGTGGGCTCGCCTCGCGCAAGGCGAGAACGGAAGCGAGCCAGACACCGTGGACCCGGTCGAACGCGATCACGGGGTCCGAGACGCGCGCTGCCGCGCCCAGAGGCGACTGCGCGGTCGTCAACTCCGGGAGCAGGCCGCTCGTCCAGGTCGTGCCGCCGTCGGGCGAGGTCGCCCAGCCGATTGCCGTGGCTCCTCCGTCAAGGATCCGCGCAACCTGGAAGACGGCGACGACGACGTCTCCGACCGAGAGGCTGTCCGGTTCCACGGCGGTCTCGTGCTGGCCCGGCGCGCCGACGAACGGGTCGAACGAGAGCTGGGTCGGCGGACCCACCTCGGCCGCGCCGAGCGCGGGGACGAGGACGAGCGCGAAGATCCCCGAGAGCACCGTGCCGAGCACGCGCTGGCGTCGCGTACGCACGTCGCACGGTTAGACGTGGCGTCCTGCGAAAAGTGAGCGCCTCAGCCGAAGCCGTACACGCCCTCGAACCGCTCGGCGAGGACGCGGACGAGCAAGGCCGCGGGGAGGCCGACGACGTTGAGGTAGTCGCCGTCGATCTCGGCGACGAGCGACGCGCCCAGGCCCTGGATCGCGTAGGCGCCGGCGCGTCCCTCCCACTCGCCGCTCGCCACGTAGCGCGCGACGTCGCGCGGCGTCAGCGGGCGGAAGCTCACGCGCGTCGCGACGTGGTCGACGAGCTCCCACGCGGGCGTGAGCAGGCAGAGGCCGGAGACGACGAGGTGCGTCTTACCGGCGAGCGCGTCGAGCATCGCCGCCGCCTCCTCCGCGCTCGAGGCCTTGGCGAAGAGCCGCCCGTCCAGGACGACCGTCGTGTCGACGCCGAGCACCGGCCGCTCGCCCGCCCCGCCCGCGACCGAGCGCGCCTTCCCCTGCGCGTGTGCCTTGACGAGCTCGACCGCGTCGGCGTTCGGCGGGTCGTGCTCCTCGTAGCGAGGGGCGACAGCGTCGAAGGGGATGCCGAGCTGCTCGAGGATCGCGTGGCGCTGCGGCGAGGTCGACGCGAGCAGCAGGGGCGCCGCTGGTGGCGCGCTCACCTCCTGCGTGCCACCCACAACTCCTCGGCGGGCCACTTCCGCGCCCACTCCGGAGTCACGTAGCTGTAGCTCTCGTGGGTCTTCGCGCCCTCCGGCGCGTACAGCTCGACGAGACGCTCGAGCTCGAGCCCGTTCGCGCGCAGCAGGTCGATCAGCTCGCCGGCAGGCGTGTGGAACTCGACCTCCTTCGTGTCGGGCCACTCGATCCGGCGCAGCTCCGGGTACGACCGCTGGAGCTGCTCGGTCACGCCGTCGAGGTCCATGCACAGCATCGAGATCGTCCCGTTCCGCAGGAACACGAGCCGGCCGTGGGGGCGAAGCAGCCTCGACGCCTCGGGGATCCACCGGTTCGGGTCCGCCCAGATCGAAGCGCCGTACTCCGAGAGCGCGAGATCGAACGACGCGTCCGGCAACGGGACGCTCTCGGCGACGCCCTCGACGAGCGGGAACTCGAGCCCGAGCTCGCGCTGCAGCTCCCGCGCGGTCGCGAGCTGCGCCGGAGTCGGGTCGACGCCCACCGGACGCGCTCCGCGCTTCGCGAGCCACGCCGAGAAGTACGCGGTTCCACAGCCGAGCTCGACGACGTCCAGACCGTCCACGTCGCCGAGCACGTCCAGGTCGCGCTCCGGAATCTCGAACACGCCCCAGGTGATCTCGTCCTGCGCCCAGGCGCCGCGCGCGTTCGGCCCCGTGTGCTCCGCGTTCGCCTTCGTCCAGACGGCGACGTTCTGCGCGACGTACTCCGGGTACTCGTCAGAGGAGCTCATCGTCCGAGAACCACAGCGCGAGCTCGCGCTGCGCGGACTCCGGCGAGTCCGAGCCGTGGACGAGGTTGTTCGGCATCGACGTCGCGAGGTCGCCGCGGATCGTGCCGGGCTCGGCGTTCGCCGGGTCGGTCGCGCCGATCGTCTTGCGCATCGTCGCGATCGCGCCCTCGCCCTCGACCGCGAGCGCCCACGTGGGTGCCGACGTGATGAACTCGACGAGCTCTCCGAAGAAGGGCTTCTCGCGGTGCTCGCCGTAGTGCTCTTCGCCCAGCTCGCGTGACACGCGCACGAGCTTGCCCGCGACGACGCTGAGGCCGCGCTGCTCGATGCGCGCGAGGATCTCGCCCGCGAGCGCGCGCTCGACGGCGTCCGGCTTGATCAGGATCAACGTGCGCTCGACCGCCACGGCCGCGGAATGCTACTCGCTCGCGCGCCTCCGCCTCGGCGTCTCCCACGTGTCGCCGAAGTCGATCGTCGCGGGCGACTCGACGCGCGTCTCGCAGTACGGGCAGATCTGCCAGAGCGCCTCGAGCGGCTGCTTGCAGTTCGTGCACGCCTGCTTGAGCTTCGTCGTGCAGACCGGGCAGACGAGGAACGACTGGTCGACCTCGGCGCGGCAGACGGGGCAGTGGAGGTCGCGCAACGCAAGGCGCTTCTCCATCGCCTTGATCTCGAGCTCGCGTTCTCGGACGTCCTCGAGGTACTCGGGCGGCCGGAAGAACATGTAGATGATCGGTCCGAGAAACGGGGGGATCGCTCCGAGGACCGTCGCCATCCCGACCATCCAGGGATCCTCGATCCGGCGGCGCGCGTCCTTGTAGACCCAGTAGGCCGTCGCCACCCAGAAGACCGCGAGGAAGAAGAGCCCGAGGTTCCGGGCGATCATCAGGAAGTCGTCGTCGAGGCTCAAAGCAGCAGCTTCCCCACCAGATAGCCGACGCCGAACGCGGCCCCGACGATCGCGAGCAGCACGAACGTCGCGAACGCGACGACTGTCAGTTGTTCTCCGAGTTTCGTCACTCTACGCGGTGCTCCTCTCGCCCGGCCAGATCGGCGAGGAGGTAGAGGGAGCCGGTGACGAGGACCGCGCCCGACGCCCCGGCCAGGATCCGGGCCCGGTCGAGCGCCTCCTCGGGGTCGTCCACCGCGTCGACGGTCCCGAACCGCAGCTCGGCCGCGATCTCCGCGAGCTCCCGCGCGGCGCGCGCCCGGGGGTTCGACGAGGTCGTGGCGACGACCCCCCGCGCGTACGGCCGCAGCTCCCGGAGCATCCCGCGAGCGTCCTTGTCGGCCAGGATCGAGACCACGAGGACGAAGTCGCGGCCCGGGAGGCGCTCGGCGAGCCACGCGGCGCCGGCCGCGTTGTGGCCGCCGTCCCAGAGCTCGCGGTCGGAGCGCCACTCGAGCCGGCCGGGCAGCGAGACCTCGACGTCCCCCTCGACGCGGGCGCCGAGGAACGCCTCCGCGGCCTCGCGCGCCCCGCCGACGAGCACCCGCGCCTGCGGCACGAGCGCCGCGAACTCGCGGTCCGGAAGGACGACCGTCGCGCCGGGACCGGCGACCGCGAGCTTCTCGCGCGCGATCTCCTCGCGCGTCCCGCCGAGCACCTCGGTGTGGTCGAGGTCGACGTTCGTGAGCAGCACGACCGGGGCGTCGACGACGTTCGTCGCATCGTGACGGCCCCCCAGGCCCGCCTCGATCACGGCCGCGTCGACCGACTCGGCGGCGAACTCGGCGAGGGCCGCGGCCGTGACCGCCTCGAACTGCGTCGCACCGACCGCGAGCGCGGCCGGGCGGACGCGCTCGACGGCCCGCTCGAAGTCCGCCTCCTCGCCGCGGACGCGGATCCGCTCGCTCCACCCGCGCACGTGCGGCGAGAGGTACGCGCCGACCGCGAGGCCGGCCGCGGCGAGGTGCGCCTCGATCGTCCGCGTCGCGGTCGACTTGCCGTTCGTGCCGACGACGTGCACCGAGGGAAAGCGGAGCTGCGGCTCGCCGAGCGCGTCGAGCAGGACCCGCATGCGCCCGAGGCCGAACTCCTCCGGCCACGGGTCGAGCGACTCGACCCACTCAACGCCCGACTGCATAGCCCTGCATCCCCCGCGGGTTCGCGGCCGCGCGCAGTACGCCGCTCGCGTCGCGGGCCGCCGCGCTGAGCCGGCCGAGCGACCACGGGCCGGCGACCTCGACGTCGTGGCCGCGAGCCCGCAGCTCCTCGACGACGCCGGGCTCGAAGCGCGCTTCGAGCTCGACGTGGCGCGGCTTCGCCTCGCGGGGGAAGAACGAGCTCGTGACGTGGTTGGAGTGGAACATGGGGAGGTCGATCGCGGCCTGCAGGTTGCGCTCGTGGTGCACGTGCGCGAGGAAGAAGACGAGCGACCACTGGTCCTGCTGGTCGCCGCCCGGCGTGCCGAAGGAGAGGAGCTCGGCGTCGCGGCGGGCGAGCGTCGGCGAGAGGGTCGTCCGCGGCCGCTTGCGCGGCTCGAGCGAGTTCGGCAGCCCTTCCTCGAGCCAGAACATCTGCGCGCGCGTTCCGAGCGGGAAGCCGAGCTCCGGGACGACGGGCGAGCTCTGCAGCCAGCCACCGCTCGGCGTCGCCGAGACGGCGTTGCCGAAGCGGTCGACGACGTCGAGGTGGCACGTGTCCCCGCGCGTCGGCTCGCCGGTGCCGGCCCCAAGTAACAGACTGTTGCTTGGCCTCTTCGGCAGGCGTGCCCCCTCGAGGCCGGGGCGGAGCTCCGCCGACGCCTCGGCGCGGACGAGCGCCCGGCGCTCGTCCGCGTACTCCCGGGCGAGCAGCCGATCGAGCGGGACGTCCGTGAACTCCGGGTCGCCGTACCACGCCTCGCGGTCCGCGAAGGCGAGCTTGGAGCACTCGACCACCGTGTGCACGAGCTCGGCGCTGCCCGGGGCCATCGACGCGAGGTCGAAGCCGGCGAGGAGCGCGAGCTGCTGGAGGAAGACCGGGCCCTGACCCCACGGCCCGGTCTTCGACACGGTCCACCCCTCGTACTCGAGCTCGACCGGCGGCTCGAACACGGCCTCGAAACCGTCGAGGTCGTCGGCCGAGAGCAGGCCGTCCTCGCGCTCGACGAACGCGCCGATCGCCTCCGCGACGAAGCCGCGGTAGAAGGCATCGCGCGCAGCCTGGATCTGGCCGTCGCGGTCCGGCGAGGCCGCCTCGGCCTCCACGAGCACGCGCGCGTAGGTGTCGGCGAGCACGGGGTTCCGGAAGAGCGACCACGGCGCCGGGACCGGCAGCCACGTCGCGGCGGACGTGGGCCACTCCTCGCGGAAGTGCCGCTCCATCGCCGCGATCCCCTCGGCGACGCGCGGCAGCACCGGGTGTCCCTCCCGCGCGTACGCGATCGCGGGCTCGAGCACGTCGCGCAACCGCGCGGTCCCGAGCTCGAGCAGCATGCGCAGCCACCCATCGAACGCACCGGGGACGCACGCCGCGAGCACGCCGGTCCCCGGAACGAGCTCGAGGCCGAGGGCCGTGTAGCGCTCGATCGTCGCGGCGGCCGGCGCCGGGCCCTGACCGCAGACGACGACGACCTCGTCGCGCTCGGCGGCGTAGAGCACGATCGGCAGGTCCCCGCCGGGCCCGTTCAGATGCGGCTCGACCACCTGGAGCACGAGCCCCGCGGCGGCCGCGGCGTCGAACGCGTTGCCGCCCGCCTCGAGCAGCCGCATGCCCGTCGCCGACGCCAGCCAGTGAGTCGAGGCGACCATCCCGAACGTCCCGTGCAGCTCGGGACGGGTGGTGAAGGCGCCGGTCATGGGCGCGATCCTAGGTGCCTGGTGGCGAACGACGAAACAGCGCAGCTGTTTCGTCGGCTACTACGCGGACTCTTCGGCGAGGAGCGGGTCGTCGTGCTCCATCTCCGCGCCGGCGCTCGTGACGAGCGTCGGGCGAAGGCCTTGCGAGATCGTCTCCTTCGTGATCACGCACTTGGAGACGTCCTTACGCGACGGCAGCTCGAACATCACGTCGAGCAGCGCGGACTCGATGATCGAGCGCAACCCGCGCGCGCCGGTCTCGCGGGCGAGCGCCTTGTCGGCGATCTCCCAGAGCGAGTCGTCGGTGAAGACGAGCTCGATCGAGTCGTACCCGAAGAAGCGCTGGTACTGCTTCGTGAGCGCGTTCTTCGGCTCCATCAGGATCTTGACGAGGTCGTCCTTCTGGAGCTGGTGCACTGCGGAGACGACGGGCAGGCGGCCGATGAACTCCGGGATCAGCCCGAACGAGAGCAAATCCTCGGGCATCACGTCGGAGAGCAGCTCACTCCGCTCGACGTCGTGCTTCGAGCGGATGTCGGCGCCGAACCCGACGGCGTTCTTGCCGATCCGCTTCGCGATGATCTTGTCGAGCCCCGCGAACGCACCGCCGCAGATGAAGAGGATGTTCGTCGTGTCGATCGAGAGGAACTCCTGGTGCGGGTGCTTTCGCCCGCCCTGCGGCGGCACCGACGCGACCGTCCCCTCGAGGATCTTCAGCAGCGCCTGCTGCACGCCCTCGCCCGAGACGTCGCGCGTGATCGACGGGTTGTCGGCCTTGCGCGCGATCTTGTCGACCTCGTCGATGTAGATGATCCCGGTCTCCGCCTTCTTGATGTCGAAGTCGGCCGCCTGGATCAGCTTGAGGAGGATGTTCTCGACGTCCTCGCCCACGTAGCCGGCCTCGGTGAGCGCGGTCGCGTCGGCGATCGCGAACGGGACGTTGAGGATCCGCGCGAGCGTCTGCGCGAGCAGCGTCTTGCCGCAGCCGGTCGGGCCGAGCAGGAGGATGTTCGACTTCTGGAGCTCGACGTCCCCGTCCTCGGTCCCCATCTGCACGCGCTTGTAGTGGTTGTAGACCGCGACCGCGAGCGTGCGCTTCGCCTCCTCCTGCGAGACGACGTAGTCGTTCAGGACCGAGTAGATGTCCATCGGCCGCGGGAGGTTGTCGAGGTCGAGCTGCGCCGGTGTGGTCAGCTCCTCGTCGATGATCTCGTTGCAGAGATCGATGCACTCGTCGCAGATGTAGACCCCGGGGCCGGCGATCAGCTTCTTGACCTGCCGCTGCGACTTCCCGCAGAAGCTGCAGAGGAGCTGCTCGTTGCCTTCGCTCGCGCGCGCCATCAGCGTGACAGGAGTACCCGGAATCGCTTCCGGCTCGTCTCCCTCGAACGAGTGATTCGCGCTGTTGAGTCCACCGCCGCCTCTCCTTTTACCCCGAAATCGCCTTGCCTGCTAGACCTTGACGCCGTCTCGGCTCATCACGACCGTGTCGATGACCCCGTAATCCTTGGCTTCCTCGGAGGTCATGTAGTAGTCGCGATCCATGTCCTTGGCCACCTTTTCGATGGTCTGGCCCGTGTGCCGGGACATGATCTCCTCCATCAGCCGCTTCAGGCTGATCACCTCGCGGGCCTGGATCTCGATGTCCGTGGGCTGCCCGTGGAAGCCCGCCGACCCCTGGTGGATCAGGATCTTCGAGTGGGGCAGCGCCATCCGCTTCCCCGCGGTCCCGCCGGCGAGGATGACCGCGCCCATCGACATCGCCATCCCGACGCAGATCGTCTGCACGTCGGGCTTGATGAACTGCATGGTGTCGTAGATCGCGAGCCCGGCGTAGACGACGCCGCCCGGCGAGTTGATGTAGATCGAGATGTCCTTGTCGGGATCCTCGGACTCGAGGTGCAGCAGCTGCGCGACGATCAGGTTCGCGATCTGGTCGTCCACCGGCGTGCCGAGGAAGATGATCCGTTCGTTGAGCAGACGCGAGTAGATGTCGAACGCACGCTCGCCGCGCGACGTCTGCTCGATGACCATTGGGACAAGCGGGCTCATGCGATCTCCTTGGTGCCGGGGGTCCACAACTTTGTCGATGCCTCTCGTTTTTCCTTCTCGGGGGTCCAGATCGAGTCGCGGGCCTCGGCCAGCTCGACCGGGATCCGCTTCACCTCGGCCGCGACGCGGTCGAGCGCGGCCCGGAGCCTGATGTCCTCGCGGAGGTCCTCGAACGTCCCGTGGGCCTTCAGGCTCTCGATCAACGCGTCGGGATCGTCGCCCGCGGCCTGCGCCTCCTCGCGCACGAGCGCCTCGACCTCGCCGTCGGGGACCTCGATCCCGACCTGCTCGGCGACGGCGTCGAGCACGAGCTCGCGCGCGACGGACTGCGCCGCCTCGCCGCGGATCTGTGCCGACAACTGCTCCGCCGAGGTGCCTGAGACGGCGACGTAGGTCTCGAGGCTGAGCCCGCGCGCGGCCAGCGACCGCGCGAGGTTGTTCAGCAGCGTGCGCGCCCGCGCGTCGACGAGCGGTCCGCCCGCCTCGACGCCGGACGCCTCGACGAGCCGGTCGACGGCCGCGGCGCGGACCGCGCCCTCGATCTCCTCCTCGAGCTGCTCGCGCAGGCGCGACTCGATCTCGGAACGCAGCTCGTCGAGCGTGTCGAACTCGCTCGCCGCGCGCGCGAACTCGTCGTCGAGCGGCGGCAGCACCCGCTCCTTCAGCTCGTTCAGGGTCAGCTCGACGGTGCCGGTCGATTCCTCGGCGCGCTCGAACCGAACCTCGCGGGTCTCTCCGGGCCGCATGCCGACGAGCGCCTGCTCGAGCTCGGGCACGAGCCGACCCGTCCCGAGGTCGACCACGTAGTCGCGCTGCGGCTCCTGCCCCTCGACGACGAGGTCGAGCACGACCGTGTCGCCGGCGACGGCCGGCCGGTCCTCGACCGGCGCGAGCTCGGCCACGGAGCTCCGGAGCACCTCGAGCTCGTGCTCGACCAGGTCCTCCGGCACGTCCGGGTCGGGCGCGGGCACCTCCAGCTGCGTCCAGTCGGCGGGCTCGGGCTTCGGCTGCACGGAGACCGTCGCGGTGAAGCGCCAGTCGTCGTCCGCGCTCTCGGGCAGCTGGTACTCGTACTGCGGCTGCTCGACCGGACGGATGCGGGAACGCGCGGCCGCGCTCATGAACCACCCGCCGATGTGGCTCTCGACCGCCTCGGAGTGCAGGCGATCCTTGCCGACACGCGCGAGCAGCACGGGCATCGGGACCTTGCCCTGGCGGAAGCCGGGGATCTTGACGCTGCCCGCGAGATCGGACGCTGCGTGCTCGACGGCGTGCTGGACGTGCGCGCCCGGCACGTCGACGGTGAGCCGCACGCGGTTGTCCGCGAGCTCTTCGACCCGGGCCTCCACCCGACCATTGTGCCGAACGCGTTTCACGCTGGGCGGAGACCGGCGGCTCGCGGCGAATATGGCCGCTCCAGGCCGTAAGCTCACAGGCCGACAAAAGCGAGGGTCGTGCGCGACGTCGTCGAAGTCCTGCAATACCTCAATTTCGCCCTCTACACGGTGGTCGCAGTGGCCTCCGTCTGGGTCTGGCGCCGGCACCGCGAGCGGGCCGGGCTCTGGGCGGCGCTGGCTTTCGTCGTGCTCGCGGCCGTGGTGGACACCGGCGGCCTCCTCCCCGAGGAGCCGGACGAGCGGTGGGAGGAGCTCGCGGTCCGCACGCTGATCGCGGCGCTCGTCCTCTTCCCCTACCTCCTCTACCGCTTCGCGATCGTCTTCAGCCCGCCCGGCCGGAAGCTGTCGATCCTCGTCGGGGCGTTGACCCTCGTGATGGTCGCGTGGACGTACGCCCTGCCCGACATCCCGGGCGAAGGCGAGTCCTGGCCCTGGTCGTTCGCGTTCTACATCGGCGCCTTCACGCTCCACTGGACGCTTCTGACGATCGTCGTCACGTGGCGGCTCTGGCGCGCGGGCCGCGGAGAGGCGAGCGTCCCGCGGCGGCGGATGCGCCTGTTGGCCGTGGCCGCCGCCCTGATCACGGTCGCGCTGTTCGTCGCGATCTCCTCGCCGGCGGAGGGATCCGGCGCAGATCTCTTCGGCTCCGCCCTCTCGACGCTGAGCGCCCTCCTCTTCCTGATCGGGCTCGCGCCACCGCCCCTGCTCCGCCTCGCCTGGCGTCGCCCCGAGACGGGACAGGCCCAGGAGGCGATCGCCGGGCTGATGGGCGCCACGACCGAGCGCGACGTCGCCGACCGGGTGCTCCAGCCGATGCGCGAGATCGTCGGCGCCCAGGGGATCGAGATCCACGACGACCAGGGTGAGCTCGTCGGCGCCCAGGGGATCCGCGAGGAGGGTCGCGGCCGAGTCGTCGAGATCGAGCTCGCCGGCGGGCGCGTCACCGTGTGGACGAGCGCCTACGCACCGTTCTTCGGCCCGGAGGAGCTCGCGGCCCTCCGCACGATCGGCGCGCTGACGATGCTCGCGCTCGACCGCGCGCGGCTGTTCGCGCAGGAGCGCGACGCGCGAGCGCAGCTCGAGCGGGCCGACGAGATCAAGACGAACTTCATCTCGCTCGCCGCGCACGAGCTGCGCACGCCGGTCGCAACCGTGCACGGCCTCGTCGAGACCATCCACGGGCGGCGCGGGCAGCTCGGTGCGGCGCAGCTCGAGGAGCTCGAGAACGTCCTGCGCGGCCAGACGGCGCGGATGAAGTCGCTCGTCGAGCAGCTCCTCGACCTCTCCCGCCTCGACGCCGAGGCGGTCACGATCACGCCCGTGGCGCTCGCGGTGCGGCCCCGCGTGCAGGAGATCGTCGCGGCGGCCGCGGGCTTCGAGGCGAACGGGATCACGATCGACGTCGATCCCCACCTCGTCGCGCAGGTCGACCCCGACGCGCTCGACCGGATCCTCTCGAACCTCGTCGTGAACGCGTTGCGATACGGCGAGACGCCGGTCGTGGTCTCGGCGGAGCAGAACGACCGGCATTTCCGGCTCACCGTCGAAGACCGCGGCGAGGGCGTCGCGCCCGAGTTCGTGCCCGACCTGTTCGAGCGCTTCAGTCGCAGCCGCGGCTCGGAGACGCGCACGGGGACCGGTCTCGGCCTCGCGATCGCGCGCTCCTACGCGCAGGCGCACCGGGGCGACCTCGTCTACGAGCGCGCGACCCCGAACGGCGCCAGGTTCCAGCTGGTGCTGCCGGTCCGCCCGCAGGGGTAACCCATGCGGGCGAGAGGACTCGAACCTCCAAGGGCTTTCGCCCAGCGGGTCCTAAACCCGCCGCGTCTACCAGTTCCGCCACACCCGCAGCGGCAATGAACGTTAGCGCCGAAGCTCGACGGGGATCTCGACGACGTTGATCTCCGAGCCGTCTTCCGCGGAGTGCTCGTAGGCGACGAGCGTCGCCGGACCCTCGGCGTCGAACTCGATCGTAACGTCGAAGGTCCCGCGCGTGCCGGTGCCCGACGTCGCGGTCGCGAAGTCGTCGTGGAGGACCGTGCCGTCCTCGGCGACCAGGCGCAGGTTGAGCGTCGCCTCGAACGTATTCGCGGACCCGGTGACGCGGAGCGGGCTCGCGACCTCGTCGCCGGGGCCGACGGACTCGACGAGGATCGCCGGCGCCTGGGCCTCGAAGTCCACGCGGTCGACCGGCGGAGAGACGACGACTCCCTCGCCGCCGATCGCGTCGACCGGCTCGCCCTCGAGCCGGAACGCGACTCGCTCGACGGTCGGGAACTGCGTCAGCGTGTGGACGACCTGCGCAACGCGCAGTGTCATCGACGCGCTGCCGCCACCCGACTCGAACTCGCGCGAGAGATCGACCGTCGCGGTGCCGCCCGCGATCGAGACCGACCGCAGCTCCGTCCCCGCCGGAATCTCGGTGTCGAGACCAGCGGCGCGCTCCTCAGCACTCGGCCCGGCGAGGAGCTCGCGCAGCGCAGCCGCCGCGACCGCGCTCGTGCGCTCGACCTCGCGCGTGGCGACGCCGACCTGCTCGCCGCGGGCGAAGTAGGCGCGGAGCGTCGTCCTTTCCTCGGTGGTCGCGGTGGTCCCGGTGGTCGCGGTCGTCTTCGGCTCGGGCGACGTCGTCGGCGCGGCATCGTCGTCCTCCCCGCCGCAACCGGCGAGCGCGACGACGAGCACGGCAAGACAGACGGCGCGCACACGCGCAGCGTACGCCTCGCCGCCGATGCCGGCTTCGCCGGCGTCGGCACACACACGATCACGGAGACCCGAACGACGTCCCGAAAATCGAGCCGGGCGAAGCCCGGCGATTCGTCGGGTACCGAGTGGCCCCGGGAGGAATCGAACCTCCGCGCGCAGATTCGAAGTCTGCCGCTCTATCCGCTGAGCTACGGGGCCTCGCCGAACACGGTAGCCGAGCCGGGAACGAGGTTCGGCGGCCGCCGACCGTCGAGCACCGCCCTGATGTTGGCCACGAGCTCGGCTGTCGCGGCCGCGCGCGTGCCGGGCGTCGCGCTGCCGATGTGCGGGAGCAGGACGACGTTCGGGAGCTCGAGCAGCTCGCGCGGGACGTGCGGCTCGTCCGCGTACACGTCGAGGCCCGCGCGCAAGCGACCGGAGCGCAGCTCGTCGACGAGCGCTGCCTCGTCGACGATCGCTCCGCGCGAGGTGTTGACGAGCGAGGCACCGTCGCGGAGGAGCGCGAGCCTGCGCCGGTCGAGCAGGCTCCGGGTCTCGTCCGTGAGCGGGACGTGCAGGCTGAGCGCGTCGGACTCGCGCAGGAGGTCGTCGAGCTCCCGGAAACCCTCGTCCCGCTCGCCGGAGCGACGCGTGTACAGGACGTGCATCCCGAACTCGCGCGCCCGCTCGGCGACGGCGCGACCGATGCGGCCGAGACCAACGACGCCGAGGGTCGCGCCGCGGATGTCGTCGCCCATCAGCTCGCCCACGTGCCAGCCCGCGGCCCACTTCCCCTCGCGCACGAACCGATCGCCCTCGACGACCCTGCGCCGCACCGCGAGCAGGAGAGCGACCGCGAGGTCGGCCGTCGCGACGCCGAGCGCCTCGGGCGTGTTCGTCACCCCGACGCCGCGACGCGCGCAGGCCTCGACGTCGATCCCGTCGTACCCGACGCCGTAGTTCGCGACGAGCCGGAGATCGGGCAGCAGGTCGAGGAGCGGGTCGTCGACGACGGCGGCGACGACGGCCAGGACCTCGATCCCCGGCCTCGGCTCCGCCACCGGCCACTCGACCGCGACGTCGTCGAGCTCGCTCCAGGCCGGCCCCGGGAAGCGACGCGAGGCCAGGACGCGCACGGCGCGAGGCTATCCTGTGCCTGCGCGCGGTGGCGGTAGCTCAGTTGGTAGAGCCCCGGGTTGTGGTCCCGGTGGTCGCGGGTTCGAGTCCCGTCCGCCACCCTCGCACGATCTCCGCGCAGTGGCCGAGCGCTGACGGGCGGAGCCCGCCAGCGCGGCATCAAGGTCGAGGGCCCGGGCGCCGATAGGGGTCCCATGGCCACTTCTGCGGCTGACGCGCTTGCGCGCGAGACGACGATCGCCGGGGTGCTCCGGACGACCTGCGTCCAGTTGACCGAGGCGCTCGGCGCGGACGCCTGCAACCTCTCGCGGGTGATCGGGCAGCTCCTCGTCGACCTCGTCGAGTACTCGAAGGACGGCCGCACGATCCAGCTCGGGCGGAGCTACCTCCTGCCCGACTACCCGGTCACGCAGCAGGTGATCGAGGAGGCCGCGCCGCGGACGGTCTCGCTCTTCGATCCGAGCGTCGACCCGAACGAGGCGGCGCTCCTCCGCGAGCTCGACTTCGATGCGCTGCTGATGCTCCCGCTCCAGCTCGCCGGGCGTTGCTGGGGCCTGCTCGAGGTCTACCGGGGCGGCGAGCGGCCGTTCGGCGAGGACGACGTGCGCCTGGGGGTCGAGCTGGCCGCCGAGGCGGGCACGATCCTGGAAGACCTGCAGCGCAGAGCAGCAGCCGCGTGACGGCCTCCTGACGAGCGCACCACGGAAGGCGGGCTCTGCCCGCCTCCGCCCGCTCACGGAAAAGCGGTTGTGTGGCACGGCGGTACGCTTGTCAGGACGAACGCGCCCGTAGCTCAGTGGAAGAGCGGCGGCCTTCTAAGCCGTTGGTCGGAGGTTCGAATCCTCCCGGGCGCGCTGAGCACCGACGAAGATCGAGGCGCGAAGCGCGATCCTCGTCGGACTATCTGCGAACGCCGAAGTCGGCGGTCACGATCGTGACCGGCGCGCTCCGGTACGTCCCGGGCGCGGAGCTCGAGTGCACGGCCGAGAGGCCGATCTCGCGCCAGCTCGCCCGGAGCATGTTGCGGCGATGCGGCGCGCTGTTCAACCACATGCGCACCGCTTTCGCCGCGTCGACGCCGGGCGACGACCAGAGCAGGTTCTCGCCGATCGCGCGGTAGCCCGACCGGCCGCGCGGGTAGTAGCGCCCCACGCGGGTCGCGAACGATGTGCCGTCCGCCGACGTGTGCGAGAAGAACCCGCGCCGCGCCATCGAGACGGAGTGCGAGTCGGCCGCCGCGCGCAGGCGGCGGTTCATCCGCAGCGGCGCCAGCCCGTGGCTGCGACGAAGCGCGTTGATCTGTCCGAGCACCGCAGACTCGAGGTCGTTCATCGCCGTCACCGACTGCGCGGCATGCGGCCGCGCGCTTGTCGGTGCTGCTGCGACGGTCGCAGCCACGACGAGGACGAGTGCGAGCGTGAAGCGAATCCCCCCGGACATGCTTCGAAGATCGGAAGAATAGGGCCCGGGGTGGATGGGCCGTTCGGCCTATTTACGCAATCCGTACGACCCTCACTCGAAAGAGGTACGAGCCGCGACTGCAAGCTCGAAAGACCGCTTGTAAGACGTCAGAGCGGGACTTCTGCGATCGGCTCCTCCGTCTCTCGGCGGCTGCGCAGCCAGTCGAGGAAGAGGACCTGGATCGTGCCGGCGATCGGGATCGCGGCGAGCGCGCCGAGGATGCCGGCGAGCGAGCCGCCGATCAGCACCGCGATCAGGATCAGCAGCGGCGAGAGCGCGACCGTCCGCGAGTAGACGACCGGGTAGAGCAGGTGGTTCTCGACCTGCTGGTAGACGACGAACCACACGAGCACGACGAGGCCGATCGTGAGCCCGGAGTCGAGGAAGGCCACGGTCGAGACGATCACGGCGGCGATCGTCGCTCCCGCGAGCGGGATCAGGTCGAGGAACGCGACGAGCAGCGCGAGCGCGATCGCGTAGCTCACCCCCAGCACGCTGAGCACGATCGCCGAAGTGATGCCGGCGACGGTCGCGATCGTGAGCGCGCCCGCGACGAAGCCCCCGACCGTCGCGTAGATCTCCAGCCCGATGCGCCTCCAGCGCGGTCGCTTCTCGTCCGGCACGAGGCTGAGCCCGCGCTCGACCCAGCGGGGGCCTTCGAGCAGCATGAAGAAGGTGAGGAAGATGATCGTCACCGCGGCGACGATCACCGTGACGATGCCCTTCGTCACCGCCACCGCCGTGCCCGAGACGCCGAGGATGCGGCTCAGATCGGTCCCCTCGACCGCCTCCCGGACGCGCTCGACGAGGTGGTAGTCGGTCTCGAGGAAGCCGAGCCGCCCGCGTCCCTCGGTCAGATCCTCGACGTAGCCCGGCACGGCGTCGATGAAGTTGTTCACCTCCGAGACGAGGGTCGGGATGAACGTGGCGCCGAGCCCGCCGATCCCGATCGCCAGCAACAGGTACGTGACGCCGATCGCGAGGCCCCGCCGCCGGATCCCGCGGCGCATCAGGAAGTTGACGAACGGATCGAGCGCGACGGCGAAGAAGAGGGCGATCACGATCCACGTGAGCACCTGCCGCGCGAGCCAGATCACCTGGAGCAGCGCCGCAACCGCGAGCACGATCCCGAGCACGGCGAGGACCGTCCGTGCGCGGAAGCGGACGATCCGCTCATCCATCGTGTTCAAGCTTGACCGCGGCGCCGGACGTTTGGCTGCCAGCCCCGCGGGAGAACTCGAACTCGATGAGCCTCCGCGCACAGCCGGCCGAGCAGACCGCGACGCTCCCGGACGGAAGGGTCGTGGCGGTTCGCGTCGGGATCGCCGACGACTCGTACATCCCGAAGCGTGAGCTCGACACGGTGGTCCTCGAGCTCGCGGCCGACGGAGAGCACCTCGCCGCCGTCACCACGGTGCTCGACGCGGGCGACGAGCGCGAGGCGCGGGCGCTCCTCCGCGAGGTCGTCTCCGGCCTCGAGTCCGGGGACCTCGAGCCGACCGCGGCGGCGATCGAGCCGCTGGCGGATCGGATCGCGGCCACGTGACGAGCGCGACGCTCCACACGAGCCACGGCGCGATCGAGCTCGAGCTCTTCGACGAGGACGCCCCGAAGACCGTCGAGAACTTCGTCTCACTCGCGCGCGACGGGTTCTACGACGGCATCGTCTTCCACCGCGTGATCCCGGACTTCATGATCCAGGGAGGCGACCCGACGGGAACCGGGCGCGGCGGCCCGGGCTATCAGTTCGAGGACGAGTTCAACGACAACAAGGTCGTGCGCGGCGCGCTCGCGATGGCGAACGCGGGGCCGAACACGAACGGCTCGCAGTTCTTCATCGTCACGGCCGAGGCGACGCCGTGGCTCGACGGGAAGCACACCGTCTTCGGGCGCGTCACGAGCGGGCTGGAAGCTGTCGACGCGATCGCGGCCGTCGAGACGGACGCGAACGACAAGCCGGTTGAAGACGTCAGGATCGAACGCGTCGCGCTGTCGGACTAGCGCCCTTCGCGGAAGCGCCCGACCGGGGTCGAACCGGTGACTAGAGCTTGGAAGGCTCTCGTGTTACCGCTACACCACGGGCGCGTGGCGGCAGTAGCGTAGCGCCGTGGAGTGGAGCCGCGCGCGCGTCGCCTCGTTCGTCGCGGGGGCCATGCTCGCGCTCGCAGCCGTCGTCGGCCCGCTCCACGACCTCCAGTTCGACCTCCTCGCCGCGCACTTGCTCCAGAACGTCGTGCTCGCAGAGTGGGCGCCGGCGCTGCTCGTCTTCGGCCTTCCGCCGGAGCTCGGACGCCGGCTCGGGCGCTTCACGCCGGTTTGGATCGCCCTCCCGTTCTGGCTCGTCACGTACTACGCCTGGCACGTGCCGCCGGTGTACGACGCGGCGCTCGAGCATCCGGCCACGCTCCTCCAGCTCGAGCACCTGTCGTACCTGCTCGCGGGGACAGCGCTCTGGCTCCCGCTCGCGCACGGCTCGCTCTCGAACGGCGCGAAGGCGGCATACGTCTTCGCGGCGTTCGTGTTCGTCAGCCCGCTCGGGCTGCTCCTGCTCTTCCTCCCGAGCGCGGCCTACGATTTCTACGACGGCCACTGGGGGCTGACGGGGCTCGAGGACCAGCAGCTCGCGGGCGTGACGATGGTCTCGGAGGCGGGCCTCGTCTTCTTCGCAGCGCTCGCGTTCTACTTCGCGCAGTTCGCGCGGGAAGAAAGGTGATCGGGGCGGCGAGATTCGAACTCGCGACCTCTGCTCCCCAAAAGCAGCGCTCTAACCAGGCTGAGCTACGCCCCGTGATCTCTTGTATGAGCGTACCGCGTGGCAGTTCGCGCAGACGAGCTCACACTTTTTCACTTCCTCGATGAGGAGGCGCTTCCTCTTTCGGCGCAGAAGCGTACTCACGTCATCCATCTTCAAGGTCCCCGGCAGATGGTCGAAAGCCATCGCGGCATGGTGGAATACGCCTCCGCAGTCGGTACAGGGCTCACTCTTCAGCTCCCGGTACCAGGCGACGAGCTCGTCACTGACGTTTCTGAACGAGGCGGATCGCCCTCGTGCGCTCATGGTAGGCGCGGTCGTATGCGCGACGACAGTCCTTGCACCAAGCCTGAACCGCCCGCGACCGGGATCGATGGAACTCGTCGAGAGTCTTGAAGCTGCGGCACTTGCCACAACGTTTCACGAATACGAGTGTAGTTGTCGTATCGGACAACTGACTTTTCCAGCCCTCGCTGCTTGGGACATCCGCGATACGGTCGGTCTCGTGGTCGAGCCCCTCCTGCCTGCCGACGACACGCCGCCGCAGGAGCCGCATCCGTTCCTCGGCTACGGGATGGTCCTCGTCGCAGCGACCCTGTGGGCGGTCAACGGCGCCGTCTCGAAGGTGATCCTCGACGAGGGCGTCTCGTCGGTTCGGCTGAGCGAGGTCCGCTCGACCGGCGCGGCCCTCGGGCTGGCGCTCGGGCTCGTGCTCTTCGCGCCCTCCCGTCTGCGCGTGACCCGTGCGGAGCTCCCCCTGCTCGCGCTGTTCGGCATCGCCGGCCTGGCGTTCGTGCAGTGGTTCTACTTCGTCGCGATCCACCGGATGGAGCTCGGCGTCGCGCTGCTGATCCAGTACCTCGCGCCGCTCCTCGTCGCGCTGTTCGCGCGCTACGTGCTGCACGTGCAGGTCCGGCGCAGGATCTGGCTCGCGCTCGCCCTGGCGCTCGTCGGCCTCTCCTTCGTGCTCGAGCTCTGGGGCGGCGCGGAGCTGGACGGGATCGGAGTCGGCGCGTCGCTCCTCGCCGCGACGAGCTACGCGTTCTACATCCTGCTCGCGGAGCGCGAGATCGGGCGGCGCGACGCGATCTCGCTCACGGCGTACGGCTTCCTGTTCGCGTCGCTCTTCTGGGCGGTCGTCCAGCCGTGGTGGTCCTTCCCGACGCAGGTCTTCGGCGAGGCGGCCGCCGGCGCCTGGGACGTGCCGGTCTGGACGCTGATGACCTGGATGGTCGTCCTCGGCACGATCGTCCCCTTCGGCCTCCTCGTCGCTTCGCTCCGCTTCATCTCCGCGACGCGGGTGGCGATCACGGCGATGGTCGAGCCGGTCGCGGCCACCGTCGTGGCGTGGCTCTGGCTCGGGGAGGCGCTCGGCGCGGCGCAGCTGGCCGGGGGCGCGCTCGTCCTCGCCGGGATCGTCCTGGCGCAGACGGCGCGATGAGCGTTTGGGTTGACGTCGTCCGGCATCTGCTCTAGATTGCCGACTTCGTGTCGTTTGTAAAGCAGTTTTCTATAGTTTTCGGTATAGTTTTGTGCGCCGGCACGCTCGCGGCGCCCGCCGGCAGCCGGCCGACCGCCGCCGAGGCGAGCGTGATTCAGGCCGTCAACCAGGTGCGTGTGCAGCACGGCCTTCGACCGCTCGCGGTCGACCTCCGGCTCGAGCGCGCCGCGCGCGCCCACTCGCGCAGGATGATCCGGAGCGGCTCGTTCGCGCACGGCAACGTCCAGCGCCGCCTTGCCGCCGTCGGCGTGCGCGGCCGCATCTACGGCGAGAATCTCGCGTGGGGCGTCGGCTCGAGCGCCCACGCGGCGGCAGTCGTGCGGATGTGGCTCGCGAGCCCGCCGCACCGCGCGAACCTCCTCCGGCCCGGCTTCCGCCGGATCGGGCTGGGCCGCGCCGTCGGCACATTCGGCGGCTACCGCGGTGCCGCGGTCGTCACCGCGAACTTCGCGGGCTAGCTCCCTTCTAGTCCTCCATCAACGCGCGCAGGTCGGCGAGCTTCTCGCGGCGCAGCTGATCGCGCTCGCCGCGCTCGATCCGGGAGAGCAGGTCGCGGACGAGCGGTGCGAGCTCGAGCGGGTTGAAGGGCTTCGTGATGTAGTCGACGCCGCCGATGTCGAGCCCCTTGGCGCGGTCGCGGAACTCGGCGCGCGCGGTCAGAAAGACGATCGGGATCCCGCGCGTCCCCGGGTCGTCGATCAGCTGCTCGGCCACCCGCCAGCCGTCGAGCCCGGGCATCATCACGTCGAGCAGGATCACGTCCGGGGGGTCCTCGCGGGCCTTCTCGAGGCCTGAGGGCCCGTCGGCGGCCTCCGACACGGTCATCCCCTCCGCTTCCAGGTTGACGCGGCAGAGCAGGCGGATCGGAGCTTCATCGTCGATGACGAGGACGTTGGTCACGAGGGGATCCGCGCCTATACCCGCGCCGCCGGAAGCTCGAACGCGAACCGCGACCCCTCGCCCTCCGCCGACTCCACCCGGATGCGCCCGCCCATCGCGCTCACGAGCCCCTGCGCGATGAAGAGCCCCAGGCCGGTGCCGCCGCGCTGCTCCCCGGAGTAGAACTTCCGGAAGATCCGCTCGCGCTCCCCCGCCGGGATCCCGACGCCCTCGTCCACGACCTGGAACTCGACGGTGTCGCTCTTCCGGCGCGCCGCGACCGTGACCCTGCCGCCGTCCGGGGAGTACCGCACGGCGTTGTCGAGCAAGTGCGCCAGGACCTGGCGGAGCTTCTCCGCGTCCGCCTCGGCGGCGAGCGGCTCGGGCGGCAGCTCGAGCACGATGCGGTGCTCCACGGCCTCGACGTTCGCCTCGGCGGACGACACGACCTCCGACACGAGCGAGTGCACGTCGGTCGGGACGAGGTCGACCCGGAGGTCGCCGGTGTCGAGGCGGGCGACGTTCAGGAGGGCGTCGACGATCGCGGTCAGGCGCTCCGACTCCGACGCGATGTAGCCGAGGAAGATGCGCCGCTCCTCGTCGCCGAAGCGCACATCCTCGCGGAGGAGCGTCTCGGCGAAGCCGTAGATCGAGGTCAGCGGCCCGCGCAGCTCGTGCGAGACGGTGGAGACGAACGACGACTTCATCTCCTCGACGAGCCGCTCCGCCGAGATGTCGCGGAACGCGAAGATGCGCCCCGACACGCGGCCGGCCGGATCGCGCATCACGGCCTCCGTGACGGACAGCCAGACCTCAGTGCCTCCGCGCGCGAGCGCGACGAACGGCGCGCCGGTCAGCTCGCGCCCGAGCACCCGCTGCGGCGATCGCCCGAGCGCCTCGGCGGCGGCGACTCCCGTCACCTGCTCCGCGGCGCGGTTCCACAGGACGACGTTGCCGTCACGGTCGAGCGCCACGATCCCGTCGGCGATGTTGTCGAGGATCGCGCCGCTCCGCTCCTTCTCGAGCGCGACGCGCTGGTAGAGCTCGGCGTTCGAAAGTGCCGCCGAGGTGTTCGCGGCGAGCGCGAGCAGCGCCTCGATCTCCTCGGTGCGCCATGAGCGCGGGCGGCGTCCGTAGACGCTGAGGACGCCGTGGAGCGAGCCCTCGGGCCCGATCAGCGGGACTCCGAGATACGACGCATAGCCGGCCGAGAGCATCGCGTCGGCGGCGAGCAGCGCCGGATCCGACCCCGCGTCCTCGACCGCCACCTGTCGACGGGACTGCACGACCTGGCCGGAGAGCCATCCGACCGAGTCGCTGCGCGCGCCGAGCACCGCGTCGGCACCCTCCCCCGCGACGGCCGTCACGAGCAGCTCGTCGCCGTCGGCGACGCGGATCGCGCAGGCGTCCGCCGCGAGGAGCGCGGGCGCCTGCTCGACGACCTCGTCGAGGACTGCCGCGGGATCGAGCTCCGTCGCGAGCACGCTGCCGCTGCGGGCGAGCTGCTGCGCGAGCGAGCGTGACGTGCGCTCAGCCTCGAACAGCTTGCTCCGCTCGAGCGCGGCCCGGCCCGCGCCGGCGAGGTGCCGCGCAAGCTCGAGGTCCTCGTCGGTCATCGTGCGCTCGTCGGCGAAGAAGACGAGCACGAGCCCCGCGGTCTCCTCGGCGCCCTCGATCGGGACGATGAGGAGCCCTCGGTACCCGCACTCGTCGGCGAGGGCGCGGAGGCGCCCGGAGAAGCGGTCGTCCTCGGCGACACGAGGCGAGGCGAGCAGACGACGCTCGTCCGCGGCGAGCCGGACCGCGTCGCCGCCGGAGTCCTCGCCGTCGTCGAGGGCGGCGCGGAGCGCGTCGGGCAGGCCGTGCTCACCGATCAGCCGGAGGCCCCCGGCGCGGGGCGCGACGACGCCCGCGTAGGCGGCTCCGAACGCCTCGCCGGCGGCCTGCGCGAGCGCGTCGAGCGTCGCCGACAGGGAGAGCGGCTCGGCCAGCACCGTCGCGATGCGGTAGAAGCCGCGCTGGATCTGCGCCTGGCGCGACCGTTCCTCGAAGGCCTCGGCGTTGTGCAGCGCGAGCGAAGCCAGCGCGGCGAACGCCTCGAGCAGGTCGAGGTCGTCGTCGCCGAAGCGCCCGGCGATGCGCGAGCAGACGCCGAGGACGCCGCGAACCTCGCCGTGGACGACGATCGGCGCGTCCATCACCTCCTCGAAGCCGCGGTAGCTCGGCGAGGGCGGCGGCTGCTCGGTGCGCGCGAAGTCGCGCTTGAGCACCGGGCGCCCGGTCGCGACCGCCTCGCCGATCGTCCCGACGGCCTGCGTCTCGCGGCCGAGCTCGGACGCGGGCAGCCCGTGCACGGAGCGGCAGCGGAGCGAGCGGCGCTCCTCGTCGAAGAGCCAGCAGTCCGCCGCGTCGGCGCCGACGAGGACGACGACCTCGTTGACGAGCCGCTCGAGCACGCCCTCGAAGGCGAGCTCGCTCGTGAGCGACTGCGCCGCGGAGAGGAGCGACGTCTGCCGCTCCAGCCGCTGCTCGTTCTCGGCCTGCAGCTGCGACGTGTGCAGGCCGAACGCGAGCTCGCGGGCGACGGCCTCGACGAACGCGACGTCGTCGTTCCGCCAATCTCCCGGGGCGTTCCTGTGCGCGGCGAGCGCGCCGATCACGCGCCCGAAGACGACGAGCGGCACCGCGACCACCGCGCGAGAGCCGAGCTCGAGCAGCCCACGCCGGCCGGCGGCGGCCGGCTCCCGGAGCTCCGGCGCGGTCGCCACGTCGGCGATCACGATCGTCCGGCCTTCGCGCACCGCGAGGTCGGAGACGGCGAGCCGCGAGATCTGCGCGTCGTCGATCGCCTCCTCGCCGCTCTGCCACTGCGCCCGGATCGACAGCGATGCTCCCGGCTCGCCGAGCCGGACGAAGGAGCGGTCGGCCGGCAGCGCGCGGGCGAGCTGGCGCATGGCCCGCGCGAGCGCGTCGTCGACGTCGGTGCTCTCCCGGACGAGCGTCGCGAGGCCGGCGACGAGCATCGCGCGGTCGGACGTCGGCACCGACCGCAGCCTCGCCACGACCGGCGCCGCCTCGGCGGCCAGCGCCGTCAGCTGCGCGACGTCGTGGTTGGAGAACACGCGCTGGCGCGCGAGCGACGCGACGACGAGGACCGCGATCACGCGCTGCTCGTCGATCAGCGGCACGTACGCGAGGCTGCGCGCGCCCGTGCGCTCGACGAGGCGCATGCTCACGCGGCGGGACGCGCGCGCGTCGTAGACGGTCAGGGGCGCGGCCTCGTGGTAGGCGCTCGTGATCCCGGAGGGCTCCCGCTCGAGGTCGAGCCGCACGCTCGGGAACCAGTCGACGTCGCGGTCGCGGTCGCGGGCGACGACGCCGCGGCTCTCCCGGCCGTCCGGGTCGACGAGCATCAGCGCTCCGAACTCGACCCGTGCCGTGGCCGTCGCGCGGTCGACGACCTCGCGGGCGGCCTCCTCCAGCGAGTCCGCCTCGCGAAGCCGGACGCGCTCCTCCGCGAGGCGGGCGCGCCTCGAGCCCGCGACGACCATCCCGCGCACGCGAAAGCGAGCGAAGAACGCGAGCGCGGGCAGGAGGGCGAGCACGATCGCGACGAGGCCCGGCCAGCCGCTGCCCCCGACCGGCTCGCCGTCCCGGAGGATCGAGAGGCCCAGGACGACGGCCGCCGCGCCGATGCAGGGGAAGACGAGGGCGAGCGCGAGCTCCAGCTCCCGCAGGGCTCCGCGCGCCCGCAGCACCTCCGGCAGGAGCGACCCGGCCGCGGCGAGGTACACGACCCCGAGCATCAGCAGCGGGATCGCGTTCAGGTAAAGGGCCTGCTGCTCGGCTGTCACTGGGCTGCGGCTCGGATGATAGGGAACCGCGGTCGAAGTTCCGGGCGTCCAACCCCATTCCTGCGGGCCCCGGGACAGCTTCAAAAGATGGGCCGAACGGCCCATTGAGCGGAGACGGCCCGCCAGCTAGCTTGGTCGGCACTGGGCGATGCGAACCGCGGCCATCTGGCCTTTAGCGACCGCGGTAAGCACATTGAAGAGGCCGGCTGCACCGACCCCCCGAAGCAGCCGGCCTTTTCATTTCCCGCGGCTACGATCAGGACGATGGTCAAGCGCGTCCTCTTGGCATCGCCGCGCGGCTACTGCGCCGGCGTCGAGCGGGCCGTCGACACGGTCGAGCTCGCGCTCGACCATTACGGCGCCCCGATCTACGTCCGCAAGCAGATCGTGCACAACGCCCACGTCGTGCGCGAGCTCGAGGAGCGCGGCGCGATCTTCGTCGACAGCGAGCAGGAGGCGCCCGAGGGAGCCACGATCGTGTTCTCCGCCCACGGGGTGGCGCCGGCCGTGCACGCGAACGCCGCGGCGCGCGGCCTGAACACGATCGACGCGACGTGCCCGCTCGTGACGAAGGTGCACGTGCAGGCGCGGCGGTTCGCGGCGGAGGGGTACACGGTCATCCTGATCGGCCACGCGGGCCACGAGGAGGTCGAGGGCACGATGGGCGAGGCGCCCGAGTCGACGATCCTGATCGAGTCGGTCGCCGACGCCGAGGCGCTGGCGTTCCCACCGGACGCGAAGCTCGCGTACATCACGCAGACGACGCTCTCGGTCGACGAGACCGGCGAGATCATCAAGGTCCTGCGCCGCCGCTTCCCGCAGGTCCACGCGCCGAAGCGCGAGGACATCTGCTACGCGACCTCCAACAGGCAATGGGCGGTGAAGGAGATGCTCGGCGAGATCCAGCTGCTGCTCGTGATCGGGTCGCGGAACTCGTCGAACTCGAACCGCCTCGTCGAGGTCGCGCGGGCGAACGGGGTCGCCGCGTACCTGATCGACGACGACACCGACATCCGCGAGGACTGGCTCGACGGGGTCGAGACGGCCGGCGTGACCTCCGGCGCGTCCGCACCGGAGAAGCTCGTCACCCGCGTCTGCGACTGGTTCCGCGCCCGCGGCGTCGCCGAGGTGGAGCCCTACCGACTCGTCGAGGAGGACGTGGAGTTCCGGCTCCCGGTCGAGCTGCGCCGCGAGCTCGCGCTGGCGGAAGCGCAACGCTGAAGCGCACGGCCGCCGTCCTGGGCGTGATCGCGCTCGCCTTCGTCGCCGCCGCCGGCGGCTACCTGCTTCGCGACGCCCAGAACCTCGAGCCGCGCACGTGGAGCCACTGCGTCGACGCCGCATCGGGGTACGACGTGCAGTACCCGTCGGACTGGAACGCCGCGGGCGGCGCCGTCGCGTGCCGCTTCTTCGACCCCGAGCCGTTCGCCGTGCCCGCCGACAGCGACTTCGGCGGAACGGCGCTCGAGGTGTTCCCGCAGGAAGAGGCCTTCGACGAGGCGCTCGCGTCGCTGATCGACAGCCGCTTCTACCGGACGGAGCTGCGCGAGCAGGTGACGATCGGAGGGCGGACCGCGTTCAGGCTCGAGCTCGTCTCGACCGGCCAGGGTCTCGCCGACAGCGGCACCCGGAGCTACGGCTACCTGTTCCGCGGCGACGGCGGCCCGTCCGTGCTCGTGCAGACGACGGCCCTGCCCGGTGACCGCATCCGGCATCGAGACGTCGTCGATCACGCGGCGCAGACGATCGTCCTCTTCCCGCCCGCCTCGACCGAGGACGAGTCCTCGAGCGTGCTGCCCGGAGCGCTCGAGGAGAAGCGTGCGGCGATCCTCGAGGCGGCGCAGGCGGGGGACTACGACGCCGTCGCCGCGCTCGCCGATCCCGACGAGTTCTCCTACTCGTTCGGCGGCCCGTTCCCCGGTGGCCCGGCCGCGTTCTGGCGGCAGGAGGCGGAGCAGGGTCAGGATCCGCTCGAGGCGCTCGCGATCATCCTCCAGCTGCCGTACACGCTCGCGACTGGCCTCTACGTGTGGCCGTTCGCCTACGACAAGACCGTCGACACGATCACCGACTATGAGATCGAGCTGCTCGAAGCGCTCGACGTCACCTTCGTCGGCGAGGGTTATCTGGGCTGGCGCGCGGGGTTCACGCCCGACGGGCGCTGGACCTTCTTCGTCGCGGGCGACTGACCTCCGAGTAGCGGAAGCAGTCGGTCGTGTGGTCGTTGACGAGGCCGGCCGCCTGCATGAACGCGTAGCAGACCGTCGGGCCGACGAAGCGGAAGCCCCGGCGCTTCAGCTCCTTCGACATCGCTTTCGACTCCGACGTCTCCGCGGGGATCTCGCCCAGCGCGCGCCACGCGTTCACTTTCGGCTCGCCGTCGACGAACGACCAGAGGAGCTCCGCCAGCGGGACGTCGAGCGCGAGGATCCGCTGCGCGTTGTTCACGGTCGACTCGACCTTCAACCGGTTGCGGACGATCCCGGGATCGGCGAGCAACCGCTCGACGTGCTTCGGCGTGTAGCGCGCGACCTTCGCCGCGTCGAAGCCGTCGAACGCGCGCCGGTAGCCCTCCCGCTTGCGCAGGATCGTCAGCCAGGAGAGCCCGGCCTGCGCGCCCTCGAGCGTGAGCAGCTCGAAGAGCGCGCGGTCGTCGCGGAGCGGGACGCCCCACTCCGCGTCGTGGTACTCGACGTACTCCGGCACGCCCGCCGGGACCCAGCCGCAGCGGTTCATCCGGTCTCGTATGCGACGTAGGCGTTCTTGCGGAGCTCGACGCCGTCGCGGTCGTAGAGGTAGGCGCGCCCGTTCCAGCCGATCGTCGCGATCGCCTCCCCGTCGCCCGCCCACCACAGCCCGCGCGAGAACGAGCCGGGCGGAACGCGGAACGCGTGCACGAGCTCGTCGCCGTCCCACAGCTCGACGGCGGCGGCGGCGCGTCGGTTGCCGGGCACGTGGGAGACGCCCACCGCGACGAGCTCGTCGGGGGCGACGGCGACCTTCGAGACCGCGAGCGTGTCGGGGCGGCGCCCGGGGAACGCGCCGGCGAGCAGCGCCTCCGACTGCGACGCCGTCTCGCGCGAGCTCTGGAGGTCGATCACGAGCCGCGACGGCGCCTGCGGGGCGTCCTGCTCCGCGGGCGAGCGCAGCGCATCCACGGCGACGACGAGGCCGAGGACCGCGACCGCGGCGACGGCGAGCCGGTTCGCGGTCACGCCTGCTCGAGCTGCGGCTGGTGGACGTCGCCGAAGCGGATCTCGACCGCAAGCACCTCGCGCGCGATCCACTCCCGGTGCCGCTCGAGCTCGGCGCACGACTTCGGCAATGTGACGCGGACGCGGTCGGTGAGCTCGAGGCCGGCGTCCTTGCGCATCGAGTTCAGGCGGTGGATCAGGTCGTACACCCGGCCCTCGAGCTCGAGCTCGGGATCCAAGCGCGTGTCGACTGCGACGGTGACTCCGTCGTCCTGCGCATGTGCCCACTCGGCCCCCGCTGGCCCGGTCTTGTCGATCAGCACTTCGTCCTGGGACAACGTGTGCCCGGCCACGAGGAAGTTTCCTTCATCGTCCTGCTCGAAGTCGAACGTCTCAAGTGCTGACCGCACCTTCGGCAGTTCCGGGCCGAGCTTCGGCCCGAGCTTTCGAAGGTCTGGCTTGACGCGGAAGCGCACGAATGACTTCGCATCGCCGAATGTGACCTCCTTCACTCGTAGCTCCTCAGCGATCTCCTCTGCATGACCTTCAGCCGAGGGCGCACCTTCGACGACGAGCCGGCGCAGCGGCTGCCGGAGCTTGATCCCCGACGTCGACCGTGCCTGCCGACCGAGCTCGACCACGCGGCGAACGGCGGCGACCTCGGCCAGGAGCTGTTCGTCGACCTCGCCGGCCTCGGGCCACGGCGCCAGGAAGACCGAGCGGGGAGCGTCGTCGCACGGATCGGCGACGAGGTTCTGCCAGAGATGCTCGGCGAGGAACGGGAGCACGGGCGCGATCGCGCGCGAGGCCTGCGCGACCGCGTGCCAGAGCGTGCGGAACGCTGCGTCGTCGTCCGAGTAGAAGCGCCGCCGCGAGCGGCGGATGTACCAGTTCGAGAGATCGTCGACGAACGCATCGAACGCGCGGACGACACCCGGCGTCCAGTAGCGCTCGTACTCCTGCTCCGCCTCGCGCAGGAGCTGCTGCGTGCGCGCGACCAGCCAGCGGTCGAGCGGCTTCAGCTCCGCGTCGAGGCCCGCGAGGTCGGCGTAGCGCGGCCGGAAGCTCTCGATGTTCGCGTACGTGACGAGGAACGCGACCGAGTTCCAGAGCGTCAGCAGCCGCCGCTTGATCTCGTTCGCCGGCCCGTAGCCGAACTTCAGGTTCTGGCTGGGCACCTGCTCGCAGAACATCCAGCGCATCACGTCCGCGCCCATGCTGTCGAGCGCCTCCGCCGCGTCGATCGAGTTGCCCCACGAGCGGTGCATCTCGCGGCCGGTCTCGTCGAGGAGCTTCTCGTAGGTGAGGACGGCGTTGTAGGGCGAGCGGCCGGTCAGCGTAACGGACATGAACGACTGGGAGTAGAACCAGAGGCGGATCTGCTCACGCATCTCCGAGACCCAGTCGGCCGGGAACCACTTCTCCCAGTACGCGTGATCGGGGAGATCGGCGCCGGACAGCCCACGCGCTGCCCCCGTCGCGTGGCCGCCCTCGACCCACTCGTCGTTCTCCCAGCCGAGCGTCGAGAACGGGACGATGCCGGCGTCGAGCCACGCGTCGCCGACCTCGGGCACGCGCCGCACGTCCTCGCCGCACGAGTCGCAGCGGATCGTGACCTCGTCGATCCAAGGACGGTGCAGCTCCTGGAGCTGGACGAGGCCCGCCGTCGCGCGCTCGCGCAGCTCGTCGAGCGAGCCGACGACGTTCAGGCGCCCGCACGCGCACGGATAGAACGGGAGCGGCAGCCCGAAGTACCGGCGGCGGGAGATGTTCCAGTCACCCATGTTCCGGAGCCAGTCGTCCATCCGCTTCGAGTAGAAGGCGGGCGTCCACTCGACGGTCGCGTTGGCGGCGAGCATCTGGTCGCGGATCTCGTCGCACGAGATCAGCCAGTCGTCTGCGATCCGGAAGACGAGCGGCGTCGCGCAGCGCCAGCACACGGGGTAGCGGTGCGTGATCGAGCCGTGCTCGACGAGCCGCCCGCGGCGCTCGAGCTCGACGACGACGGGCTTCTCGACCTCCTCGGTGCTCCGCCCCTCGAACTCGCCGTAGTCGCCGTAGAAGCGCCCAGCCTCGTCGATCGGCGCGAGCACGGGGAGGTCGTGCACCTTCGAGAGCTCGAAGTCCTCGGCGCCGGCGCCCGGTGCGATGTGGACGATCCCGGTCCCATCCTCGAGCGTGACGTCGTCCCAGGGGATCACGCGGTGGACGATCCCGGCCTGCGCCGGGAGCTCGTCGAAGGGGCCCTCGTACTCGAGGCCGACGAGCTCCTCCCCCCGCGCGCGCCGGACGAACTCGTCCTCGGGGTAGCGCGCGACCGCGACCCAGTCGCCGCTCGCGCGCAGACCGTACTCCGCGTCGGGCTTGACGGCCGCGGCGACGTTCGCCGGCAGCGTCCACGGCGTCGTCGTCCACACGACGAGCGACTCGCCCTCGCGGTCCCTGAGCGGGAAGCGCACGTAGAGCGACGGGTGCGTGAGCTCCTCGTACGAGTTGATCAGCTCGTGCTGCGAGAGCGACGTCCCGCAGCGCGGGCACCACTCGACCGAGCGGTGGCCGACGTACAGCCAGCCGTTGTCGTGCACGCGCTCGAGGAACCGCCAGATGTACTCGATGTTCGTGTCGGAGAACGTGTAGTAGTCGTTGTCCCAGTCCATCCACATCCCGAGGCGCTTCGACTGCTCGGTGATGACCTCGCCGTACTGGGCGACGCGCTCCTTGCAGCGCTCCGCGAACTCGGCGAGCCCGTACTCCTCGATCTCCTTCTTCGAGTTGAGCCCGAGGTCGCGCTCGACCCCGACCTCGACCCAGAGCCCCTGGCAGTCGAAGCCGTTCTGGTAGCGCTGGTCGAAGCCGCGCATCGCCTTGTACCGCTGGAAGACGTCCTTGAGCGTCCGGCCCCAGCAGTGGTGGGCGGCCATCGGGTTGTTGGCCGTGATCGGGCCGTCCATGAAGCTGAACGTCGGGCCGCCGCTGTTCCGCGCCCGCAGCTCGTCGAAGGTCCCCTCCCGCTTCCAGCGCTCGAGCACCTCCAGTTCGAGGGCGTCGTGGTCGGGGACGGAGGGAAGCGGCCGGAAGACGGGCATTGCGACGATTCTAGGGCCGAGTTAGCGGCAGCCCCCGCTGGGAACAACCCGTCCTCCGGTGTCGTTTGAATACACGGACGGCAATCGAGAAAGGACACGAACCCGAATGGCAAACCCGGTGACCGAGCAGACCTTCGACCAGGAGGTGCTCAAGAGCGACCAGCCCGTGATCGTCGATTTCTGGGCGGAGTGGTGCGGCCCGTGCCACGCCGTGGCGCCCGTCCTCGAGAAGATCGCCGACGAGCGGCAGGGCGAGCTCAAGGTCGTCAAGGTGAACATCGACGAGGAGCAGGGGCTGGCGCAGCGCTACGGGATCGTCTCGATCCCGACGATGGTGCTGTTCAAGGACGGCGAGCCCGCAGCCGCGGCGATCGGAGCGCAGCCGAAGGGCTCGCTCGAGCGCTCGCTGGGGCTGGTCGAAGTCGAGGCCTAGCGGCCGAGGAACTGCGGAGGCCGAGGGCTACTCGCCCTCGGCCTCGCGCTTCTCGGGCGTCGGCACCGGCGCCGCAGCCTTGCGCGCCGGCTCGTCGACGAGGTTGAGCACGCGCATGCCGTGCACGAAGACGACGCTGCCCCCGAGCCAGCCGCCGAGCGTCAGCAGCAGGTAGCCCACGATCGTGAGCACGTACGGGGCCGCCTCGACGTCGCCTGCGTCGAACGACTCCTTGCCGACGATCACCGCGGCGAGGAACACCGCGCTCGCGAGCAGCATCGCGATCATGTGCGCCGTCGTCGTGCGCCAGAGCGGCGTGCCGCTCTCGATCCGGAGCCAGTCCGCGAACCCCGTGATCGCCGTGACCACGGTCGAGATCAGCGCGAACACGAGCGCGAGCCACCAGCCGTGCGTGGCCGCGTTCGTGCTGATCCCGAGCACGTCGGCGGTCGCGGCGACGACCGCGAAGGTGTAGGTGCCGATCGTGACGTCCGTCAGCGGCGGGTGGATCGGGTGGCCGGGCAAGCCCCGCCAGAGATAGTCGAGCGAGAAGCCGTCGTTCTCGCGGCGGGTGTTCACGCGGCGCCCGCGGCCCGCCGCTCGACGCCGTCGAGCAGCGACCAGTTTCCGCGCAACGCCGCCTCGGCCGACGCGACGATGCGGTCTTCGTCCTCCGGGCGCGCTCGCTCGAGCGTGCGCCGGGAGAGCTCCGCGTGCTCGTGGTCGCGCTCGGCGTGCAGCTCGAAGTAGCGCGTGCCCTTCGTGTTCGGCTCGAACCCGTACCAGCGCGTGAGCCCCTCCAGCTTCGTCCGCGAGATCTCCGGCTGCGCCGACTCGATCGCGAACAGCGCAGCCGCCCCCTCGACACCCTCGCCGAGCCACGCCGCGATGCAGTCGGCAGTCTCCGCGCTCGGCGCGCGGTCGAGATCGGCTCCGAGTGCCCCCGCGAAGTCGTCCCAGAGCTCGACGTGCGCGGCCTCCTCCGCAGCGTGACCCTCGTCCGAGGCGGTCGCCGCGAGCCCGGCCAGCGCCGTGACGGCGTGGCGGTACTCCCCCGCGTAGTACGCGAGCTCGTCGCGGGTCAGCTCGCCCATCTCCCAGCGGCGATAGAAGGGATGGCGCAGGACGTTCCAGCGGTCGCTGACCGCATCCAGACGCTCGAACAGGTTCACGGCGGCTCCTTTCACGATCCGGTGGCGGGGATCGTACGGGGCGCGCCGGCCGGGCGCTACGGGCTAGGAAGGATTCGTGCGCTCGAGGAAGGCGAGGAAGGCGGCGTGCTTCGCCAGGTACGCCTCGATCTCCAGCACGCCCGCGCCGGCCCAGTCCTCGAGCCAGGTCTCGGACAGATCGTCGGAGATGGCGTGGAAACCGCGTTCGCTCATGACCGAATGATCGGCGCGGACTCCGCCGGCGGCCATGGGCCGAACGGCTCATCTTGCGGACGTTCGGGCCTATACATTCCGGCCGAGTGGGAGGCTTCCTGATCGTCAACCCGCGGTCGGGGAGCGACAGCCCCTCGGCCGACGACCTCGCCGAGGAGGCACGTGGCCTCGGGATCGGGGTGCACGAGCTCCGTCCCGGCGACGACCTCGAGGCGCTCGCGCGGGGGGCGGACGCCGACGCGCTCGGGATGGCGGGCGGGGACGGCTCCCTCGCGCCGGTCGCGGCGGTGGCGCTCGAGCGCGACCTGCCCTTCGTCTGCGTGCCGTTCGGGACCCGGAACCACTTCGCCCGGGACCTCGGGCTCGATCGCGACGACCCGGTCGCCGCGCTCCGCGCGTTCGGGGGAGCGGAGCGTCGCGTCGACGTCGGGCGGGCCGGCGAGCGTCTGTTCCTCAACAACGTCTCACTCGGGATGTACGCGCGGCTCGTCCACGAGCGCGAGCGGAACCGCCGCGGGCGCCAGGCGCTGGCGCGGCTGCGCGCGATCGCGATCGCGCTCCGGCACTTCTCCGAGCGCGGGCTCTTCGTCGACGGTGAGCCCGTGGACGTCCGCGTCCTCCTCGTCTCGAACAACGCGTACGCGCTCGACCTGCTCTCGGTCGGCGAGCGCGAGCGGCTCGACGAAGGGCTGCTCCACCTCTACGCGGGCAGCGGGATCGTGCGCGCGAACTGGACGGAGCGAAGCGCGGAGCGGTTCGAGGTCGACGCGCGGGCCGGCCACCTGCGGGCCGCGGTCGACGGCGAGCCCGAGCGGCTCGAGACCCCGATCGTGTTTCGCGTCGAGCCCCGCGCGCTACGCGTGCTGCTGCCGCCAGGCGTCGAGGACGTCGCCGACGTGGAAGGCGAGTGAGCCGGGTAGCTCGTCCGGCGCGAACCACCGCACCTCGCTGACGTCGTCGGCGGCTTTCGGCTCCCCCCTCGGCGCGACCGCGGTCCAGTAGAGGTTCAGCGTCGGCTCGCCGTCGGCATACGTGTCCATCCAGACGCCGACGAAGTCGCGCGGCTCGACCTCGAGCCCGGTCTCCTCGCGGAGCTCGCGGCGCAGGGCGTCGTGCGGATGCTCGCCGGCGCCGACGAAGCCGCCGGGCAGGTCCCAGCGTCCCGCATACGGATCCTGTGCGCGGCGGGCGAGCAGCAGGCGGCCGTCGCGCTCGACCAGGGCGCACGCCGTGACCGACGAGCGCTCGTAGTGGCGGAGCCCGCACGTGGAGCACTCGAAGGTGCCGTCGGCGGGCTCGATCGGGGCTCCGCAACGGGGGCAGTGCTTCCACTCCGCGAGGCGGCTCACGTCGGGCAGGATACGGCCCGTGCCCGAGCAGCCCGAGCCCACGGAAAGAGAGCAGGAGGAGGCGACCGAGCGCCTACCGGACGAAGACGCGATGCGGTACCCGGGACACGAGGACCCGCCCTCGGTGCAGGATCCCGATCCGCCCTCGGCGGACTCGTGAGCCCGGTCGCCCGGCACGAGTTCTCCCGCATCCCGCTCCTCGCCTCGCTCCCCGGCGAGCGGCTCGCGCAGCTCGCGCCCCGGATGCGGCGGGAGACCGTCCTGCCGGGGAAGACGGTCGTGATCGAGGGCGAGCCGGGCGAGCGGTTCTACGTCGTCCTCAACGGCATGCTCGAGGTCAGCCAGGCGGGGCGCGGCCAGCGCACCCTGCTGCGACCGGGCGACTACTTCGGCGAGGTCTCGCTCGTGATGGACATGCCTCGGACGGCGTCGGTGCGCGCGGTCACGCCCGTCACTGTGGCCAGCTGCGACAAGGCCGCGTTCGACGAGTACATCCGGCCGCTGTTCGCGGAGGACACGCCCGCGTAGTCCTTAACACTCTCCGGCACCGTGAGCCCACACGCTCCGGCACCGGGCTATGACGCTTCGGCGAGCACCGCGTCCGAGAGCTCGGGCCAGGCGCGCTTTGCCTGCTCGTTCCACTGGTCGAAGTCGAGGTCGGAGAGGCAACAGAGGGCGAGGTCGGCGTCGGGATCGATCCAGAGGAACGACCCGCTCCCGCCGAAGTGGCCGAACGTCCGTGGCGAGTTGCGCGCGCCGGTCCAGTGCGGGGACTTGGCGTCGCGGATCTCGACCCCGAGGCCCCAGTCGTTCGGCTCCATGCGGCCGAAGTCGGGCAGTACGCCCACGAGCCCCGGGAAGGCGACGCTCGTCGCCTCGTCCAGCGTCTCGCTCGACACGAGCGTCGGGCGGAGCAGCTCGCGCGCGAGCTCGACCAGGTCGAGCAACGTGCCGTAGAGGCCGGACCCCGGCGAGCCGCGCAACTCGCCCGAGAACTCGAGCGGCTCGAGCACCGCCTCCGTCAGGTACTCGACGAAGGGCATCTCCGCGCGGCGCTCGAGGTGCTGCGCGAGCACCTCGAACCCGGCGTTCGAGTAGATGCGCCGCTCCCCGGGTGGGGCCAGCGGCACCGTGCCGTCGAAGGGGAGGCCGGACGCGTGCGCGAGCAGGTGGCGGACGGACGAGCCCGGCGGCCCCGCGTCCTCGTCGAGGTCGACGACCCCCTCCTCCGCCGCCACGAGCACGGCGAGCGCGGTGACCGGCTTCGTCACCGAGGCCCACCGGAACTCGCGCCCCTCGTCGCCGCGCCAGGCGCGAAGCCCGTCGGGATCGACGACCGCGACCGCGACGTGCTCGGGTGGCCACGCATCGACGTGTTCGAGGGCCTTCACGCGCGGCGATACTAGATGGGTGCCGCACCGCCGCATCTCGTCCGGATCGCCGTTCGAGCCCGTGATGGGGTACTGCCGCGCGGTCGTCGCGGGCAAGTCGGTCTACGTCAGCGGTACCGCACCGATCATGTTCGACGGCGGCGACCTCCCCGACGGCGCGTACGAGCAGGCGCAGCGGTGCCTCGAGGTCATCGTCGACGCCCTGGAGCAAGCGGGCGCGAGCGCCGACGACGTCGTGCGCACGCGGGTCTTCATCACGGACGCCCAGTGGTTCGACGACGTTGCGCGCGCCCACGCCGAGGTCTTCCGTGACGTCCGGCCCGCCAACACGACGGTCGTGACACAGCTCATGGATCCGAGCTGGAAGGTGGAGATCGAAGCGGAGGCGGTCCTGCCTTGAAGCAGATCTACCCGGCGACCATCACGGGCAAGAGCTTCGCACCGGGCGGAAGCGTGCTCGACCACAAGTTCGGGCAGAGCGACCCGTACACGCTCGGCGTCGAGGAGGAGTACATGCTGCTCGACGGCGAGACATTCGACCTCGTGCAGCACATCGACACCGTGCTCGCCGCGGTCGAGGGCCACGAGCTCGAGTCGCGGATCAACCCCGAGCTGATGCAGTCCGTGCTCGAGATCGCGACGCCGGTCTGCCGCACGGCCACGGACGTCGACCAGGAGCTCCGCAAGCTTCGCGGCTACGTCGTCGAGGTCGCCAGCGGGAAGGGCCTGCGCGTCGGCTCGGCGGGCACGCACCCGTTCTCGCTCTTCGAGCGGCAGCGGATCACGGCGCGCGACCGCTACCGCAACCTCGTCGACCAGCTCCAGTACGTCGCCCGCCGCGAGCTGATCTTCGGGATGCACGTCCACGTCGCCGTCGACGACGCCGAGAAGGCGATCCAGATCGTGAACGGCCTGCTCGTCGAGCTGCCCACGCTGCTCGCGCTCTCGGCGAGCTCGCCGTTCTGGCGCGGCGAGCCGACCGGGCTCTCGTCGTCCCGCCAGATGGTCTTCGCCGCGTTCCCGCGCTCGGGCCCGCCGCCGCGCTTCAAGGACTACGCCGACTACGCCGAGGTCGTCGGCCAGCTCGAGAAGACCGGCTGCATCGCCGACTACACGCACATCTGGTGGGACATCCGCCTGCACCCGAAGTGGGGCACCGTCGAGGTCCGGATCTGCGACGCGGTCACCCGCGTCGAGGACGCGGTCGCGATCACCGCGTACTGCCAGGCGCTCGTGAAGCTCTACTCGGAGATGTACGAGCGGCGCGAGCCCATCCCGTCCTTCCACCGGATCCTGACGACCGAGAACAAGTGGCTCGCCGCGCGCTACGGGCTCGAGGCGCCCGTCATGGACCTCGCGACCGGCCGGCGCAATCGCGTTCCCGTCGCGCAGCTGGTCCGGCGACGGCTTCGCGATCTCGAGCCGCACGCGCGCGAGCTCGGGGCCGAGCGCGAGCTCGAGGGGATCCGCGAGATCCTCGGCCGCGGCAACGGGTCGGACCGGCAGCTCCGCGTCTTCAACGCGAACCGCGACATCGTCGAGGTCGCGCGCGAGATCGCGGCGGCGACCGAGGTCGCGGCGATCGTGGTCTAGGACCTCTCGCGCGCCCGAGCCCGTATCCCGGGCGTGGACCTGCGGGAGCACACACGTCGTAGAGTCGTTGCGGGATGCCGGGCTCCGGCCGCGACGAGCGTGCCTGGGTGCGTGGCGCTCAGGCCGGGTCGGCCTCGGATCTCGAGGCCCTGTTCCGCGCGTACTGGCCCAGGGCCTTCCGCGCCGCGTACCTCGTCGCTCACGACGCCGCGGCCGCAGAGGACATCGCCCAGGAGGCGTTTCTCGCCGCGATCCGCGCCCTCGACCGCTTCGACCGGCGCCGGCCGTTCGGCCCCTGGCTGCACCGGATCGTCGTCAACCGCGCGATCGACTGGAGCCGCGCGCGCACGCTCCGCGCGGAGCTCGAGCTGCACGACGTCCCGGTCGAGCAGCCGGACCGCTCCGACGCCGACCGCCTCGCCGCCGCAATCGCGGAGCTGCCGGAGGAGCAGCGCGCCGTGATCGTCCTCCGCCACCTGCTCGAGTACACCCCGGGCGAGATCGCCGACCTGCTCGAGCTGCCGCGCGGCACCGTCAACTCGCGCCTGCGCCGCGGGCTCGACGCGCTGAAGGGCGAGCTGTGAGGCGCGCGCTCGAGCGGATCGAGATCCCGGGCGAGCACGAGGCGCGCGAGCGTGCGTGGGCCGTCGTCCAGGCGGCGCACGCCGGGCGTGAGCCCCAGCCTCGTAGTCGAACGCTCGTCCGTCCGCTGCTCGTCGCGTGCGCGCTGGCGGCCGCCGTCGCGGCCGCGCTGAGCCCGCCGGGCCGCGCGGTGATCGAGGACGTGCGCGAGGTGATCGGCGTCGAGAGCGCCGAGCCCGCGCTCTTCTCCCTCCCGACGGAGGGACGGGTGCTCTCGGTGTCGCCGGGGACCGCGTGGATCGTCCACGGTGACGGCTCGAGCCGGCTGCTCGGCCCCTACCGCGGCGCCGCCTGGTCGCCGTTCGGCCGCTTCGTGGTCGGGACGACGCGACTCCAGCTCGCGACGCTCGAGCCGGACGGGGACAAGCGGTGGTCGCTCGCGCGCCGCGACGTGCGCCGCGCGACCTGGGGCGGGACGAGGACCGACACGCGGATCGCGTACCTGGCCGGGACGCAGCTCCACGTCGTCGGCGGAGACGGCAGAGGCGACACGGCGTTGATCGATGCGCCGAGCCTCCCCCGCTCCCCGCTCGCCTGGCAACCGGGCCGCGCGGACCGCCTCGCGTACGTCGTCGACGATGTCCTCCGCGTCGTTTCGACCCGCGCCCGGGGCGAAGAGGCGTGGAGCGTCGACGTTCCCGGGCCGCTCGTGTCGCTCGAGTGGTCGGACGACGGCTCGAGGCTGCTCGCGCTCTCGCGGCGGCAGCTGGCGGTGTTCGTGCCCGGCAGGGCCGTCTCGCGGACGACCCTTCCGCGCGGAACCGTGGGCGTGGCCGCCGCCTTCGAACCGGGCAGCCGGCGGATCGCGACAGTCATCTACTCGCCGCGGCTCGACCGGAGCGACCTCAGGCTCGGAGCGCGCGTCCGGTTCTCCGGCAGCGGCCGCTTCACCGGGCTCGCTTGGTCGCCCGACGCCGAGTGGCTGCTCGTCCCGTGGCGCGACGCCGACCAGTGGGTGTTCGTCTCGACCGACGGCTCGCGGCGGATTCGCGCGGTCTCCCGCGTGAGCGCGCAGTTCGACGGCTTTCCTCGGGTGGAAGGGTGGATCGCCGATGAAGAGGAGTGAGTTCCTCCTCGGTGCTGCCGGTCTGGTGCTCGCGCCCGAGGCCTTCGCGCGGCGCCTCGGCGGCGTGTCGACAGCGCTCGTCACGGCCGATCTCGAGTCGCACGTCGTCGCGGTCGACCTGACGACCGGCCGCGTGCTGCGCCGGATCCGGACCGGACCCGGGCCGCGGGCGATCGAGCGGGTCGGCAACGACGCGCTCGTCGCGCACACCGAGCACGGTGCGCTGACGCTGATCGACGGCGCCCGGATGCGAGTGCGGCGCACGATCGAGGGACTCGTCGAGCCCCGCTACGCCGCCGCGTGCGACGAGTACGCGTTCGTCACCGACTCACGGCTCGGGCAGCTCGTGGCGATCGAGCTGGCGACCGGGCGGGTCGTCGACCGGATCGAGGTGGGCGGCGCGCCGCGCCACCTCTCCTTCGAGCGCTCGGGCCGCGTCGTCTGGGTCGTCTTGGGGAACACCGCGGACCGAGTCGCCGTCGTGGACGTCGGCGTGCCGCGGCGCATGCGACTCGTCCGACGCTTCTCGCCGCCGTTCCTCGCGCACGACGTCGGCTTCGGCCCCGGGCGCGTCTGGCTCACGGGCGGAGCCTCGCGCGAGGTGGCGATCTACGACCCGCGCGGCCGAGCGGTCCGGCTCCGTGCGGACGCCCCGCCTCAGCACGTGGCGTTCCTCGGGCGGTTGGCGCTCGTCGCGAGCGGCGACAGCGGGTCGCTCCGCGTGCACGACGCGCGGACGGGCAGGCTGCTGCGGACGTCGCCGATCCCGCTCGGGTCGTACAACGTGGACCGCGGCGGCGGCGGTGCGCAGGCGGTCACACCGTCGCTCGACAGGGGCACGCTCTGCGTGACGGACCCCCGCGGGCGCGTCGTCCGACGCCTTCGCGTGGCACGCTCGTCGCACGACGCCTGCGTCGTCGTCACGCCGTAGTACGGTCCCGCCGTGCTGACGGCGGGCTCTCCGTTCCCGGACGCGACCGTCTACGCGGCGCCCGGCGAGGCGATCTCGCTACGCGGCGCGGCCGAGGGCTCGCGCGCGCTCTTCGTCTTCTACCTCTTCGACTTCTCCTTCACCTGAACGAGCGAGCTCGAGCTCCTGCGTGACAGGAGCGCCGAGTTCGAGCAGGCGGGCGTGAGGCTCTTCGGCGTCTCGCGCGACTCGCCCTGGACGCACATCGCCTGGTCGCAGGTGCTCGACCTGACCTTCCCGCTCCTCTCCGACTGGAACGGCGAGGCGGTACGGGCGCTCGGGATCGGGATCGAGTTCCGCGGGCTGCGCGACGTCGCGGGCAGGTCGGCGTTCCTCGTCGACGAGGACGGTACGGTCCGCGGGGCATGGCGCTACGGGCCGGCGGAGATCCCCGACGTCGGCGAGCTGCTCGTGGCTGCCCTCAGCGCCTGATCGCGCGGCGGTAGCGCCACGCGGACAGCGGCGCGAACACGGCGACGATCGCGAGCGACCAGAGCACCGCGAGCCAGACGTCGTTCCCCGCCGGCGTGTCCAGGAAGAGCGCGCGTGCGGCGTTCACCATCTTCGTGAACGGGTTGTTCTCGGCCACGACCTCGAGCCACGAGGGCATCGACTCGACCGGCACGAACGCGGACGAGACGAACGTCATCGGGAAGAGGACCGTGAACCCGAACGCGTTGGCCGCCTCGGCCGACGACGCGGTCAGCCCGATGAACGCGAACACCCACGAGAACGCATAGCCGATCAGGAGGAGCAGGAGGATCCCCGCGACGATCTCGAGCACGCCGGTCTTGAACGAGAAGCCCACGAGCAGCCCGACGCCGATCATCACGACGAGCTGAACGACGTTCGAGAAGACGTCCGCGAGGGTGCGCCCCGTCAGCACCGCCGAACGCGACATCGGCAGCGAGCGGAAGCGGTCCATCAACCCCTTCTTCAGGTCGTCGGCGAGGCCGAGCGCCGTGACGAAGCCGCCGAAGACCATCGACTGCACGATGATCCCGGGGATCAGGAAGTCGGCGTACTCGAGTCCGGGCGTCTCGATCGCGCCGCCGAAGACGTAGACGAAGAGCAGCACGAACATCACCGGCTGGACGGTGAAGCCGACGAGCAGGTCGGGCTGCCGGCGGATCCGCAGCAGGCTCCGCTTGGCGAGGACGAGCGTGTCGGTGACGGCGTTCACCGCTCCGCGGGCTCGTCGTCCTGCTCGACGTGGTGCCCGGTCAGCTGGAGGAAGACGTCGTCGAGCGTCGGCTCGCGCAGGGCGATGTCGTCGATCCGAACGCCGGCCTCGTCGAGCCGGCGCACCGCGGCCGTGATCGCGCCGCTCCGCTCGCGCAGCGGCACGCGGACGAGCCCGTCGACGAGCTCGGGACGGCCGTCGGCGACGCCCGCGAGGGCGCTCACGGCGGCCTCGCCGTCGGCGCCCGGGCAGAGCTGCACCTCCAGCCGGTCGCCGCCGATCTGCTCCTTCAGCTCGCGCGGGGTTCCTTCCGCGATCACGCGCCCCTGGTCGATCACCGCGATACGCTCGGCGAGGCGGTCGGCCTCGTCGAGGTACTGCGTGGTGAGCACGACCGTCGTCCCCTCGGCGACGAGCTGCTCGATCGCCTCCCAGAGGCCGAGGCGGCTGCGCAGGTCGAGCCCGGTCGTCGGCTCGTCCAGGAAGAGGAGCGGCGGCCGCGCGACGAGCGCCGCCGCCAGGTCGAGCCGGCGGCGCATCCCGCCGGAGTACGTCCCGACGAGCCGGTCGCCGTCGGCGGCGAGCTGGAAGTCCTCGAGCAGCTCGCGCGAGCGCTCCCTCGAGGCGCGGGGGCCGAGGTGGTAGAGGCGCCCGACCATCTCGAGGTTCTCGAAGCCGCTCAGGTTCTCGTCGACCGCGGCGTACTGGCCCGCGAGCCCGATCCGCTCGCGCACCTGCGCGGCCTGCTTGACGACATCGAAGCCGGCGACGCGCGCGGTCCCGCCGTCGGGTTGGAGCAGCGTCGTCAGGATGCGCACGGCCGTCGTCTTGCCGGCGCCGTTCGGGCCGAGCAGCCCGAACACGCTGCCGGTCTCCGCGCGGAGGTCGACGTCGCGCAGCGCGTGCACATCGCCGTAGTGCTTGCTCAGGCCGTGGGTCTCGACGGCGGGAGACTCGGGCATTCGCCTGACGCTACCGGAGGGCTACATCCCCATCGCGTGGTAGCCCGAGTCGACGTACAGGATCGTCCCGGTCACGTTGCGCGCCTCGTCGGAGAGCAGGTACGCCGCGGCCGAGCCGACGTCGTCGGCGCCGATGTGGCGATGGAGCGGCGCACGCTCCTCGACGATCGCCTCCATCGTCGGGAAGCCCGCGATCGAGCGCGCGGCGAGCGTCCGCACCGGGCCTGCCGAGATCGCGTTCACCCGGATGTCCTTCTGCCCGAGGTCCCACGCGAGGTAGCGGACTGACGCGTCGAGCGTCGCCTTCGCGACGCCCATCACGTTGTAGTGCGGCACCGCGCGCTCGCCTCCGAGGTAGGTCATCGTCACGATCGAGCCGCCGCCGCGCGCCGCCATCAGCGGCTCGGCCGCGTGGGCGCACGAGACGAGCGAGTAGGCGCTGACGTCGAGCGCCGTCCAGAACCGGTCGCGGGGCGTGTCGACGAAGCGGCCCTCGAGGTCCTCGGCCGCGGCGAACGCGACGGAGTGGACGAGCAGGTCGAGGCCCCCGTCGAACGTCTCGGCCGCCTCGGCGAAGACCCGCTCGACGTCGGCGTCCGAGCGGACGTCGCAGGCGGTCACGAGTGGGCTGGAGACGGACTCGGCGAGATCGCGGACGCCCTTCTCGATCCGTTCGCCCTGGTAGGTGAACGCGAGCTTCGCCCCCTCGTCCGCGAGCCGCTTCGCGATCGCCCACGCGATCGAGCGCTTGTTGGCGACGCCGAGGACGAGGGCGGCCTTACCCTCGAATCGCCCGGGGGGTGCCATTCCGCAGGACTCTAGGCTAGTTTGTGGCTCTTGCGCCGCCCGATCGTCCTCCTCGTCTCGCTGGCGGCGCTCGGGTCCGCCGTCCCCGCCTCGGCCGCGTTCGAGCCGGTCGCACGGCCCGTGACCGAGGCCGGGCAGGCGCCGCTCGTCCGGGCCGGCTCGCTCTACGTGCCGCCGGGCCACGACGCCGGACGCGTCACCGTCGTCGTCCGCCTGCACGGCGCGCCGCTCGCCGCATACGGTGCGCGCGCCCTCCAGATCCGCGCGCGCACGAAGCTGAATGCCCGTTCCGCCGGCTCGCGCGCGTATCTCGCGCAGCTCGCGGCGCGGCAGCGCAGCGCCGCCGCGCGCCTCACCCGCGCGATCCCCGAGGCGCGCGTCAAGCAGCGCTACCGCGTGGTGCTGAACGGCTTCACGGTCGACCTGCCCACGAGGAAGCTCCCGCAGCTGCTGCGCCTCGGGCTCGTCGCGCAGGTGTACTCGAACGTCCGCTACACGCTCGCCGCGAACCGCGGCCCGGAGGTGATCCGCGCCGCGTCGTTCTCGGCGCTCCGCGGGCTCCACGGGGACGGCATGAAGATCGCGATCGTCGACGACGGGGTCGACCCGCGCAACCCGTTCCTCCAGGGCGACGGCTTCTCGTACCCCGCAGGCTTCCCGCGCGGCGGCCGGCCGTGGGTGAACGGCAAGATCATCGTCGCGAAGTCGTTCCCCGGCCCGAACTCGGGCCGACAGGGCCGCGAGGCGTTCGTCCCGCGGATCTCCTTCCACGGCACGCACGTCGCCGGGATCGCGGCCGGCAACGCGAACACGCTCGCAACGGCGGGGCCGGACCACCCCGCGACGCCGGGGCTGTCGGGAGTCGCGCCCCGCGCATGGATCGGGAACTACCGCGTCTTCAACGCGCCCACGCCGATCGGCTACGTCGCGAACTCGGCCGAGATCATCGAGGCCTTCGAGTCGGCGGTCGAGGACGGGATGGACGTGATCAACTTCTCCGGCGGCGGCGCGATGGGCGACCCCGCGACCGACCCGATTCTCGAGGCGGTCGCGAACGTGGCGCGCGCAGGCGTCGTCCCCGTCATCTCGGCCGGCAACGACCGCGACGACTTCGGCTTCGGGACCGTCGGGTCGCCCGGCGTCGCCGACGCCGCGATCTCGGTCGCGGCGACCTCGAACGTCCACGTCTACGCGCCACCGCTCCACGTGCTCGCCGCGGATGCGCCCGCGTCGCTGCGGACGATCCCGATCGCGGCCGCGTTCGACGTCCCGGCCGCGCCGAACCAGGCCACGCTCGTCGACGTGACGTCGATCCTCGGCGCGAACGGGCGCCCGGTCGACACGCGGCTCTGCGGGATCGCCGGCGATCCGAACGACGAGCGCTCGAACCCGCTGCCCGCCGGCTCTCTCGCTGGCGCCGTCGCGCTCGTGTCGCGCGGCGTCTGCACGTTTGCGTCGAAGTCCGACCGCGCGCGTGCGGCGGGCGCGATCGGGATCGTGATCATCGACAACCGCTTCGGCGAGGCGAACCCGATCCCACTCCAGCTCTCGGTGCCCTCGGGAATGATCGCCGACCTCGACGGCCAGCAGCTCCGTGCGTTCATGGCACAGACCGGAGGGAGGACCACCGTCCGCGCCGAGCGGAACCCGCTCGAGATCGTCACCGGCCGCAGCGGGATCGTGACGAGCTTCTCGTCCGCGGCGCCGACCAACTTCGGCCACGCGCTCAAGCCCGACGTCGCCGCGCCCGGCGGGCAGATCCTCTCCTCCACCTCGCCCGAGTCCGCGGGCAACGGCTCGCCGTTCGCGGTCTTCGACGGGACGAGCATGGCCGCGCCCCACGTCGCGGGCGCCGCCGCGCTGCTGCTCCAGGCGCACCCGTCGTGGACGCCGCACCAGATGCGCTCGGCGTTCGTCTCGACCGCGGGGCCCGCGTGGGGGAACACCGCCCGCACGCAGGAGGCGCCCGTCGTGCTCCAGGGCGGAGGGCTCGTCGACGTCCTCCGCGCCGACGAGCCGCTGCTCTTCACCGAGCCGGTCTCGCTCTCCTTCGGCGACCTGAACGTCAACCAGGGCGCGCGCTCGCGCGCGCTCGCCGTGCAGCTCACGGACGCAGGCGGCGGGGGCGGCGGCTGGTCGGTCGAGGTGCGCCCGCAGTCGGCGTCGGCCGGGACGACGATCGAGGCGGACCCCGTCGTCACGATCGCGCCCGGCGGCGGCGCGCGCCTCGGCGTCACCGTCCGCTCGGCGACCACCGCGGTCGCGGGCGACAACTACGGCTTCATCGTGCTGCGCCGCGGCGAGACGACGCGGCGGATCCCGTACTACGTCGCGGTCACGCGTCCCGGCCTCGAGCTGCGGCCGTCGCAGCCGCTGCGCGAGTTCAACGTCGGCGACACGCGAAGCGGCGCGTCGCACGCGAGCGTCTACCGCTTCCCGACGTGGCCCTTCGGCGCGCCGCCGGACTACAACAACGGGCCGCCGATGGTGCAGGACGGCGGCGAGGACCTCTACACCTACCTGCTCGACGAGCCCGCTGTGAACTTCGGAGCGGCCGTCTGGGCATCGAGCGCGGGCGCACGCATCGATCCGTGGATCCTCGGCTCGCCGGACGAGAACGACGTGCAGGGGCAGACGGCGACGCCCGTGAACGTCAACAACTACACGTTCGGCTACCAGTTCGACATCGGCGCCGCGGGGCTCACGTTCCCGCGGCCGAAGCGCTACTGGATCTCCGTCGACTCCGGACGCGACGAGTTCACGGGCCAGCCGCTGCACGGCGAGTACGTGCTCAAGTCGTGGCTGAACGACCTCTACCCACCGGTCGTCCGGCTCGTGACCGCGAGGATGACCGCCGGGCGCCCGCTCGTGATCGCGCGGGTGATCGACTTCCCCGCGCGCGGCGCGGACTCCGGCGTCGATCCGACGTCGCTCGTGCTCGCGTACAACCGCGCGCTCGTCGGCGCGTCCGCCTACGACCCCGTGTCCGGGTACGCGCTCTTCGGGCTCCCCCCGGCGGCTCCGCGCGTCGCGACGGGCAACACCTCGGCCTCGATCCTCGCGTCGGACTTCCAGGAGGCGAAGAACGCGTCGACGCCCGGCGGGGCGATCCTCCCGAACACCGCCGTCGTCGACGTGCGGCTGCGAGCAGTCGCGGGGCCGACGGTGACGTGGCTCGAGCCGGAGCGCTCGCAGTGCGTCGCGCGTCCGCGGCAGCGCCTGCTCGTGGCGGCCGACTCCGACCGCCGGATCCGCACGATCACGTTCTTCGACGGAAAGCGGCGCGTCGCGCGGCTGACGCCGTCGAGCGACGACCAGCTCTACGCCGCGTTCTGGCAGTCGGGGCGAGCGGCACGCGGCCGGCACACCCTCTCCGTCGTCGTGCGAGACGCGAGCGGCCGCGAGGCGCGCGCGACGCGCAGCGTCCGCGCTTGCGGCTAGCCGTCGTCACAGGCGCGTCGAGCGGCATCGGCGAGGCGATCGCCCGACGGCTCGCGCGCGACGGGTGGCGCTGCGTCCTGCTCGCGCGGCGCGAGGAGCGGCTCCGTGCGCTCGCGAACGAGCTCGACGGGGAGTACGAGGTCTGCGACGTGACCGACCGCGAGGCGGTCGAGCGGGCCGCCGCGAGCGTCCTCTCGCGTCATCCGCAGGTGAGCCTGCTCGTCAACAACGCCGGCATCCCCGGCCGGAAGGGGTTCACCCAGATCGAGCCCGCGCTGCTCGAGCAGGTGCTGCGCACCAACTACCTCGGCGGCGTCTGGTGCCTGCGCGCCTTCCTGCGCGGGCTCGAGGCGGCCGCGCCCGACGCGCATGTCGTCAACATCGTGTCGGTCGCCGGGACGGTCGCGTTCGCGCCGTCGGGCCCCTACTCCGCCGCGAAGCACGCCCAGGCGGCGTTCTCCCGCGCGACGACCGCGGAGCTGCGCCCCCGTGGGATCAAGGTGCACTCGATCTACCCAGGGTTCGTCGAAACGGAGGGGTTCCCGCAGCGCACGGCGCTGGCGTCGCCGTTCTTCCGGCGCGCGGTGATCGAGGTCGACGTCGTCGCCGACCGCGTCGTCGGCGCGGTCGAGAAGAACCGATCGCAGGTCTTCATCCCGCGCTGGTACCGCGTCTTCGCGATCGCGCAGGTGCTGGCGCCACGCCTGATCGGCCGCGTCGGCGGCAAGGGCTACCGGCGCACGACGTAGCTCAGCGCCGCAGGAGGTACCACCCGAGCTCGACGGTGTACGGGTCGCCCGGCGCGAGCCGCCGGGCCTCCTCGCGCGGGGCGCCTTCGCAGCCTGCGACCTCGAAGTAGGGGTCGAGCGCGCGGCTGATCGTCTCGAAGCGCGAGCGCAGGAGCACGAGGTTGTTCATCTCGAAGAACGCGCGCAGGTCGCCGTCGGAGAGCAGCCGCGTGTGCGACGCGTGGCGCGCGCGCTCGAAGCGGTCGAGCTCGAGCGCGACGAGCGGATCGATCGGCGCGAGCTGGTCGATCACCAGGAGGTGCCCGCCGGGCCGGGTCACGCGCGTCATCTCCGCAACGACGAGCTCCGGGCGCGGCACGTGGTGGAGCACCGCGCGCTCGCAGACGAGATCGAACTCGCCGAGCTCGAACGGAAGGTGGGCGGCGTCGGCCTCCCGGATCTCGACGTTGGCGTGGCCGGTGTGCGTGCGCGCGCGCTCGAGTTTTTCGGCGTCGACGTCCACGGCGACGACCTCGCGGACGTGCGGCGCCAGCGCGAACGCGAGCGCTCCGGCGCCGGTGCCGACGTCGAGCACGCGCTCGTCGCCGGTGGGCTGGACGAAGTCGACGACGCCGGCGAGATGGTCGTGGTGGGCGTGCCCGCTCACGAATCGATCACCAGCCGCCGCGCGCGCTCGGGCCGCGTCTCGATGCGCGTCGCGAGCTCGTAGTTGATCGAACCGGCGACGCCCGCGTGCTGCTCGAGCGTGACGCCGTGGCCGACGAGCACGACCGGGGAGCCGAGCGGCAGCTCCCGAGCGAGCTCGACGGCGAGCGAGTCCATCGAGATCGTGCCGACGACGCGGCACGGCTCCCCCGCGACACGCACGGTCGTGCCGGTCGCGGCGCGAGGGAAGCCGTCGGCGTAGCCGACCGGCACGAGGCCGATCCACGTCGGGCGCTCCGCGACGAACCGCCGCCCGTAGCCCGTGCTCTCCCCGGGTTGGAGCAGCTTCACCTGCGCGAGGTGGCTCTCCCAGCGCAGCGCGGGCTCGAGCCCGTCCGCCGACGGGTCCTCGCCGAACGGCGACAGGCCGTAGATCGCGACGCCGCAACGCGCCGCGTCGAAGCGGGCCTCGGGGAGCCGCAGCGCGGCGGCGCTGTTCGCGACGTGCCGGGTGAGGTGCGCGTACGACGAGGTGAGCTCCTCGAAGCGCTCGACCTGCGCGAGCGCGAATTCGCGGTCCGAGTCGGCGGTGGCGAGATGCGTCATCAGCCCGACGATCTCCGGCGCCTCGACGACCTCCGAAAGCCCGTACCGTCCCATGCCGGTGTCGAGCTTGAGATGCACGCGCACGCGATCGGGGATCTCGCTCGACGACACGCACAGCTCGAGCCCGGCGTCGCGCGCGTGCGCGACGTCTCGGCCCTCCGCCGGCCCGAGCACCACGATGCGCTCCGCGGGGAACTCGTGCCGGAGCTCGAGCGCCTCCGGGACGGTTGCGACGCACACGGCCCTCGCCCCCGAGCCGAGCGCGGCCCCGGCCACGTCGACCGCGCCGTGCCCGTACCCGTTCGCCTTCACGACCGCCCACAGGCCGGTGCCGTCGAGCGCGCGGAGCAGTGTCTTCACGTTGCGGCGCACGGCGCCCAGGTCGATCGTGATCTCAGAGCGGTGCATCGATCGCTTCTGGCAGAGCAGCAACGACATCGCTGGCGACGACGCCGGTCTGCGGGTTCAGGATCGAGGCGGCCTCCTGCTGGGCGACTGCACCGACGGCGGCCGCGATCGGTGCGTGGAGGCCCTTGGCAAGAAACGCTGCGATCACGCCTGTGAGCACGTCGCCCGTCCCTGCGGTCGCGAGCGACGGAGGTCCGGCGGCGACGACGAGCGTCGGCCCTGAGAGCGTGCCGACGAGCGTGTCCGCCCCTTTCAGCAGCACGACCCACCCGCCGAAGCGCTGGACCCCGCGGCGGAGCGCTTCGAGCCGGTGCGCCGCAACCCACTCCGAGTCTTCGCCGAGCAGGCGGCCCAGCTCGCCCTCGTGCGGGGTGAGCACGGTGTGCGCATCGCGACGGAAGGGCTCGAGGTCGCGCAGGCCGTCCGCGTCGACGACGGCAGGGAGGTTCGTCTCCTGGAGCAACCGGCGGACGAGGCCCTCGTGCCCCGGCCCCAGACCGGGGCCGAGCGCCAGCGCATCGGCGCGTCCGACCGCGTCGAAGACCTCCTCGAGCGGGCGCTTGACCGCCTCGAGCAGTCGAACCTCGAGCACGGGAAGCGACTCGGCCGGAGCGGCGACGGCGACGTAGCCGGCGTCGGCTCTGAAGGCGGCCTCGGCCGCGAGGCACGCTGCACCGGTCAGCCCGCGGGAGCCGCCCACGACGAGCACGGAGCCCGCCGTGTACTTGTTGTCGGTCGGCCCTCTCCGGGGCACCAGCCGCAGCGCTTCGCGCGTGACCAGCCGATGCGAGGTCTCGTCGGCGTGCGAAAGCCCGATGTCGACCACCGAGACGGTCCCGACGTGGAAGCGCCCGGGCGCCACCTCGAGCCCGACTTTTCGCCCGTGGAACGTCACGGTGTACGCGGCCCGCACTGCCCGCCCGTGGGTCTCCCCCGTCGACGCGTCGACGCCCGAGGGCACGTCGACGGCGACGACGGGCAGCCGCGCGGAGTTGATCTGCTCGATCCGCGCAGCGGCCTCGTCCCGCGGCGCGTCGCGCAGGCCCGTGCCGAGGAGACCGTCGACGATCACGTCCGCGCCGTCGAAGTCGTCGGTCTCCACCGCGTCGATCCCTGCCTCGCGGAGGATGCGGAGCGCGATCCGCGCGTCGCCGCCATTCGCGCCGCTGCCGCAAACCCCGGCGATCCGCCTCGCGTCGGGGAACCGGCGAAGGATCTCTTCCGCGACACCCCGCCCCGCACGCTCCATCAGCTCGTCGACGTCGTGGCCCTGCTCTGCGGCGCGCATCTCCTCCGCCGTGTAGAGCGGCTCGAACATCGTCAGGAGACGATGCAGATCGCGGCCGCGAGCTCGCGCGAGTGCGTCATCGAGAGGTCGATCTCGCCGCTCCCGAGCCGCTCCCACGCGCCCCGCGTGCGCCCGGACAGCTGCACGCCCGGCTTCGGGCGGCCGACGATCTCGATCTCCTTCCACGTGAAGCGCACGCCGACGCCCAGCGCCTTGCCGACGGCCTCCTTGCCGGCGAAGCGGCCTGCGTAGCTCTCGGCCGGGTTGGGTCGCGAGTCGCAGTACGCGCGCTCCGCGTCGGTGAAGCAGCGCTCGCGGAAGCGCGGATACCGGTCGAGCGCCTTCCGGACCCGGTCGATCTCGATCAGGTCGACCCCGACCTTCATGCGCTCCGGTCGAGCCACTCCGGCAGGTCGGCGACCGAGGAGAGGATCGCGTCGGGCATGATCCGCGACCGCTCGACCGCGTCCGGCCGGAACTTGCCGGTGCGCACGAGCGCGGTCTTCATCCCGTGCTTCTGCGCGCCGCCGATATCGGCCTCGACGTCGTCCCCGACCATCCACGTCAGCTCCGGGTCGGCGTCCACCGCCTCGAGCGCCGCGAGGAAGTACGTCGGGCTCGGCTTGCCGAGCACCGTCGCCTCGAGCCCCGTCGCGTACTCGAGCCCGGCGACGAACGCGCCCGAGTCGAGCAGCGGCCCGCGCGAGGTCTGCCACCACGGGTTCTTGTGCAGGCAGTAGAGGTCTGCTCCGGCGTCGAGCTCGGCGAACGCGCGCGCGAGGTTCATGTACGAGAAGACGTTGTTCGTCTCCGGCCCCTCGTCCGCGCCGCCGATCAGCACGATCTCGGCCGACTCGCCGACGAGCTGCACGCCCTCGAGGTCCTCGATGATCGCCGGCATCGTCAGCGCCAGGACGCGGCGTCCCGCCAGCGCGCCCGCGGCTGCGCGGGGGGTCGTCTGGAGCTCCTCGTCGTCGAGCTCGACGTTCATCGCCCGCAGCTCGCCGGCCAGTGCCGCCCGCGACCGCGTCGTGTTGTTCGTGACGAAGCGGAGCCGGTGCCCGTCGGCGCGGAGCCGGTTGACGGCGGAGGCCGCACCGGGGATCGGCTGCCCGGAGACGTGCAGCACCCCGTCGACATCGAGCAGAATCGCGGCCACTACGGTTCGCGATCCGGCGCCCTTCGGGCGTCACGACGATCGGCAACCGGGACGCCGAATCCATCGAGGCCCGGAAGCGAAACCGGGCAAAGCCCGCCTTCGCGGCCACTCGTCAGAATCCGCCTCATGCCGGGCGACTCTATCCGCGTGACGCGAAGCGTTGCGATCCCGTTGGACGAGCTCGAGCTGCGCTTCTCGCGCTCGAGCGGTCCCGGCGGCCAGCACGCGAACACATCGGAGACGCGGGTCGAGGCGCTCTTCGACGTCGAGGCCTCGTCGGCGCTGACCGACCGCCAGAAGCAGCGCGTCCTCGGCCGGGCCGGCCCCGTGATCCGTGCGGTCGCGCAGGACGAGCGGAGCCAGTGGCGGAACCGGGAGCTCGCGGTCGAGCGCGTCGCAGTGCAGCTGCGCGACGCCCTCCGCGTCGAGCGGAAGCGCGTCCCGACGAAGCCGACCGCGGCCGCGCGGGAACGGCGGCTCGAGGACAAGCGCCGGCGAGCCCAGACGAAGCGCCTGCGGCGCGAGCTCGACTAGGAGGTCACATGAGTGCCACGACGACCAGGACCAACGCCGCATACGAAACGACCGCGATCCCGAGACACACGGCGGCGACGCGCGCGAGCGACTTCCATGACCGAGTTCGTCGGCGGCGGGCAACGACGGTCGCGGCGGCGCCGGCAAGGCCGCTGAGCGCGACGAAGATCGCAGCCAGATCGATCCAGGCCGACCGTCGGCTCTCGGTGCAGTTCGCAGCCCCGTACGGGGGGTGACAGACCACCGAGACGTCCGGCTCGATGCTGCGAATTTCCCCGGCAGCCACGAACGCCACGACGACGACGAGCGCGGCCAACAGGAATGGGTGCCGGGTTACGAGTCGCATCGCTTGGCCATCGACCGGATCGACCGAGCTGCTCATCCCCCGATCGCCAGATGTTCCTAGGCCGAGAAGAGCTCGTCCAACCCGACGGACTCGCTGCCGAGCCGCTCGGGGTCGCGGACCGTGGCCCGCGCCTTCAGCAGCTCCTTGAGCCGGTTCTCGGTCTCCTCGTCCTGATCGAGGACGAGGCAGGCGACGAGGCGGCCGCCGCGCAGGTAGAAGCCGATCGCGGAGCCGTCGATCGCACCGCGGAACACGACCTCGTCGAACTCGTCGACGTCGCCGAACAGCTTGATCGTGATCCCGAAGACCTCGGTGAAGAAGGTCGAGACGATGTCGAAGCCGCCCTCGCCGCCGGCCATCAGCTTGCCGGCCTCGGCGCCCGCGTAGTTCGCGTTCGACCAGTGCTCGATCCGGCGGTGCTTCTCGAACAGCGGGTCGTAGAACCGCGCGACGTCACCCGCGGCCCAGATCCCCTCGACGCCGGTCTCGAAGCGCTCGTTGACGACGATGCCGTCGTCGAGCCGCAGCCCGCTGCCCTCGAGCCACGCGGTGCCCGGCTCGACGCCGACGCCGACCACCGCGAGCTCGGCCTGCGCGGTCCGGTCGCGCTTCGTCTCGACCGCGTCGATGCGTGAGCGTCCGCCGAACGCGGCCACCTCGTCCCCGAGTAGGAGCTGCACGCCCTTGCGCCCGTACAGCTCGCTCAGGAACACCGTCAGCGGTCGCGCGCGCAGGATCTCGAACAGCCCCTCGCCGCGGTGGACGAGCGTGACCTCGAGGCCCATCTGGCTCAGCGACGCCGCGACCTCCATCCCGATGAACCCGGCGCCGACGACGACGGCGTGCCGCGCCTTCTCGGCGGCGGCCCGGATCCGCGTCGAGTCGTCGAGCCTCCGCAGCGCGAAGATGCCCTCGAGCGTCGAGCCGGGGACGTCGAGCGTGCGCGGCGAGGCGCCGGTCGCGATCAGCAGCTGACCGAACGCCCGCTCCGTCCCGCCGTCGAGGCGGAGCCTGCGTTCGGCCACGACGAGCGCCTCGACCGTCGTCTCGAGCTGGACGTCGACGTCGTTGTCGCGGTAGAACGCCTCGCTCTCGACGAGCGCGTCCTCGGCCGTGGTCTCGCCGCGCAGGTAGCGCTTCGAGAGTGGCGGCCGGTGGTACGGCAACATCGTGTCGCGCGAGATGAGCGTGATGCGGGCCTCGCCGCCGGCCTCGCGGTAGGCCTTGATCGCGCGGGCCGACGCGAGCCCGCCGCCCACGATCACGAGCCCGTTGCGGTCCGCGGCCATCCCTGGCACCGTAACGATCCGATCCGGGACCGGCGACGAAGTACCTGGAGATGGAGGCACGCGTGGAGGAGCGGCAGGAGAGCCTGTGGCAGGCGCTGGGCCCGCGCACGATCGCGATCGGGGCGCTCGCGACGAGCGCGGTCGTCCACTCGGCGCTCGTCTTCGAGCACTCGGGGGAGCTGCTCCTCGCGGGCTCGTTCGCGGCGGCGGCCATTGCGGCGGCCGTCGTCGCGTTCGCGCTCACGCATGTCGAGGTCGGGATCGCCCCGCTCGCCGCGGCTGCGCTCTTCGGCAGCCTGCTGCTCACCTACCCCGTCGTCTACGCGGTGCGGGGCGACCCTGTCGATGCGCTTGGTGTCGCCACGAAGCTCGTCGAGGCGGTCGGGCTCCTCGCGGCCTTCCGCGCGCGCAACGACCGCGACGTCTCACTCGCGCCCGTGACCGCGATCGCCGGCTTCCTGCTCGCCTTCCTGCTGCTGTCCGTCGCGGGCGAGAGTCACACCCACACGCACGGCGGCTAGCTACTCGACGGTGACGGTCTTCGCGAGGTTGCGCGGCTGGTCGACGTTGAGGCCGCGCAGGCGCGCGATCCGGTACGCGAGCAGCTGAAGCGGCAGCACGGCCAGCACGGCCTGGAGGAACGCCGGGGTCTTCGGGACGAAGATGACGTCGTCCGCGTGGTGCTGGATGTCCTCGTTGCCGTCGGTCGCGATCGCGATCACGTGCGCGCCGCGCGCGCGCACCTCCTGGATGTTCGAGACGATCTTGTCGTAGACGTGGATCTTCGTCGCGACGACCACGACGGGCGTCCCCTCCTCGAGCAGCGCGATCGGCCCGTGCTTCATCTCGCCCGCGGAGTACGCCTCCGTCGGGATGTACGAGATCTCCTTCAGCTTGAGTGCGCCCTCGAGCGCGACGGGAAGCCCGATGTGCCGGCCGAGGTAGAGGAAGAACGGCCTCTCGTAGTAGCGCTGGGCGATGTCCTCGATCGGATGGTCGCCGTCGAGGAACTCGGCGATCCGCTCGGGCAGCCGGTAGACCGCGTCGAGGATGAAGCCGTGGTCCTCCTCGGAGAGCGCGCGCCGGACCTGCGCGAGCTTGAGCGCGACGAGGATCAGGAGCGCGACCTGCGCGGTGAACGTCTTCGACGCGGCGACGCCGACCTCGAGGCCGCAGCGTGTATAGAGCACGGAGTCGACCTCGCGGGTGATCTGCGAGCCCATCTGGTTCGTGATCGCGACGGTCCTGGCACCCGCCTCGCGCGCGAGCCTCATCGCGGCGACCGTGTCGCGCGTCTCGCCCGACTGCGAGATCCCGATCACGAGCGTGTCCTTCGAGAGCACCGGGTTGCGGTAGATCCACTCGGAGGCGATGTCCGGCTCGACCGGGAGCCGCGCCCACTCCTCGATGATGTAGCGGCCGACGACGCCGGCGTGGTACGCAGTTCCGCACGCGAGGATGACGATGCGCCGGAGGTTGCGGATCTCCTTGTCGGTCAGGCCGAGGCCCTCGAGCTCGAGCCGCGCGCCCGGCCTGATCCGATCGCCGATCGTCTCGCGCACGGCGTCCGGCTGCTCGTAGATCTCCTTGAGCATGAACGTCTCGTAGCCGCCTTTCTCGGCCTCCTCGTCGTCCCAGGTGACCGGCTCGATCTCCTTGTGCTCGACCGGGCCGTCCTTCGTGTAGAACTGCGCGCCCTCCGGGGTGATCGCGACGACCTCGCCGTCCTCGACGAGCTGGATCCGCCGGGTCTCGTTCATGAACGCCATCGTCGCGGACGCGAGGAACATCTCGCCCTCGCCGACGCCGACCACGAGCGGGCACTGGTGGCGGCCGCCGACGAGCAGGTCGTCGTGGTCGTGGTGGATCACGACGAACGCGAAGTGCCCCTCGAGCTCGGCGTACGCGGCGCGCACGGCTGCGACGAGATCGCCGTCGTAGTGGCGCTCGACGAGGTGCGCGACGACCTCGGCGTCTGTCTCGGTGTGGAACTCGTGCCCGTCCTCCGCGAGCGACGCCTTCAGCTCGCGGTAGTTCTCCACGATGCCGTTCAGCACGATCGCGACCTTGCCGTCCGGGCAACCGGTCAGCGGGTGCGCGTTCTGCTCGGTGACCGCGCCGTGCGTCGCCCAGCGCGTGTGGCCGAGGCCGTGGCTCGAGACGGAGCCGTTCGGGCCGGCAGCCTCGACGAGGTTCTCGAGGTTGCCGACGGCGCGCACGTAGTCGAGCCCGCCGTTCTCACGGAGCGCAATCCCTGCCGAGTCGTAGCCGCGGTACTCGAGCCGCTTCAGGCCGTGCAGCAGCAAGGGCTTCGCCTCGCGGCTCCCGACGTATCCGATGATCCCGCACATAGCCGAGTCCTTCCTGGAAATGCGAAAGCCCGGCTGTCTCGCCGGTTCTCCCCGTCGAGAACCGGATTCAGCCGAGCTGTCGTGCCACGAGCGAGGCGATCGTACCACAGAGGTTCTCCGCCTCTGGGAGCGTTTCCGCCTCGGCCAGCACCCGCACCACGGGCTCGGTTCCCGAGGCGCGAACCAGCACGCGGCCGCCGTTTCCGGTGCCCACGCGGTCGATCTCCTCGCGCAGCGCCGGCGGGATCTCCTTCGTGCGGACCCGCACGTCCCGCTTCACCTGCGGCAGCCGCTCGAGCATCGAGACCGCCTGCTCGAGCGTGCGACCCTCGAGCGCCGCGCAGAGGAGCAGCGCCGCCACGAGGCCGTCCCCCGTCACGTGGCCGTCGAGCCAGATCACGTGCCCCGACTGCTCGCCGCCGAGCACGCCGCCCTCGCGCCGCAGCGCCTCGAGCACGTAGCGGTCCCCGACGTCGGTCGTGACCACGCGGATGCCGTGCTCCTCCATCAGCCGGTGGAAGCCGAGGTTCGTCATCACCGTCACCGCGACGAGCTCGACGCGGCGGTGGAGCGCGAGCACGGCAACGATCTGGTCGCCGTCGATCGCGTTGCCGCTCGCGTCGACCGCGAGCATGCGGTCGCCGTCCCCGTCGAAGGCGACGCCGAGGTCGAAGCCGAGCCTCGTAACAGTCTGTTGCAAGGTGCGCAGGTGGGTGGCGCCGCTGCCGATGTTGATGTTCTCGCCGTCGGGCTCGTCGCCGATCGCGTGCACCTCGGCGCCGAGCTTCTCGAACGCCTGCGGGGCGAGGCCGGCGTAGGCGCCGTTCGCGCAGTCGACGACGATCCGGAGGCCCGAGAGGTCCGAGCCGAAACGCTCGAGCACGTGCTCGAGGTAGCTGTCCGTGGCGATCCCGACTTCGTCGACGGTGCCGCCGTTCGTCGCGCGCGCGTCGAGCAGCGCCTCGATCTGCTCCTCCTGCTCGTCGACGAGCTTGAGCCCCTCGCGGTCGAAGAGCTTGACGCCGTTGTACTCGGGCGGGTTGTGCGACGCGGAGATGACGACGCCGAGGTCGAGCCGGAGCAGGGCCACCGCAGGCGTCGGCAGGACGCCGCCGAGCACCGCGTGCCCGCCCGCGGAGACGACGCCGCGCGCGAACGCGCGCTCGAGCGCGGGACCCGAAGCCCGCGTGTCGCGCCCGATGAAGACGCGTGCCTCGACCCCCGTCCACAGCGTCGCGGCCCTGCCGAGCCGCTCGACCAGCTCCTCGGTCAGGAACTCGCCGACGATGCCGCGGACACCGTCGGTGCCGAAGTACCGCCGCACGCGGGGACGCTAACGCTTCGAGAACTGAGGGGCCTTGCGGGCCTTGTGCAGGCCGGCCTTCTTGCGCTCGACGATGCGTGCGTCTCGCGTCAGGAAGCCCTCGCGCTTGAGCGGCACTCGGAGGTTGGGGTCCGCCTCGACGAGCGCGCGCGCGATCCCGTGCCGCACCGCGCCCGCCTGCCCCGACGGCCCGCCGCCGTGCACGCGCACGCGCAGGTCGTACGTGCCCTCCACGCCCGCGACCTTGAGCGGCGCGAGCACCATCTTGCGGTGGGTGTCGCGCGGGAAGTAGTCCTCGAGCGTCCGGCCGTTGAACCACGTCGCGCCGTCCCCGGGGCGAAGGATCACCCGCGCGACGGACGTCTTGCGCTTGCCGGTGCCCTGGTACTGGGCCGGTGTCGCCACTACTGCACCTCCAGCGGCTCGGGCGACTGCGCGGTGTGCGGGTGCTCAGGGCCTGCGTAGATCTTCAGCTTCGTCAGCTGACGCGCCGCGAGCTTGTTCTTCGGGAGCATGCCCTTCACCGCGACGCGCAGCACCTCGGTCGGGCGCCGGTCGAGCTGCTCGCGCAGCGTGCGCTGCTTGAGACCGCCGGGGTAGCCCGAGTGCCGGTAGTACATCTTCTCGTCGAGCTTCTTGCCCGTCACGGCGATCTTCTCCGCGTTGACGACGACGATGAAGTCGCCGGTGTCGACGTGAGGCGTGTACTGCGGCTTGTTCTTGCCGCGGAGCTGGTCGGCGATGCGCGTGGCGAGCCGCCCGAGGTTCTGGCCCTCGGCGTCGACGACGTACCAGCGGCGCTCGATCTCGCCGGGCTTTGCGGTGTAGGTCTTCATGGCACGAAAAGAGACGGCGGAAGCTACGTCCGCCGGGGCGCGATTGTAGCAGTGGGCGGCTCCCGTCGAAGCAGGCGGAGGAGCGGCAGGAGCACGAGCACCGTCGCTCCTACGGCCAGCGCCGTGACGCCGAGCCCGTCCAGGGCGAGTCCCCCGAGGAGCGCGAGGGCGGCGCCGGTGAGCGCGGAGAGGCGGTCGCTGAACCCCAGCAACCGGCCGCGCTCCGAGGGGGCCGCCATGTCGGCCAGCTGCGTGGTCGCCGCGACGAAGGAGATGCTCCAGCCGAGGCCGACGCCGAAGAGCAGGAAGCTGGTCCCGAGGACGCTCTCGAACCACGCGAGCCCGACGCACGAGAGCCCCATCAGGACGAGGCCGCCGTAGAGCGAGCGGCTGCGGCCGATGCTGTCGATCATCGAGCCGACGAAGAGCACGAGCGCGTACATGCCGAGCACGTGCGCGCCGATGATCGGGAAGACGTCCGCCTGCGTGTGCCCGTGGTGCTCGACGACGACGTAGCCGGTCAGGTTCATCACCGAGACCATCACGGCGAAGCTCGCGACCGCCGCTGCGAGCGCCGGGACGACGCCCGGTCGTCGGAGGATCTCGCGGAGCGGCGCCGCCGGCACGGCGGGGCGGTCGGGTGACGTGCCGCCGATCGCCTCCGCGATCTCCTTCGGGTCGGGGCGGACGAACGCGACGATCGCAAGCGACGCGACGGCGATCCCCGCCGCGGCGAGCCACGGCACGGTGAGCGACTCGGCGTCCAGCTCGCGGCCGGAGAAGAGCGGCCCGAACAACGCAGGCCCGAGGATCGCGCCGAAGACCGAGCCGAACAGGACGTAGGAGATCCCGCGCCCCCGGCGCTCCGGCGGGTACATGTCGCCGGCCGCGGTGCGGATCAGGAGCGCGACGCCGCCGGCCGCGCCCGTCAGCGCCATCCCGAGGACGACGGCGACGGTCGAGTCGATCTGCGTCGCGAGGGCGATCAGGAGGCAGCCGGCCGCGGCGATCAGGAACCCCGCGACCATCACGGGGATCCGGCCGAAGTGGTCCATCGCCCGTCCTGCCGGCAGCGCGGCGAACCCGGACGAGGCGAGGAAGATCGCGGGGCCGAGCCCGAGCAGGCCCGTGACGCCCGTCACCTCGACGAACGTCAGCGAGTTCACCGCGGCTGCGAGCTGGAAGAGGCAGGTGTTCACCGCCAGCGTGGCAGCGAGGAGGATCGTGTTGCGCCGGACGTTCAGCTCAGGCATGCGGCCAGGGTCTCACGAAACCCGCTGGCACCGCCGTGCGACGGGTGGCGAACGTACGGGGCCTCGAGAACGCGCTCGGCAACGCGCCCGACCGCGAGCACACGACGGCCACGCACGAGGGCCGCGAGGAATGGCGCCGCCGCGTCGATCTCCGCGCGCGTCGGCGCGCGGTTGCTCTGCGGCTCGCCCGGGCGGTGCGGGTGCGTCGGCACGACGTTCCAGAGCAGCACGTCGTCCGCGATCCCCAACTCGGCGAGCGTGCGGTGGACGATCGTCGCGCTGAGCTCCGCGGGACCGCCCCCCGTGAGCTGCCGCTCCGACGTGAACGCGATCCCGGAGACCCGCGCACCGTTGTACCCCGCGGCCTCCCCGACGAGCAGGATCCGTGAGCCGCTGCGGGTTGCCAAGTAGTCGGCGAGCCGCCGCCTTCGCAGCGGTGAGTGGGCGTACTGGTTGTACGTCGCGCCGATGCGCGCGTCCGCCAACGCCTGCACGAACGTCTGCATCGATCTTGACCCTACGAGACATGTCCCGTGCCAGGCACCGGACATGTCCCCTCGGCGACGAAGCGCCTGCACCCGCCGCCGGGACCGCCCATTGCGGGCGTGGCCGGTGCCTGGCACCGGACGTGTCCAGAATGGCCCCATGGCGATCGTCCGGAAGCGCGTCGTCGTAACCGGCCGGGTGCAGGGCGTTCTCTTCCGGGACTCGACGCGGCGGGTCGCACAGCGCCACGGCGTCGGCGGCTGGGTCCGGAACACACGCGACGGAGCGGTCGAGGCCGTTTTCGAAGGCGCGCCGGAAGCGGTCGAGCGCCTGGTTGCGTTCTGCCGCGAGGGCCCGCCGGGCGCGAGCGTCGACGAGATCGAGGTGCGCGACGAGCAGCCCGAGGGCGCGCAGAGCTTCCGCGTCACGGGTTAGCCGAAGGATGGATCGCAGACGCGGCCGCGGAGGCCGGGCTTTGCCCGCCGTGAGCGAACGAAGGCCGGGACGCCGAACTGGAAGGAAGGGACTCGCGGGGGAACCACGGGTTCCCCGCGCTACTCCCATTCGATCGTCGCCGGCGGCTTCGAGCTCAGGTCGAGCGCGACGCGGTTGATCCCCGGCAGCTCGTTGATGATTCGCGACGAGATCGTCTCGAGCAGGTCGTACGGCAGCCGAGCCCAGTCCGCGGTCATTGCGTCCTCCGAGGTGACCGCACGGATCACGATCGGGTACTCGTACGTGCGCTCGTCGCCCTGCACGCCGACCGACCGGATCGCGGGCAGCACGGCGAAGCACTGCCAGAGCTCGCGGTAGAGCCCGGCGCGCCGGATCTCCTCGAGCAGGATCGCGTCCGCCTCGCGCAGCAGTTCCAGGCGCTCCGGCGTGACCTCGCCGATGATCCGGATCGCGAGACCGGGCCCAGGGAATGGGTGCCGCCACACCATCCGCTCGGCCAGCCCGAGCTCGACGCCGACGCGCCGCACCTCGTCCTTGAAGAGCAGCCGCAGCGGCTCGACGAGCTCCATCTCCATGTGCTCGGGCAGGCCGCCGACGTTGTGGTGCGACTTGATCTTCGCGGCAACGCCCTCGCTACCGCCGGACTCGATCACGTCGGAGTAGAGCGTCCCCTGGACGAGGAAGCGGACGTCGCCCCCGCCGTCCGACAGCTTC
>JAICPI010000012.1 GCA_025929895.1 Thermoleophilia bacterium
AGGAAGTCGAAGATCCCGCCGAACTCCGGCATTTCGACTGCGCGCTGCTCCACCACGTGCGGAGAAGCGAGGTCGGGGTGTACGTCGAAGAGCGTCGGCGCGAGGGACCTTTCGCGTGTGACGACGGCACTCCGCTGGGCGAGCTGGGTGTTCCGTAGGCAGGGACCCTGAGTCGAGGCGGAGGCGCGGCTCGGCCGCGCCGGGAGCTCTAGCCGATGAAGGTCAGCTACGGCCGAACCCGCGAAAAGTGCGCAGCACTTTTCGCGGTCAAGCGATGGGCGGGCGCACGTAGATCACGCCTTCGTGCTTGATCGGCACGAAGGGCGCGCCCAGGTCGAAGACGACGCTCTCGACGTGCTCCATGACCTCGTCGCACGCGGCCTCGTCGGCCTCGTCGCACGGGATCTTGAGCTCGACCTCGCCGACCGGCTCCGCCGCGAGGCCGTGCTCGACGAGGAGCTCGAGCAGGCGGTCGCGATCTGGGATCCGAGCTGCCTCGACTTGGACGGTCTCGGCCATGAAACGAGCCTACCCTGGATCCAGGACCGCGCAAACCGACCTTCGTTTAGGGTTGGCGCGATGGCGGTCGCGACCGGGCGCGAGTACGGGCTCTTCATCGACGGCGAGTCGGCCGAGCCCGCCTCCGGCGAGCTGCGCGACCTGACCGAGCCGGCGACCGGCGAGCCCCTCGCGCGGGCGGCGATGGCCGGCGAGCAGGACGTCGACCGCGCCGTCGACGCTGCGCAGGCCGCGCTCTCGGGCGCCTGGGGGAAGACGCCGCCGAACGAGCGCTCGCGCCTGCTGCACGCGCTCGCCGACGCGATCGTCGCGAACCGCAAGGAGCTCGCCGAGCTCGAAGCGCGGAACGTCGGCAAGGCGATCTCGTCGGTCAAGGCCGAGCTCGCGGTGGCGGTCGACCACTATCGCTTCTTCGCGTCGGCGATCGCGTCGATCGCCGGGCGGTCGAACCCGGTCGGCGGCTCGCTCCTCTTCTACTCGCAGAAGGAGCCCGTCGGCGTCTGCGGGCAGATCGTCCCCTGGAACTACCCGTTCATGATGAGCACCTGGAAGGTGGCGCCCGCACTCGCCGCCGGTTGCGCGATCGTGCTGAAGCCGGACCCGCAGACGCCGCTGACCGCGCTCCGCCTCGCCGAGCTCGCGGTCGAGGTGGGGCTCCCGCCGGGCGTCCTCAACGTCGTCCCGGGCGACGGCCCGACGACGGGGTCGTACCTCGTCAAGCACCCCGGCGTCGACAAGGTCGCGTTCACGGGCTCGACGAAGACGGGCGGCGAGATCATGCGGCTCTGCTCCGAGCCGATCAAGCGTCTCACGCTCGAGCTCGGCGGCAAGAGCCCGAACCTGCTGTTCGCCGACGCCGACCTCGCGGACGCGATCCCGAGCTCGGTCTGGTCGATCTACTACTCCGCGGGCCAGAGCTGCGAGGCGAGGTCGCGGCTCCTCGTCGAGCAGTCGATCTACGACGACGTCGTCGCGCAGTTCGCCGGCCACGCGGGCTCCCTGAAGGTCGGCGACCCGCTCGACCCCGAGACGCAGGTCGGTTCGCTGATCAGCACGAGCCATCGCGACCGCGTGCACGGGTTCGTCGAGCGCGGGCGCGAGGAGGGCGCCGAGGTCGTGACCGGCGGCGAGGCCGGCGACGGCAAGGGGGCGTTCTATCGGCCGACCGTGCTCGCCAAGGTCGACAACGCGATGGAGGTCGCGCAGGAGGAGATCTTCGGCCCGGTCGTGACCGTGATCCCGTTCGCCGACGAGAGGGACGCCGTACGGATCGCGAACGAGAGCAAGTACGGGCTGTTTGCGACCGTCTGGACGGGCGACCCCGCGCGCGGCCACCGGCTCGCGCGGCAGATCAAGTCCGGGATGATCGGGATCAACACGCCGTACACGGCGTTCCCGGGAATCCCGTTCGGCGGGTACAAGCAGTCGGGCTTCGGGCGCGAGCTCGGGCTCGAGACGCTCGAGCTCTACCTCGAGACGAAGAGCGTGCTCGTCTCCACGGGCGCGAAGCCGTACAACCCCTTCGGCCTGTAACGCGCGGCTCCCGGTACCGCTGGGCGGTGCTCGCTGCGGGCACCGCCGCGCAGGCGAGCTTCTCCACGATCACGCTCGGGTTGCCCGCGATGGCGCCGGCGCTGCGGGAGGAGTACGGAATCGGCTTGCAGGGAGTCGGCCTCTTTCTCGCGGCCCAGTGGGTCGGCCTGACCGTCGCACTGCTCCCTTGGGGGCTCGTGACCGACCGCGTCGGCGAGCGCCGAGCGCTCACGTTCGGGCTCGCGGGCTGCGGGCTTCTGCTCGGCGTGCTCACCGTCCCGGAGTCGCCCTGGATCGCCGGCACCGTGCTCGCTCTCGCCGGCGGCGTCGGCGCGAGCGTTCAGTCCGCGAGCGGACGCGCGGTCATGCAGTGGTTCGGACCGAGCGAGCGCGGGCTTGCGTTCGGCGTTCGGCAGACGGCTGTGCCGATCGGCGGGATCGTCGGCGCTCTCGCGCTGCCGAGGCTCGCCGAGAGCGGCGGCGTCGACGCCGCCTTTCTCTTCCTCGGCGGCTTCTGCCTCGTCACCGCGCTGATCGGCTACGCAGTCGTGCGCGAGCTGCCGAGCGAGGGCGTCGACGTCGAGGAGGTCGAGTGGACCCTCCGCGACCGCCGGCTCTGGCTGCTCTGCGGCGGCAGCGGCCTCTACGTGACCGCGCAGATGGTGCTGTTCAGCTTCCTCGTGCTCTACCTGCACGACGAGCGCGGCTTCTCCGCCGCCGGCGCGGCGGGCATCCTGGCCGTCGCTCAGGCGGGAGCGATGCTTCTCCGGCTCGGAGCCGGTCGCTGGTCCGACGTCCTCCGCTCGCGGATCGTCCCGCTCCGACGGATCGGCGTCGCGACGACCATTGTCTTCGCGGGCGCAGCGGTGTTCCTCGGCGCGGGCAACGCGGTGGTGGTGCCGCTGCTCGTGACGGCGACGGCTCTCTCGGGCGCCTGGAACGGCCTCTCGTTCGTCGCGGCGGCCGAGCTCGCGGGCACAGCGCGGAGCGGCGCCGCGATCGGCTTCCAGCAGACCGTGCTCTCGGTCTCGGGCGTCGTGATCCCGCCGGCGTTCGCGACGGTCGTCGCGCTCAGCTCGTGGCGGACCGGGTTCCTGCTCGCGGCGCGCGCACCGCTCGCCGGCTGGGCGCTGCTCGGCGCCGTCCGCGAGCCGCCTACTTCTTGAGCGAGAGCGCGGCGCCGACCGCAAGCAGTGCGATCCCGAGGTAGCGCGGCCAGCCGACCTGGATCTGCTCCAGCCCGAACAGGCCGAAGCGGTCGATCACGGCGCCCATCGACAGCTGTCCCGCGATCAGCAGCCCGATCGTCGCCGTCGCGCCGATCTTCGGCGTCGCGAACGTGATCGAGAGGATGACGATCAGGCCCATCAGCCCGGCGGCCCACATCCAGATCGGGGCGCGAACGCCGTCGGCGAAGCCCGCGACGCTCTGGCGCGCGGCGAGCAGGATCACCGTCGACAGGACGGCTGTGAGGACGGTCGCGAACGCGAGCGCCTCGATCGTCCCGACCCGCTCGCCGAGGCGGCTCATGATCGCGACCTGCACCGAGCCGGCGAGGCCCGCGACGGCCGTCATCCCGACAGCGAGTGCTGTTCCACCGGACACGGCGGCAATCTACGCTCTACCGTCCACGACGAGGGAGGTCCGGTGGTACGCGTCTTCGTCCTCTACGAGCAGGAGCCCGACGCCGAGCGCTACGAGGAGCACGCGGCGCTCTGCCGCGACGTCCCCGGCGGCACGTTCCGCCACGGCAAGGTCTTCGGCGCGCCGATGGGCGAGCCGAGGTTCCCGTACTACGCGGAGTGGGAGTTCGCGGACCGCGACGCGTTCAAGGAGGCCGCGCGGACCGAGGAGTTCGCCGCGACGGGCAAGGACGCGAACGCGATGGGCATCCCGTTCCACGTCCAGTTCGCCGACGTCTCGTGACCGAGCTCGGCTATCCCGCTCCGCGCACGCCGGAGGAGCTCGGCTTCGAGCGGATCGTCTACGAGAAGGCGCCGCCGCGCGCGACGATCACGTTCAACCGGCCCGAGCGCCTGAACGCGTTCGACTTCCAGATGCTGCGCGAGCTCGCGCGCGCGTGCGAGGACGCCTCGTGGGACGGCGAGATCCGCGTCGTCGTGCTGACCGGCGCGGGTCGCGCCTTCTGCGTGGGGGCCGACCTCAAGTCGTGGGCCGACGAGTACCTCGGCAAGCCGGACGAGTACTGGAAGTGGTTCGGCGCGTTCAAGGACGCGCACGATCGCCTGCGCGAGATCGGCAAGCCGACGCTCGCGCGGATCAACGGCGTCTGCGTCGGCGGCGGCAACGAGCTCCAGATGGCCTGCGACCTCGCGGTGATGGTCGACGACACGTTCATCCGCCACGTCGGTCCCGAGCACGGCTCCGTTCCCGCGGGAGGCGCGACGCAATGGCTCGCGCTCTTCGTCGGCGAGCGGCGCGCGCGGGAGATCGTCCTGATGTGCGAGCCGATCGACGCGAAGACGTGCGAGGAGTGGGGCCTCGTCAACTGGGCGGTGCCGGCCGCCGAGCTCGACGCGAAGGTCGACGCAGTCGTCGAGAACCTCGCGCGGAAGCTCCCGCAGACGACGCGCTACGCGAAGCAGCACCTCAACTTCTGGAAGGACCTCGCGTGGCACGAGACGATCAACCACGCGCGCGACTGGCTTGCGCTCTCGATGGCGACGGAAGAGCCGCAGGAGGCGGTGCGGCGCTTCCTCGACAAGCGGGGCTGATTTACCAGTCGGCCTCGGTCCCCTCCGCGAGCACGGCACCGGCTCCACCGGCGGCGCCGACCGCGCGGACGCGGGAGCTCCGCATGCCGGCGTCGTCGAAGACGAAGGAGGAGTAGAGGATCGTCGTGCCGTCGGGGGACCAGCGCGGGAAGGCGACGTTCAGCGTCGGGTGGCGCGCGACGCGCCGGACGTCGCCGCCGTTCGCGTTCATCGTCCAGAGCGCGTAGCCGAGACGTCCCTCCGGGCCGCGGCGGTCGGAGACCCACGCGATCCGCTTGCCGTCCGGCGAGAACTCGGGCATCAGGTCGTCGCCGGGTGTCAGGTCGCCGCCCTCGCCCCAGAACGTCAGCCGCTTCAGCACGCGGCCGTCCGAGAGGCGGATCCGGAAGAGCTCGTAGTTCGAGAACGCGACGCGGTTCGAGGCGATCACGAGCGCCTTCCCGTCGGGCGTGAAGGTCGGCGTCGTGTCGTCGACCCAACGCGCGGTGCGGGTGACACGCCGGAGGCCCGTGCCGTCGGCGCGCATGACGAGGATCTCGTTCTCGCCGAAGCGGTTGCTCGCGAACGCGATCGTGCGCCCATCGGGCGACCACGCCGGATAGAGGTCCTGGAACCGCCGAGCGCTCCCGGCGAGGCGGCGGACACCTGTGCCGTCGGCGTTCATGATGTAGAGGTCCGAGTCGGAGCCGCGCGCGCGGACGAAGACGATCTTCGAGCGGTCCGGCGACCAGCGGGGGAACCCGTCGAAGACGCGGTTGCGCGTCAGCCGGCGCGTCGTCCCGTCGGCTTCGCGGACGTAGAGCTCGGCGCCGAGCCGCTCCGTGCCGGTGCCGCCGGCGGCGTAGACGATCGGCGGAACAGCTGCTGGCTCCGTGGTCGCACCGACGGCAGCGCCCCCGGCTGCGAAGGCGGCTCCGGTCGCTGCGAGGAGGATGAGGCTTCTGCCGTTCATGTTCGAGAGTCCTTTCGACGCGGTTGTGTCACACACAACGTCTATACCCCCCACGGGTATTCCGTGCGAGAAGATGGCCCGGTGAGCGAAGTGCTGACGAGCCGCGAGGGCGGCGTCCTGGTGATCACGCTCAACCGGCCGGAGGTCTTCAACGCCTTCAACGCGGCGCTTCACGCTGCCCTGAGCACGGCCCTGACCGAGGCGGCGGACGCCGCGATCCGCGCGGTGGTGATCACGGGAGCCGGGCGAGGCTTCTGCGCGGGGCAGGACCTGACGGAGTTCCGCGAGGTCGCGGCCGACATTCGCGAACGGCTCGAGAGCACGTACCACCCGAACATCCGGGCGATCCGGGCGCTCGAGAAGCCGGTGCTCGCGGCCGTCAACGGTCCGTGCGCCGGCGCGGGGCTTTCGCTCGCCGCGGCGTGCGATCTCCGGATCGCGGCCGACAACGCGAGCTTCGTGCCCGGCTTCATCGGGATCGGGCTCGTCCCGGACTCCGGAGGGTCGTACTTCGTGCGCCGGCTGCTCGGGACGGCGCGCGCGTTCGAGTGGATGACCTCGAACCGGAAGCTCTCCGCCTCCGAGGCGCACGCGTGGGGGCTCGTGAACGAGGTCGTCGAGGCCGACCGGCTGCTCGAGCGCGTCGGCGAGGTGGCGACGACCTACGCGGGCCTGCCGACGAAGGCGATCGGCATGACGAAGCGCCTGTTCGACCACGCGGAGCGCGCGACGCTGGACGAGCAGCTCGAGCTCGAGGCGGAGCTCCAGTCCGAGGCGACGCAGAGCGCCGACTTCCGCGAGGGCGTGAACGCCTTCCTCGAGAAGCGCCCGCCGCGCTTCACCGGGGCCTGAGCTCGACCGACAGGTCGCAGTCGAGCGCCTCGGCGATCCGGAGCAGCGTGTCGATGCGGGGCGGCCGGCCGCCGCGCTCGAGCCGCGCGATCGCCGACTGCGTCGTCCCCGTCAGCTCGGCGAGCTCCCGCTGCGACATCCCGAGCTCCGACCGCCGCGAGGCGACGTCGTCGGCGATCTGCGCGAAGAGGTAGCCCTCCTTCGGAGCGATCGCCTGCTCGGCGCGCTCGCGCAGCCGCTCGAGCGCCGTCTTCCGATCCCCGCCGGCCATAGCGGGAATGCTATAGGGCCGAGACGATCTCCTCCAGCTCGGGAAACCGGCCCGCCTGCTTCTTCGAGAACACGAGCCGTCCGTCGGCGAGGACGTCGAACTGGCCGTTCAGCCCGGCGACGATCTTCGCCTCGTGATCCGTCCTCGCGTTGAGCTCGACCGCGAGACTCGCGGCCCGGTCGTCGTAGCCGTTTCAGACGGGGCAGTAGTGGATCTCGATCCTCACGACCGGGAACCTAGCGCTAGATCGTCTTGAACTGCTCGAACGGCTGCCGGCAGTTCGTGCAGTAGCGCACCGACCGGCACGGGGTCGGGCCGAAGATGTTCTCGAGCCGCGTGTCCGTGGAGCCGCAGTAGGGGCAGCGGAAGACCGCGGACTGGAGCTGCACGAGCGTCGGCGCCCCCGTCCCGCGCGGCGCGGGCGGCGCGAAGCCGGCCGCCCGCAGCTTCTCGCGGCCCGCCGGCGTGATCCGGTCGGTCGACCACGAGTCGTCGGAGATCACGCGCACGTCCGGCTCGGCGCCGAGGTCGCGCACCTTCTCCGCGAGCGCGTCGCGCATGACCTCGAGCGCCGGACAGCCGAGGAACGTCGGTGTGAAGTCCACGCGCACGCGCTCGCCCTCGACCTGCACGTCGCGGATCACCCCGAGGTCGACGAGCGAGATCACGGGGATCTCCGGGTCGGGGATCTCGGCGAGCGCGCCCCACACCTGCTCGCTCGTCACCACGTCGCGCCCGGCACGCTGCGTCGCACCGACGTCATCTCCTGCCAGAGCTCGCGCAGCTCTTCCGAGTGGTTCCCACGCTCGACGGGCTCGACCTGCTCGCGGCCGACCCGCTGCGCCAGCGCGGCGCGGCCGTCCGCGTCGAGCACGCCGAGCGCGTAGGGCCAGAGCTCGTCCACGGCCGCCTCGAACCGCTGCTCGCCGCGGAGCCGGTCGGCCCACATCTGCGCGTGCATGCGGTGGTAGACCTCCTCGCGGTCCATCTTCGCGGCGAGGCCGGCGAGCTCGGCGTCGCCGGACGCCACGAGCGCGGCGAGCCGCAGCTCGTCCGCGGTCTCGTAGAGCCAGTGGCGCGCGATCGTGTGCGCCCAGTCCAGGCGCCGCAGCTCGACCAGCGGCGCGCAGCGGTACTCGTCGGGCGCGCGGTCAAAGGCGAGCTCGTCCGCGGTCGTGCCGAGGTCGCGCGCGGCCAGCTCGTAGAGCGCGCGCGCATGCCCGATCTCGTTCTGCGCGATCGAGGAGAACGCGACGTCCTCCTCGAGCGAGGGCGCGATCCCGGTCCACTCGCTGTCGCGCCAGCCCAAGATGAGCTCATCGTCGGCGATCGCGAGCAGCATCTCGGCGCGTCCGCTCATGGAAGATCTGCTCGGGCTGAAAGTGCGCCAGCACTTTCGGCCCGTTGACGTGCCTCCTTCAGCTTCGCCTTGAGGGAGTAGCCGTCGACGCGGTGGTAGGTCTTGTGCAGCTCATCGGGGAAGTCGTGCACGGCGCGGATCTCGTCGCGCGGGACGACCCAGAGCGCCTCGGACTCCTGGCGCCGGCCGTACTGCTCGCGCGCCCAGGCCTCCGCGAACTCGGCGTTCGGCGCGGCGAGCGCGCCCGCGTGCTGGAACGGCTGCCCCTTCCGCTCCTGCCGGAAGACCTCGAAGACCATCGCTAGGCGGCGTCTGCGAGCACGACGTCCCGCACCCACGCCTCCTGCTCGAGGAAGCGCCGGCGGAGGTCGAGCCGCTCCGCGGTCTTCGGCCCGTTGCCGGTGACGACGCGCTTGAGCTCGTCCCAGTCGGGCTCGGAGTACTCCCAGACGCCGTCGTCGCGCTTGCGCAGCTTCGGGTCGGGCACGGTCAGCCCGAGCTCCCAGATCTGCGGCACGTAGCCGTCGAGGAACTGCTGCCGCGCCTCCTCGTTCCCCTGCGACTTGATCCGCCAGAAGACCATCGGGTCCTCGTCCGCGGGGATCGCGGTGCCGTGGAACGTCATCAGCGGCCCCCACCAGCGGGTCAGCGCCTCCTGTACGAGCTCGCGCTGCTCGTCGGTGCCGTTCATCATCGTCAGGATCACGTCGCGCCCGTGGAGGATGTGGAAGGATTCCTCCCAGCAGATCTTCTTCATGATCCGCGCGTAGGGGGCGTACGAGCACTTGAGCAGCGCCTTCTGCGAGATGATCGCGGCGGCGTCGACGAGCCACGCGATCACGCCGACGTCGCCCCACGTCTTCGTCGGGTAGTGGAAGACGTTGTGGAACTTCGCCTTGCCGTCGACGAGGTCCTGGAGCGACTGCGCGCGCGGCTTGCCGAGGTCCTCGACGACGCGGTAGATCAGCTGCGCGTGGCCGACCTCGTCCTGCACCTTCGCGGTCAGCGCGAGCTTCCGCTGCAGGGTCGGCGCGCGGAGGATCCACTCGCGCTCGGGGAGCACGCCCATCAGCTCCGAGTTGCCGTGCATCTCGATGAACTTGATCAGCTTGGCCCGGTACTCCTCGGGCATCCAGTCGGAGGTCTCGACGTGGCCGCCGCCCTGGACCTCCTCGACGAACTCCTGCGTGCGCGCGTCCACTCGCTTCCCTCCCGTCCGAACGGTCGTTAGGCTCAGTGTATCTCCGCCCGCCGCTCCGAGCTCACCCGCCAGGCCGCCCGCCTCTTCGCCGAGCGGGGCTACCACGGCACGTCGATCGGGGACGTGGCCGAGGCACTCGGGGTGCAGAAGGCGTCGGTGTACACCTACATCACCTCGAAGCAGGAGCTCCTGTTCGAGACGATGCGGGACGGCGCCTCCGCCTTCCACGCCGGGCTGGACGCGATCCCGGAGGACGTGTCCGCGAGCGAGAAGATCCGGCTCGCGCTCCGCGCGCACCTGCGCACGGTCGCCGACCAGCTCGACGTCGCCACCGTCTTCACGCGCGAGTGGCGCTACCTCGAGGGCGAGCGGCGCGAGGAGATCGTGCGGGAGCGGCGCCGCTACGAGGAGCGGTTCCGCGCGCTCTTCCGCGAAGGGCGCGAGCTCGGCGAGCTGCGCACGGACCTCGACGACGCGGCGGCGGCGCTGCTCGTCCTGTCGGCGGCGAACTGGGCGTACACGTGGCTGACGCCGGAGCGCGACAGCGAGGAGCTCGCCGATCGGTTCGTCGCGGTCGTCCTCGACGGCGTGCGAGGCTACGCGACTCGCCCCTAGTGGCGCGCGCCGTCCTGATCGTCAACCCGTACGCCTCGCGGGTCACGGACGATCTCGTCGACCGGGTCGTCGGGACGCTCGGAGACGTCGAGGTCCACGCGACACAGCGGCGGGGGCACGCGACCGAGCTCGCGCGCGCGGCCGAGGGCGAGGCGGAAGCGATCTACGTGTTCTCGGGCGACGGCGGTTTCAACGAGGTGCTGAACGGGGTCGGCGGGTCGACGCCGGTCGGCCTCGTTCCCGGAGGCGGCGCGACCGTCCTCGCCCGTGCGCTCGGCCTTCCGCGCGACCCGGTGGCGGTCGCGCGACGCCTGCGCGTGGGCAAGGAGCGTCGCATCTCGCTCGGGCGCGTGAACGGACGACGGTTCGGCTTCTCGGCCGGCGTCGGGCTCGACGCCGAGCTCGTCCGGCGCGTCGACGCGCGCGGGCGGTCGCTGCACCGCGGCCGGGCGGGCAACCTCGCCTTCGCGACGGCGGCGCTCGGCGTGCTCGCGCGCGAGCGCTTCAGGCTCGAGCCCGAGCTCGAGGTGCGCCGCCACGGCCGGGCCGCGTTCGCGCTCGCCGCGAACTGCGACCCGTACACGTATGCGGGCCCGATCCCGCTCCACGTCGCGCCGAGCGCACGCTTCGAGCTGGGCCTCGACGTCGTCGCGCCGCGCCGAGTGACGCCCGCGGCGCTGCCGCGCTTCGTCTCCTACGCCCTGACCGGGCGGGGGCAGGAGCGTGCCCGAGACGTCCTCTACGCCCACGACGTCGATCTCGTCGAGATCGACTGCGACCGGCCTCTTCCCCTGCATGCCGACGGTGAGGACCTCGGCGACGTGCGGGAGGTCGTGCTCGAGGCCGAGCGCGACGCGGTCTCCCTGCTCGTCGACTGATTCGTCAATCGGGTTTTTCGTCTTGGTTGCGCGGAAACGGGCGTCACGTCGGGCGTGGCCCCAGCACAGGCGAACCCGCGACCGACGCCCAGGACCCCCGAACAGCAGAGGAGCGTCATGAAGCGTTCGTCGCCTCTCCTCGCCCTCGTCGTGGCGTCTGTCACCGTGCTCGCGCTCGGCGCGTCGCACGGAAGCGCAGCCCGCGAGCGCGCGAGTGCCGACCCGTCCTTGCACATCGTCCTGCTCGAAGCGCCCCCGCTGGCCGCGTACCGCGGCGGGATCGCGGGGCTCGCCGCCACCGACCCGACGGTGACGGGCGCGCGTCGACTCGACGCGCGCAGCGCGGCCAGCCGTGCGTACCTCGCGCACCTGAGGTCGCGGCAGACCGATCAGCTCACGAGCATCGGCGCGGCGCTGGGCCGGACCGTTCAGGCCGTCCATCGCTACGACGCGGTCCTGAACGGCTTCGCGGTGGCGTTGTCCGGCGACGAGGCGCAGCGCGTCGCGAGCCTGCCCGGCGTCGCGCGAGTGGTGCCGGATTCCATTCTCGAGCTGAAGACCGACGTCGGGCCGACGTGGATCGGCGCCCCAGGTATCTGGAACGGCACCGCGACCGGCGGCGTCGCCGGCACGAAGGGCGAGGGCATGCTCGTCGGCGTGATCGACACGGGCATCAACCACGACCATCCGTCGTTTGCGGATCCGTCGCCCGGCGACGGGTATGCGTACTCGCCCTGGGGGCTTCCCAGCGGCACGGGGTATCGCGGCGTCTGCGACCCCGTCACCGGCGCGCCGCTCTGCAACGACAAGCTCGTCGGCGTCTACGACTTCACAGGGACGACCCCGCTCGACGACAACGGGCACGGCAGCCACACCGCCAGCACCGCGGCCGGGAACGTGCTCGACGCCGAGATCATCGCACCGACGATGACGCTGAACCGCGCCATCTCCGGCGTGGCGCCGCACGCGCGCGTCATCTCCTACAAGGCGTGCGTCACCGCCGGAACCGCCGGCGCGTGTCCGCAGTCGGGCACGGTCGGGGGCATCAACCAGGCGACGCTCGACGGCGTCGACGTGATCAACTTCTCCATCGGGGGCATCTCGCGGGACCCGTGGACGGACGTGAACGCGATCGCGTTCCTGAACGCGCGTCGGGCCGGCATCTTCCTCGCGGTCTCCGCCGGCAACGAAGGTCCGGGTCGGGGCACCGTTGGCTCACCCGCGGACTCACCGTGGGTGACCGCGGTGGCGGCCAGCACGCACAACCGACTCTTCTCCAACTCCCTGACGGGGCTTTCCGGCGGAGGTGCCCCGCCGCCGCCGACGCTCATGGGCAAGGGAATCACGATCGGCCACGGGCCTGCGCCCGTCGTCTACGCCGGTGACCACGGCTCCGCGCTCTGCGGCTCCGGACCGGCCGAGGCGGCGACGAACCCCTGGGCGCCCGGCACGTTCAACGGCGAGATCGTCGTGTGCGACCGCGGCACGTACGGTCGCGTGCAGAAGGGACAGTTCCTGAAGGAGGCCGGCGCCGGCGGCTACGTGCTCGCGAACGACGAGGCGAGCGGCGAGTCCGTCGTCGGCGACACCCACCACCTCCCCGCCGTCAACATCACCTACGCCGACGGGATCACGCTGAAGGCGTGGCTCGCGCAGGGGAGCGGCCACACCGGCAGCATCGGCGGCCTCGTCACGGACGAGTCGCCGTCCAACGGAGACGTGATGGCCGCTTTCAGCTCGCGCGGGCCCGATCCGTCGGTGCCTGGGGTGCTGAAGCCCGACGTGACGGCGCCCGGCGTCGACATCCTCGCGGCGTTCAACACGCCCGCGGGCTCGATCGGCGCTCCACCGGAGTACAACTCGATCAGCGGCACGTCGATGTCGGGTCCGCACACCGCCGGCGCGGCCACGCTGCTTCGCGCGCTCCATCCAGCGTGGACTCCGGACGAGGTTCGGTCCGCACTCGTCACCACCGCGTTCAACTCGCCGCCCGGCGACGGAGCGGAGGCGCACGGCCTGCTGAAGGAGGACTCGACGACGGGCGCCGACCCGTTCGACGTCGGCGGCGGCCGCGTCGAGCTGCGGCGGGCTGCGCGCGCAGGGCTCGTTCTCGAGGTCTCGCCCGACGACTACGCCGCGGCCGACCCGGCCGCGGAGGGCGATCCGACGACGCTGAACCTGCCCACGCTCGCGCAGGACGCGTGCGCGACGACGTGCACGTGGACCCGCGTCGTGAAGGGCTCGGCGGCGGGCGCAGTGACCTGGACCGCCTCGGCCGCCGGCGCGAACGGTCTCGCGCTCTCGGTCACGCCCGCGAGCTTCACGCTCGCTCCGGGCGCGACGCAGACGATCACCGTCTCCGCGGACGCGAGCGCGCTCGGCGGCTCCTGGACATTCGGCCGCGTGGTCCTGCGGTCCGGCACGTCCGGCGTACCCGACGCGACGCTCCCCGTCGCGGTGCGGCGCTCGGACGGTCAGTCGGACGTCCCCACGCTCACGCTGCACTTCCACGGGAACGCGGCGGCGACCGGAGCCGACCACGAGTCGGGCCAGCCGGACGAGGGCTTCTGCACCGGCGACGGCAAGAGCGACTTGATCGCCTGCTCCGGGCCGATGCTGCTCGAGAGCCCGAACCTCTCCCCGTCCCCGGCGGCCTCGTGGAAGGGCGGGCCGGCCGAGTGGGGTCTCGAGGGGGCGAACGACCGGACGATCTACGACCCGAACTGGGCGTGGTGCCTCCGGCAGGACGATCCCACGGACGCGACCGAGACGCAGTGTCCGGCCCCAGTCGCCTCGCCACGCGGCGAAACCACCCTGGAAGGGCCGATGACCGTCAGGTGGTGGGCGCAGTGCGCGCTCACGTGCGCTGCGGTCGGGACGAGCTGGGAGGTTCGCCTGTGGGCGGACGGCGTGCTCGCGCACATGCAGCAGGTCGACGTCGGCACGGCGCCGACCGGGATCCCGACGCTGCTCGAGGCCACCGTCAACCTGCCTCGCCTGACGGCCGACCACCGGTACACCCTGCAGCTCGAGCCGGTGTTCCTGGTCGACCAGGGCGTCGAGTTCACGATCTCGTACGACTCCACGCAGCCGTGCGCCCCGACGAGCGCGGGTGCCTGCGACTCGACCGTGGACCTGCCGGTCGTGTCGGAGGGCGAGCCGTCCGTACCGGACCTCGTCGTGCAGAACGTGGCGACGGCGGGCGCGGGCGGGAACAGCACCACGATCACGGCGACCGTCGCCAACCAGGGCACGGCCGCTGCAGCCGCGTCGAAGACGAAGGTCGTCCTGGACGACTCGACCGTGCTCGCGACGGTGGACACGCCGCTGCTCGGCCCGGGCCAGACGGCGGAGATCAGCGTCGACTGGAACACCGCCGGCGTGAAGGGCGAGCATCGAATCGCCGTCACCGCCGACGAGGCGGCCGCGGTCGGCGAGTCCGACGAGGGCAACAACGTCGGGACGCTCACCGTCACCGTCAAGGGCAACAAGGTGCAGAACGGCTCGTTCGAGCAATCCTCGAGCGGGAGCTCGCCGGACCACTGGACGAGCTCGGGCGAGACGACCTACGAGCAGGGGGGCTCGGACGGAGAGCGCAGCGCGAGCGCCGGGCCGGGCGGCGGCTGGACGTCCGACCCGATCGCGGTGACGCCGGGCGCGGCGTACGACCTCGAGGTAGCGGTCGCCGGAGCCGCCGGCGGGGTCGCGGTCGACCAGCTCTCCGCGACCGGCCAGGTGCTCCGGACGCTGACGGTCCCCGTCTCGGGCCTCACGGCCGGCGTGTTCGGGCTCGTCACCGCCTCGCTCACCGCCGGCAGCGACGCCGCAGCGGTGCGCATCCGGCTCTCCGGACCGCTGCTCGGTACGACGCACTTCGACGACGTCCGACTGTGGGAACGCTGATTCCCGATCTCGGAGGGACCGGCCGCGCCGGTCCCTCCGCTCCGTTCACGCCCAAGCCACTTCAGAGAAGGGGGAACCGATGAGGGCTCGAGTGCTTTCTCTCGCGGGTCCGCTCGCCGCCGCCGTCCTGGCGCTGTCGGCAGCGGCTGCCGCACCGGCATCGACACCGCCGACCAGCAGCGTCACGGTCCCGGCGACGGCCGGCCAGACCGTCACCGTCACGTGGGCCGGGACCATCCAGCCGGGCGCGAACCCGCTGAGCACGTGTGCCCCACCCTCGACCTCGGTCCCGGACGAGCACACGATCGGGATCGACGTCCCCGCCGGCCTCTACGGCACGCTCGACGCCACCTTCACGTTCAGGATCACCTGGGCCGATGCCGCGAACGACGAGATCCTCACGGTGCTCGACCCTGACGGCGAGGAGGTCAACTCGAGCGACGGCGGCTCGAACGTCGAGCAGGTCGTCGCGACCAACCTCGCGGGCGGCGCGTACAAGGCGCTCGCCTGCGCGTTCGCCGCGACGGTTCCCGTCGACTACCAGGGCGAGCTCGTCGTCACGACGACCGAGCGGACGCCGGAGCCCTCGTTGCCGTCGGCCGACGCGCAGGGCCTCGCGTTCTCGGCCTCGGTGGCCGCTGACAACCAGCGCGACCAGGCCGAGCCGCTGCTCGAGATCGACAAGGCCGGCAACGTCTACGACTGCGGGCCGACGGGCTTCTCGAACGCGTCCGACTACGCGCAGGTCTCGACGGACGGCGGCGACCAGTTCCATCTGCTGGGCTTGCCTCCCCGTGGCCAACAGAGCGGCGGCGGCGGCGGCGATTGCGGCCTTGCTTTCGGAACGGAGAAGAACAGCCAGGGCAACTACCAGTACGCGTACACCGGCCTCGGGCCCCTGACCGGCTTCACGACCTCGACCTCGCCGAACAACGGCCGCAACCTGACGACCGGAGGTCCGTTCGGCAACGGCGTCACCGACGAGGGCGGCGGCGCGGACCGGCAGTGGATGACGTTCGTCGACGCCCAGACCGTGCTGCTGATCTACAACCAGCAGCAGCCGCGGAACGTCGTGGTGCAGCGGTCGACCGACGGCGGGCTCACGTACGGCCCGCTCGCCGAGCGTGCCGCTCGGAACCCGCGCTTCCCGGGCCCGATCCGGTTCATCGAGCCGAGCTCCGCCTTCCCGAACGGGGTCGTGTACTTCCCGTGGGATCGGGGCGGGCCCACCGGCAACCACATCAACATCTCGTTCTCGACCGACAAGGGTCTCACGTGGAGGAACTGCGGCGGCGCCGTCTCGCCGGGGCTGACAGCGCTGTTCGCCACCGCCGACCACGACAACGCCGGGAACATCTACATCGTCTACGGCGAGAACGTGAAGTTCCACACGTACATGGTCACGACCAGCGCTGCGAAGCTCGTCGAACACTGCACGGAGAACCCGGCGGTCACGTCGACGCTCCCGGCGCTCGTGCCGGAGGCGTTCACCGAGCCCGTCCAGGTCGACCGCGACGCGGTTCGATCGTCGGTGTTCCAGTGGGTGACTGCAGGCGGGGAGCCCGGCCGTGTCGCCGTCGCCTTTGCGGGGACGGAGACCGACGGGAATCCGAACACCGGCACGTTCGACGCGACGTGGAACATCTACGTCAACCAGTCGTTGAACGGGGCGTCGTCGGACGCGACCTTCAGCCAGGTCCAGGCCACGACCCATCCGTTCCACTACGACTCGATCTGTTTGAACGGCCTCGGCTGCGATCTCGCGGTTCCGCCGGGGGATCGCTCGATGGCCGACTTCTTCGCGCTCGACTACAACCCGGTCGACAAGAAGATCTACGTCACGTTCAACCGGTCGAACAAGACGCCCGACGAGGCGATCGGCCGGATCGCTTCGCCGATGGTCGTGACGCAGATCGCCGGCCCGAGCCTCGGCGGGGGGACGGTCGGTCCTGTCGCCGACCGTGTGCCGCTGAGGTCGGCGTCGACCGACCCGACCGGTGACGCGCTGTCGTCGTACTCGGTCCTCCTTCCGACGCCGGAGCCGCCGACGGCGAACGAGCCGGCGGCCGACTTCACGTCGGTGACCGTCGGGCCGGAGCGCGACCTGATCGACGGCAGCGCAATCGAGGACGGAGGGTTCACCGTCACGATGAGGGTGTCGGATCTCTCGAGTGCGGCGCTCCAGAGCACGCTGCTCAGGACGCAGTCGTCCTCGCTCCTGTGGGTGTGGCGGTTCACGAACGGCTACACGGACGTCGCCGCGGCGGCCCGGTGGAGCGCAGCGCAAGGCTTCACGTTCGGCTACAACGAGTTCACCACCGGTGTCGCTCCATGCGCCCCCGCTGGGCCGGGCTCGTCGGCGAGCGAGAAGTGCATCCTGTACCCGGGCGATCAGCCGATCGAGGGTCACGTCGACCAGGCCTCGGGCACCATCCGGCTCAACGTGCCGCGGCACCTGTTGCGGGCGCTGAGCGGGCCCACGGGGCACGGCCAGCGTCCGGTCGAGGTGCCGGCGACGGTCGGCTCGCGCCTCTACGACGGGACCGCGTTCTCGCTCGCGAACGCAGGCCCAGAGCCGAGCATCCACACGTTCCTGTACCCGCTCGACAACACGCCGTCGATGGACTTCGAGCTCCAGCAGGCTGTCGTCGAGCCGCCGGGAGCGCCGTGCAAGGTCACCGGGAGTGGGACGGTGGCGAGCGGCGGGAAGTTCAGCCTCAACGTGCACGTCGGACTCCCCCCGAAGGGCTCGGTCGCGTACCGCGATTCCGAGACGAACTTCCGCTCGACCTCGATCGTCACCGCCGTCTGCACCGATGCGTCGCACGCGCGGATCCGGGGGGTCGGCCGCAACGGGAACGAAGCGGTCGACTTCACTCTCGACGTGACGGACGGCGGCGAGGCGTCCACGAACGACGTCTTCACCCTGACGATGGACCCCGGCGGAGCGCGGGGCGGCCCCGTCACGAAGGGCAACGTCCAGATCCACAGGCACTGAGCTGAGCCAGGAGAGGCCGGCGCCCACGCCGGCCTCTCCATCCCTAAGCTTCGAGCTCGATGACGCGGGTTGCGCTCATCCTGCTCTGCGCGTGCGTCGTCGGCTGTGGCGGAGACGACCGGCTCACGAAGGACGCGTACGCAGAGCTCGTTCGCGACGAGTACGCGGAGGTGCAGGAGGCGTTTCGCGCGACCGGCGCGTCGTACGGCCAGCCCGACCTGGCGGAGAAGATCGAGGCCGCCCAGGACGAGCTGCGCGAGACGGCCGACACGCTCGAGGACGCCGAGCCGCCCGAGGACGCCGAGGCGGAGAACGAGCAGATCGTCGACGGGATGCGCCGTTACGCCGAGAGCCTCGACCGGCTCCGGAACGCGGCCGAACGAGGCGACCTGCGCGCGATCGAGGACGCGAGCGCGCGGATCACGACGAACCAGGGGGTTCTCCTGATCGCCGAGGCGGCCGAGAAGCTGAAGTTCAAGGGATACGACCTCGGTCAGATCGCCGAGGAGTGAGCGCTACACGACGAACGCGTGGCGCCAGCGCCGCACGATCCGGTACTGGATGTACACGATCGCCGCGGTGATCAGGAACATCGAGACGGTCGCCGCCGCGGCGTAGCCGTAGCGCAGGTACTCGAAGGCGTTCTGGTAGACGAACAGCGGGAGGTACGTCGTCGCGTACGGGGGCGGACCGCCCTCCGTGACGATCAGCGCCGGCACGAAGTTCGCCTGGAAGCTGAAGATCGTGTCGCGGAAGAGCAGCAGCAGCAGCGTCGGCGCCATCAGCGGCAGCGTCACGCGACCGAACACGTACCACGGCTTGGCGGCCTCGAGGTCGGCGAGCTCGTACAGCTCGTGCGGGAGGCTCTGACGCGTCGCGAGCGCGACGAGGAAGCCCTCGCCGATCGTGAACAGGCTCATCACGATCACCGCCCACTGCGCAGCGCGCGGGTCGGTCAGCCACCGCGGCGTCGGGCCGCCGAGCGCTTCGAGCGCGAGGTTGAGCGGCCCGTAGAGGGGGTTGAAGATCCAGAGCCAGAGCAGGGCGTACGCGACGTCGGGCACGACGGTGGGCAGGACGCCTGCGGTCCGGTAGGCGCCGACTCCCCGGAAGCGTCTGTGCAGGAGGAGCGCCAGCGCGACGGCACCCGCGAGCCGGAGCGGCACGGCGAAGAGGATGAACATGAGCGAGTTCCGCACCGAGATGCGGAACACCTCGTCGTCGACGAGCTCGTCGAAGTTGCCGAGGCCGACGAAGCGCGGCGACCGGATCAGGTCGTACTCGTACAGCGCAAGCGCGAACGTCACGATCGCAGGGAGCGCGACGAGCACCGAGATCCCGAACAGGTACGGGAGCAGCATCAGCACGAGCCCCCTCGTCTCGCGGTCGCGCATCACTCGAGGCTCGCCAGCGTCTCGCCCGTCTCGGCGTCGAAGAGGTAGACGTTCCGCGCCGCGACGCCGACGTGCATCGTTGCTCCGACCGTGAGCCGGACGTCCGGCGAGGCCCGCGCGACGAGCTCGACGCCGTCGGCGACGAGGTAGACGAGCGTCTCGCTGCCCGCGCGCTCGACGACCTCGACCCGTGCCGGCGTCCCCGCTCCGTCCCCCGCGAGCTCGACGTGCTCCGGCCGGATGCCCGCCTCCAGCCGTCGTGCCCGGAGGCCGCGCGGGCGCGGGATGTCGAAGGGCCCGGCGTGCAGCAGCTCCCCCTCGGCCTCCGTCGCGAGCAGGTTCATCGAGGGGCTGCCGATGAAGCGCGCGACGAACCGGTTCACGGGCCGCCGGTACACCGCGTCCGGAGCGTCGAGCTGCTGGAGCGTTCCCTCGTGCAGGACCGCGACGCGGTCCCCGAGCGTCAGCGCTTCGACCTGGTCGTGGGTGACGTAGACCATCGTCGCCCCGAGCCGCTGGTGGAGGCGCTTGAGCTCCGCGCGGGTGTCGACGCGTAGCTGCGCGTCGAGGTTCGAGAGCGGCTCGTCGAGGAGGAAGACGTCGGGCCGCCGCGCGAGCGCGCGCGCGAGCGCGACCCGCTGCCGCTCGCCGCCCGAGAGTTGGTGCGGCTTGCGTTCCAGCAGCCGCTCGCAGCCGGTCAGCGTCGCCGCCTCGAGCACGCGGCCCGAGAGCTCGCGCCGCGGCAGCCCGCGCGCGCGCAGGCCGAACCCGATGTTCTCCGCGGCGCTCAGGTGGGGGAAGAGCGCGTAGCTCTCGAACACCATCGACACGTTCCGCTTCGCGGGCGGGAGGCGCGTCACGTCACGCCCCCCGATCGAGATCGAGCCGGCGGAGACATCCTCGAGCCCCGCGGCGAGGCGCAGGGCGGTGCTCTTCCCCGAGCCCGACGGGCCGACGAGCGCCAGGAGCTCGCCCTCGCCGACCTCGAGCTCGAGGTCGCGCAGCGCCGTCACGTCGCCGTAGTCCTTGCGGACGCCGGCGTAGCCGAGCGCCGCCACTAGCGCTCGGCCCGGGCGAAGATCCCGTTCGTTCGCGCCTCCAGCTGCGCCGCGACCTCGGCGGGCGAGACGTTCTCGTAGAGCCCGCCTTCGAGGATGCCCTCCGAGGCGTCCTCGATCTCCGGCCACGTGGAGATGTTCGGAACGCGGCGGATGGTGTCGATCGTGTCGAGGAAGACGCGCGAGTTCGCGGGCTTGGCGTCGGGGTCGAGGAACGCCTCCGAGCGCGAGACGGAGATCAGTGAGGGCACGGTCCGGCCCGACCGCGCGGTGATGTGCTGACCCTCTGGGCCGAGCGCGAACTCCATGAACCGCCAGGCAGCGTCCTTCTCCTCCGACGCGGCAGTCAGGCAGTACGCGTCCGAGTGGAGGATCCCAGCCTGCCGCTCGTGTCTCGGGAGCGCCGCGACGTCCCAGTCGAAGGCGGTGATCGTGCGAAACGCCGGCGTCGCGCGCCGCGACGAGAGCACCATCGCCGTCCGTCCGTTGAGGAACCGCGTCTCGTCGTCCTCGGACTCGATCTCCTCCTCGGTCGGCACGACGAGGTGGAGCTGGCGCAGGTCGAAGAACGCCCGCATCGCTTCCTGGGCGGCCGGCGTGTCGAGCGTGAAGCGGGTCGGGCGCCGGACGTCGTCCACGAGCTCGCCGCCGTTCGACCACACGAAGGGCGCGATGCGGATCAGCGTCGGCTCGACGCCGAGCCCGTACTGGTCGACGTTGCCGTCTCCGTCCTCGTCGCGCGTCAGCTCGATCGCCTTGGCGACCATTTCCCCCCACGTCCAGCCCGGCTCCGGCTCGGCCACGCCCGCCTGCTCGAACAGGTCGCGGTTGTAGTAGACGACGAGGCTGGAGACGTTCTGCGGCAGGCAGACGAGCCGGCCGTCGTAGCGGAAGGCGTCGAGTGCCTGCGGATAGAAGTCGTCGGGCTCGAACGCGGTCGACGACTCGAAGCGGTCCTCGATCGGCTCGAGCGCGCCGCGCGCGGCGAACTGACCGAAGAAGCGGTAGTTGATCAGGAAGAGGTCCGGCGGCCGGCCGCCGGCGATCGACGTGGACAGGCGCGCGATCAGGTCGTCGCGGTCGCTCGCCTCGATCAGCTGGACCTCGACCTCGGGCTCGACCTCGCCGTAGGCGGCGACGACCTCGCGGAACGCCTTCAGCTCCTCGGGCTCGCCGAAGACGAGAAAGCGGATCTCGCCGGACGAGCTCCCGGCGCCGCACGACGCGGCGAGGAGCGGGAGGACCGCGAGAATGACGCAGATGCGCGCGCTCCTCATCGCGTCGGTCCTCGCACTGGTCCTCGCGGGTTGTGGGGGTGCCGAGGAGCCCGAACCTTCGTCATCCGCAGCTCCCTCGGCGGCGCTTCCGGCCTGCGCCGGCGGCGCGGCGGTCGTGGCCCTGCCGGCCGGCGTCCCGTCCGACTTCCCGCTTCCCCCCGGAACGAGGGTCACGTCGGCGAGCAGCCTGACCGAGACCCAGCACGTGGTCGGCGGCGCCATCCCCGGCGACCTTCAGGACGCCGCGGGGTTCTTCGACCGGGCGCTCCCCGAGCGCGGGTACCAGGTCGGGGTTGGCGACGCGGAGGGCGGTGAGGCGGAAGCGCCCTTCACGGGGCACGGCTTCCGCGGCAGGTGGCGGGTGAACGAGATCCCGGACTGCGCCGCGCTGAAGCTGACCCTGATCCTGATCCGGCAGTAGCGTCCTCATCGCCCGGCCCGGGTGCGGTGCTCCTGGAGGAAGAACCGCTGGACGTAGAGGAAGGCGACGACGACGGGGGCGGTCGCGGTGACCGCGCCGGCGAGCAGCAGGGGGAGGTTCTGCCGATCGAGCTGCGCGAGCGACCGCAGCCCGAGCGGCAGCGTGAACTTGTCCTCGTCGAAGAGGTAGACCAGCGGGTCGAGGAAGTTGCTCCACGTGAACACCGCGGCGAGCACGGCCACGGCCACGGTGACGGGCCGGACGAGCGGCATCGCCACGCGCCACCACACGGCGATCGGGGAGAGGCCCTCGAGCCGCGACGCCTCGTACAGCTCCGCCGGGACGCGCCGGAAGCTCCAGTAGAAGAGGAGCACGTAGAACGGCGACATCCCGATCAGCGCCGGCGCGACGAGGGGAACGTACGTGTCCGTCAGGCCGAGCGCGCGGAAGACCGCGAATCGGGGGACCAGCAGCGCGGTCACGGGGACCATCAGCGAGACGAGCGAGAGCGCGACGAGCGCGCCGGCCGGTCGTCGCGGAAGGCGCGCCATCGCGAAGCCCGCCCAGGAGGCGACGAGCAGGGTCAGCGGGACCGCGAGCGCGACGACGAGGACGGAGTTGAGCGTGTAGCGCGCGAGGTCGACGAGCTCGAACGCGCGCCGGTAGTTCTCGAGGTCGACCTGGGCCGGAACGAGCTCGGGCGTGCGCGGCGGTGGAAGTCCCGCCTTCCTCAGCGAGCCCGTGACCATGAAGACGAGCGGGAACAGGAATGCCGCTGCGAGCAGCGCGGCCGGTACGTGCCGCCAACGACCCCGCTCGCCGCGATCGTGCCGTGCCATCCGCAGGCGAACGATGTCCCCCGCGAGGCCGAACCGCAACCCTGCGGGATCAGCGCAGGGCGAGTGCCCGCGCGAGCACGGGGTCGCGCCCGGCGAAGAAGTCGCGGCCCGTGAGCGGCACAGGCACGTCGGGGTCGAGCTGCAGCCCCGGTCGCCCGGGCTGCTTCTCGAAGTAGATCCGGGGCACGTTGACCGTGTAGCCGCTCACGGGAAGCGGAACCGGGTCGGTGTCGCTGTAGTGGTTGGGGCTCCCGCCGGTCGGCTCGCCGACGAAGCGCGCCCGCGTGCGCGTGTCGAGGTCGACGGCGAAGTGCACCGCCGCGGAGTACGTCGTCCGCCCGATCAGGACCACGAGCTTCCGGTTGATCCGCGGCGAGGCGAGCGAATCGAGCAGATACGGATACGTGAAGATGTCCCCGCCGCCGTTGTTGCGGAGGTCGACGATCACCCGGCGCGTCTTCGGACGGCGTGCAAGCCGCAGGATCCGGTTCGCCGTCGCCGCCGGGTCGCCCTGGACGGTGTTGTAGACGAAGTAGACGACGCGGCCGCGGTCGAGGGTCGTGACCCACTGCGAGGCCCCGCGCTTCCGGACGAGGAGCGGCCGGGCGCGCTTCGGCATCCCGTCCAGGTAGTTCGGAAACGCGCTTCGCATCGCTGACACGTAGGCGTTCGCCGTCAGCGGCATGAGCTCGGCCTCGGCGCCCTGGACCGTGAACGTCGCGCGGCCCGCGGTCGGGGTGATCCCGAGGCCGTGCAGCACTTCGGCGCTTGCGAGGTACGGGCTGCGGTGGGCCGCGAGCGAGAGTGGGTTGTCCGAGGTGACGAGCGGGTCGACGAGGCGGAGGACGTCGGCGATCGGCCGACCCTCGACCGCGAGCAGGCGCTTGCCGACGAGCGCGGGCCTGCCCGGCGCCGCGACGACGTAGACGCCGTCGGCGAACTCGTACGTTGCGATCGGGTAGAGGTGGAGGACGCGCCGATGCCCGCCGGCGAGCGGGTTCACGTTCGCGTGGCCGTCGCGCTCGCCGAGCAGCGCGACGAGGCGCAGCAGCTCGACGTAGAGCTCGTCGTCGTCGAGCTCCGGCAGGCTCGCGATCAGCCGATCCGCGGCCGCGCGGTACTCGCTCTGCGGGGTCGCGTGGTAGGGCTGCGGATGGATCCGCTCGAGCTCGGCGAGGTAGCGCTCCACGTCCTGCGCCACCGCCGGCGGCGCGGCGACGCTCGACCCTGCCAGCGCGGTCGCCGCGAGGACCGCGATCAGAAGCGCATTCACTATCCGTTGCGGAGTATTCCGGTGTGGACTATGATCTGTCAAGATGGTCGCCGGAACGCGCGCAGCGACGAGGACGCTCACGACCACCGAGGCCGCCGTGCTCGCGCTCCTCGCGCTCGAGGGCGAGCGCTCCGGCTACGACCTGCTCAAGCACGTGGGGACGGCGATCGGCTACATCTGGGCGCCGGCCCGCTCGCAGCTCTACGCGCTGCTCCCGCGGCTCGTGAAGGACGGGCTCGCGCACGGGCGCACCGTCGTGCAGAGCGACCGGCCCGACAAGACGCTGTACCGAATCAGCAAGGACGGCCGCCGCGCCCTCGACTCCTGGCTGGAGACGGTCGACCCGTCGAACCGCGACGCCTTCCACCTGCGCCTCTTCGTCGGGAAGCTGACGACGCACGACGTCCTGATCCGCCACGTCGAGGCGTACCGCGCGCGAATGGCCGAGTGGCTGGAGGAGCTCCGCGCGGTCGACAGGACGAACTCGCGGCAGGGAGCCGACTACTACCACTACTTCCTGCTGCGCTACGGGCTCCAGCACGCCGAGCTCCAGCTCGAGTGGGCCGACTGGGTGCTTCGCTCGCTGAGGCGGAAGGGCGCGTGAGGGGGACGTTCGTTCTCCTGCTCCTCGCCGCGGCCGTGGGTTGCGCGGCGGGCAGCGAGAGCTCGGCCGTGCCGGGGGCCGAGCGCGACGTCCGCCTCCTCATGTCGGAGCTCGAGCGGATCCATCCGGACCCGTACCACGCGACGCCGCGCGACGAGTTCCGGCGGCGGGCGGACGACCTCGCGGCGCGTGCGGGCTCCCTCGAGCGCCACGAGCTCGTGGTCGAGCTGATGCGTTTGCTCGCGCTCCTCGGCGAGCGCGACGGGCACTCCGGCATCTACCCCTTCCACCAGCATCCGCGCACGCTGCACGAGTATCCCGTGCGGCTCTACTGGTTCTCCGACGGGCTCGCCGTCGTTGGCGGGGAGCGTCCGGGCGCGAAGCTCGTCGCGATCGAGGGCGTCGGGATCGACGAGCTCGTCGCCCGTGTGCGGCCCCTGATCACGCGCGACAACGACTGGAGCCTGCGTGAGCGCATGCCGTACTGGCTGCTCTGCTCGGAGGTGCTCCACGGCCTCGGTGTCACCGACGGCGGACGCGCGACCTTCACCTTCGAGCTCGCCGGCGAGCGTTGGGACACCGAGCTCGCGCCGATCCCGGGCGCCGAGTACGCGCGGCGGTTCCCGTTCTCCTGGCAGCCGCCCGCGCCGCCTCCCGGCGTTCGGCAGCCGATCTGGGTCCGCTATCGCGACACGCCGCAGGCGGTGACGACGCTCCAGCGCGGAAGGTTCGTGTACGCCGCGTACACGGTGACCCAGGATCCCCGTCCCATCGTCGAGCGGATCCTCAGGCTCGCGCGCAGGCCCGCGTTCCGCCGGTTGATCGTCGACGTCCGGCAGAACGGCGGGGGCAACAACACGACGTACTACCCGTTGCTCGACGCGCTGAAGAACAAGGCGGTGACCAGGCGCTCGCGGCCGGTCGTGCTCACCGGACGGACGACCTTCTCGGCCGCGGGGAACTTCGTGGCCGAGGTCGCGCGGTTCACGCGGGCGCGTCTCGTCGGCGAGCCGCCGGGCGGGTCGGCGAGCCAGTGGGGGGACTTCGCTCCGGTCACGCTCCCGAACGTCGGGCTCGAGGTGATGGTTGCCACGGTCTACGTCGAGCGCGGCCGGGACGGCGAGACGAGCCCGGCGATCGAGCCTCACCTCCGCGTCGAGGCTTCGAGCGCGGATTGGCTCGCGGGCCGCGACCCGGTGCTCCAGGCAGCGCTCCGCTGAGATAATCCGGGCAATGGCGCAGGTGGTTCCGGCCGAGCGCGACCTTCGTCGCGTGATCGGTGACGGCGACGCGGTCCCGGACGGGGAGGTCGAAGGGCTCACCGAGCACGACCTGCTCGAGCTCCACCGCTCGCTCGTCCTCCTGCGCACCTACGACGAGCGCTCGGTCGTCTACCACCGGCAGGGCCGCATCGGCACGTACGCGATCTTCTGGAACCACGAGGCGATGCAGGCCGGCTCGGTGTACGCGCTCGAGGACGAGGACTGGATCTTTCCGAGCTATCGCGAGTCGGCGATCGGGCTGCTGCGCGGGATGCCCGCGCGCACGATCCTCCAGTGGTGGCGCGGGCACCCCTCGGGGTGGTGGAACCCGGCGGACTACAACGTCGCGTCGATCTGCGTCCCGATCGCCACGCACGTGCCGCACGCCGCCGGGCTCGCCTGGGGGAAGAAGCTGCGCGGCGAGACCGCGGTCGCGATCGCGTACTTCGGCGACGGCGCGACCTCCGAGGGCTCGTTCCACGAGGGGGCGAACTTCGCGGCGGTCACGGGCGCCCCGGTGGTGCTCTTCTGCAACAACAACCAGTGGGCGATCTCGACGCCGCTCTCCGCGCAGACACGCGCGGACGCGCTCGTCGACAAAGCGGTGGGCTACGGGATCCCCGGCATCCGGGTCGACGGAGGAGACGTGCTCGCGGTCTACGAGGCGACGCGCGAGGCGGTCGCGCGCGCTCGGACCGGGGGCGGGCCGACGCTGATCGAGGCCGTCACGTATCGCGCGGCGCCGCACGCGACCGCCGACGACCCGAGCGCGTACATCGATCCGGAGCGGGTCGAGGAGGAGCGCAAGAACGAGTGCGTCGGGCGCTACGAGCGCTACCTCCGGCGGCTCGGTGTCCTCGACGAGGCGGCCGCGGAGCAGGTTCGCGCGGAGGCTGCGGAGCTGATGCGGACGGGCATCGCCGAGGCGGAGGCCGAGCCGCCCGCCGATGTGGCGCTCGTGTTCGAGCACGCGCACGTCGATCCGCTGCCCGCGTTCGAGGACGACCTGCGGGAGCTGCGCGGTGGCTGAGCTCACGCTGGTCGAGGCGATCAACGATTGCTTCCACGTCGAGCTCGGGCGCGATCCGGACGTGATGGTGCTGGGGGAGGACGTCGGGCGCGCGGGGGGAGTCTTCCGCGCGACGGCCGGGTTGCGCGACACCTTTGGACCGGACCGCTGCTTCGACACGCCGCTCGCCGAGGCGGGGATCATGGGCGCGGCCGTCGGGCTCTGCATGGCCGGTTGGCGACCCGTGTGCGAGATGCAGTACGACGCGTTCTCGTATCCCGGGCTCGACCAGCTGATCACGCACGTCGGCCGGTACCGCTGGCGCACGGGCGGCGCGATGGCGTTCCCGCTGACCATCCGGATGCCCTACGGCGGCGGCGTGCGTGCGCCGGAGCTGCACGACGACTCGCCGGAGACGTACTACGTGCATACGCCGGGCGTGAAGGTCGCGATCCCCTCGACGCCCGCCGACGCGAAGGGGTTGCTCGCCGCGGCGATCCGCAGCGACGATCCCGTCGTCGTGCTCGAGCCGAAGCTGCACTACCGGACGCTGCGCGGCGAGGTGCCGGAGGGCGAGCACGTCGTCGAGCTCGGCAAGGCGCGGATCGCGCGCGAGGGCTCCGACGTCACGCTCGTCGCCTACGGCTCGATGGTGCCGCTCTGCGAGCGCGCCGCCGACGAGCTCGCCGGGGAGTGCTCCTGCGAGGTGCTCGACGTGCGCACGCTCAAGCCGCTCGACGAGGAGGCGCTGCTCGCGTCCGCGGCGAAGACCGGCCGCGTCGTGATCGTGCAGGAGGCGCCGAGGACGGCGGGGTACGGCGCCGAGCTCGCGGCCGTGCTGGCGGAAAAGGCGATGCTCGACCTGCGCGGGCCCGTGCTGCGCGTCACCGGCTACGACGTGCCCTACCCGTACTGGCAGATCGAGGATGCGTACATGCCGTCCGTCGAACGCGTCGCGCGTGCAGTCCGGAAGCTCCTCGAGTACTGAGCGGCTCCGTCTCTGGCTCGAGCGCTCGGGCGCCGGCTACCGGCTCCGGGACGCCGCGACCGAGGAGTGGGTGCGCGAGTCCGACCCGCGGATCCGCGTGATCCCGGTCGCGGGCGTCAGCTACCGGCTCGACGCGCTCCAGGACGACGGGTTCGCGCCGGGTCGCCGGCTGGAGCTCGTCCCCGAGCCCGGCAACGAGCACGACCCGAACGCGATCGGGATCTGGGACGCCGAGCGCCGGCTCCAGGCCGGGTACGTGCCCGCGGAGACGGCGCGCGGGCTTCGGGCGGCCGAGTGGCAGGCCGTGTCGCTCTGGGAGTTCGCGGAGGAGGGGCGGCGCGGCGGACTGCGCGTGCTGCTCGCCCCGGTCGGTGCGTGGATCGGAACGCCGCGGGCGTGATCGGGTAGAAGTCCCGCGGTGGCCTACGAGTTCAAGCTCCCCGACCTCGGCGAGGGACTGACCGAGGGCGAGATCGCGCGCTGGCTCGTGACCGAGGGCCAGGAGATCGCGGAGGACGACCCGCTCGTCGAGATCCAGACGGACAAGACGACGGTCGAGATCCCCTCGCCCGCAGCCGGCGTCGTTGCGCGCATCCTGGCGCAGGAGGGCGACGTCGTCCCGGTCGGCAACGTGATCGTCGTCATCGGCGCCGACGACGGCGCCGAAGCGATCGTCGGCGCGGCGGAAGCGCAAGCCGCTTCGAAGCCGAGTGACACAGTGTCACGAGCTCGACCGCCTGCCGACCGAGTCCGGGTCACCCCGCTCGTGCGCCGGCTCGCGCACGAGCTCGGGGTCGACCTTGCAGGAGTTTCTCCGTCAGGCCCCGGCGGCCGGGTCACCGAGACCGACGTTCGTGCAGCGGCCGGTGGCGCAGGCGACACTGCGTCGCTTGCGCCTTCGGGGCGTCGCGAGCCGCTGCGCGGCGTGCGTCGGCTGATCGCGGAGCACATGACGAAGGCGCAGTCGATCCCCGCGGTCACCTGGGTCGAGGAGTGCGACTTCGGCAACGTTCCGCTCGAGCGGCTCGTGCCGACGGTGCTGAAGGCTGCGGCGGCGTCACTCCAGGAGTTCCCCGAGCTGAACGCCCGGCTCGAGGGCGACGCGATCGTCTACCTCGACCGCTACGACCTGGGGATCGCGATCGACACCGAGCAGGGCCTCGTCGTGCCGGTCGTGCGCGACTGCGACTCGCGCTCGGTCGACGAGCTCGACGAGGACGTGCGCAGGCTCGCCGACAGCGCCCGCGCCGGGACGCTGAAGCCCGAGGAGCTGCGCGGCTCGACGTTCAGCGTCACGAGCGCGGGCAAGCTCGCGGGGCTGCTCGTGACGCCGCTGATCAACCACCCGGAGGTCGCGATCCTCGGCGTCCACCGAATCGCGGAACGTGCGGTCGTGCGCGAAGGAGAGGTCGTCGTGCGCCCGGTCGGGAACGTCTCGGTCACGTTCGACCACCGCGTGCTCGACGGCAAGCGCGCCGCCGAGTTCGGGCTCGACGTGATCGAGCGCCTGGAACGCGGAGAGCCCGGCTAGGCCGGGCTCTCGCGATCCACCCTCGTGGGGGGCCTTATCCCAACTGGCCGCGGATCGCGCCCGCAGGCTCCGCGACCGTGTGGAAGTTGACGTAGTAGAGCTCGGGGTTCGCGCAGATGCGCGAGGCGATGTCCATGGGCGCCGTCGTTCGCACGACGCCGTCCCCCATCATCGTCGTCGTCATGGCGGTGAACGTCTCGCCGCCAGCGGGCCCTCCGAGCAGGTCGACCACGATGCCGGTGTTCTGGCTCGCCGTCGCCGGACCGTGGATGTGCCCGACCTGGAAGTTCTCACCGGCCGGGTTGAGCACGAACGCCTTGAACTCGATCGTCCCGTCGTTCCGCACCTTGATCTGGGCGTGCCCGCTGGCGACCGATGTGTTGGTCGCCCGCACTTCGTTCTCGGGCCGCAACTGCGTGTTCAGGACACAGGCCGTCGCCGAGTCGCTGCCGTCCGGACCTGCGAGCGCCACGGCCGTGAGGCCGACGAACATGGTCAGCACCGCGATCAGCCCGACCATCGTGAGGCGTAGCTTCATGCCGTACTCCCTCCTCCCCTGGTAGCCCAGCACTGGGCACCGGGTCCTACCGAGGAGAGGAAGGATCGGATTTCAGGCCGGAGCGGGAGCTGCGGAGAGCGACTGCTCGTCTGCGCTCAGGTGCGGAGCGAGCATCTTCTCGATGCGCGGCGCGCTGGCGCGGCCCTCGAGCCGCGCGACCGCGCGCTTGTCCTTGACGAGCACGAGCGTCGGAACGAGCTCGATCTTGAACTTCTCCGCGAACTCGGGCCGCTCGTCGACGTCGACGCGGGCGATCCGGAGCCGGTTGCGCTCCTTGCGCGCGAGGTGGGCGAGCAGGCTCTCCATGCGCCGGGCGGGGCCCGAGCGCTCGCTCGTGAAGAAGACGAGCAGGGGCCGTTCGGTCTGCGTCACGTGGGTGTCCTCCTTGGGGTGCCGGGTCCGCGGCAAGAGGGGGATCCATCTTCTTCCCGCTTCGGGGCCCGGGGAAACCGCCACTACACTGGGCGCCCGGGTGGGTGCCTGGTACTGGATCGGCGTGTGCGCGGGCCTCGGGGCCGCGCTCGGCGTGCTCGCCGTCGCGCTCGTGCGCGACGTGCGCGTCGCGCTGCCGCTCGCGCTCGTCGCGGGCGGTGGGGCCGGCTGGGCGCTCGAGGAGTGGAGCGGCGCGATCGCGGCCGCGGTCGGCGGCGTCCTCGGCGCGGTCGGCGCGAGCCCGACGGTGCGCGGAGCGCTGGCCCGCGGCGGGACACGGGCCGGGACCGGGCTGCTCGTCGGGGGAGCAGCCGTGCTGCTCGCAGCGCTGTCGCTCGTGCCCGTGCTCGGCTACCTGATCGCGCTCGCCGTCCCCGTGCTCGGCGTCCGCCTGCGTCGCCGCCAGAGCGAGCGCCACGCGGGACTGCGCATCCTTGCCCGCGACTAAGGCCATCCTGATCGTCATCGACGGGCTCACGCCCGCGATGTTCGAGGACGCCGTCGAGCGCGGCTCCGCGCCGGCGCTCGCGGCGCTCGCGGAGCGCGGCGAGTACCGCAGAGCGGTCACGGTCTTCCCGTCGCTGACGCCGGTCTGCCTCTCGTCGCTCGCGACGGGCGCGTACCCCGACGTCCACCACATCCCGCACCTCGTGTGGTACCACCGCGGCGAGCGGCGGCTCGTCGAATACGGCTCGTCGTTCGCCGCGCTGCGTCGCGCGGGGGCGCGCCGCGGGATCGTCGACGCGATTTTCCGCATGAACGAGGAGCACCTGTCGCGCGACGCCGAGACGATCTACGAGTCGCTCGAGGACGCGGGTCGTGTTGCCGCTGCGGTCAACATCATCTGCTACCGCGGGCGCACGCCGCACGTTGCGCGGATCCCGGGCCTGACGCGCGCCGCTCACGGGCCGCGGCGCTTCTTCTACTTCAACCTCTTCGAGTCCGACGAGACGGGCGCGCCGTTTCGCGTCGGTGCGCGCCACCTCGGCGCGAACGACCGGTACGCGGCCGCGGTCGGCCGTTGGCTCGTGACGCGCGACGGCTTCGACGTCCTCGTCTACTACCTCCCGGACTACGACTTCGCCTCGCACGCGCTCGGCCCCGACGCCGCGCACGCTGCCCTGGCGCGCTCCGACGCGGCGGTGAGCGCGCTGATCGACGCGGCCGGAGGCATCGATGCGCTCCTCGAGCGCTACGCCGTGGTGCTGTGCGCGGACCATGGCCAGACGCACGTCGAGCGCTCGGCGTCCTTGCTCGAGCGCTTCGCCGGCGTCGACGACCTCGTCGTGACCGCGTCGAACCGCGCGGGGATGGTCTACGACCTCCGGGGCCACCGCGCCCGCGAGCTCGCGGAGCGGCTCGACGGCGATCCCGCGACCGGCGTCGCCTGCTTCCTCGAGGACGGCGAGCTCGTCGCGCGGAGCGCCGACGGCGAGGGCCTCGACGTCCTCGCCGAGCATCCAGACGGCGTCGTGCGCGCCCTGGCCGCGCTGCGGAACCCGAACGCCGGCGACGTGCTCGTCTCGGCGGCGCCGGGATTCGAGTTCGCCGACCTGGCCGGGCGCCATCACGTCGGCGGCGGCAGCCACGGCTCGCTCACGGCCGGCGACTCGGAGGTGCCGATGCTCGCCGTCGGCCTCGGCCCGCCGCCCGCTCGCATCACCGACGTGACGCCGCTGCTCCTCGACCACGTCGGCGTGGAGCGGCCCGCCTACGCGCGGTCGCTCAGCCATGTCGGCTGACCCCGCTGCCGCCCGAGCGCGGATGGTCGAGCGCCAGCTGCGCCGGCGCGACGTGACCGACGAGCGCGTGCTCGACGCGATGGAGCGCGTCCCGCGGGAGCTCTTCGTCCCGGACCGCGTCCGTGGGCGGGCGTACGACGACGCCGCGCTCCCGATCGGCGCCGGGCAGACGATCTCGCAGCCGTACATGGTGGCGCGGATCTGCGAGGCGCTCGAGCTCCACGGCGACGAGAAGGTCCTCGACGTCGGCACGGGGTCGGGCTACCAGGCCGCGGTCCTCGCCGAGCTGGGCGGAGAGGTGCACACGATCGAGCGCCTCGAGGAGCTCGCCGAGCTCGCGCGGGCGAGCCTCGCGGCAGCCGGGTACGGGGACCGCGTTCGCGTCCACCTCGGCGACGGGACGCTCGGGCTCCCCGAGCAGGCGCCGTTCCGGGCGATCGCCGTGGCCGCCGCCGCACCGGAGCTCCCGACCACGCTCTACGAGCAGCTCGCCGAGCGCGGGCGGCTCGTCGTGCCGGTCGGCGGCAGGCACGGGCAGCAGCTCCAGGTCGTCGTCCGCAGCCCGGAGGGGCCTGCGGTCGTGCGCTCGGTCCCCTGCCGGTTCGTACCGCTCGTCGGCGAGGAAGGATTCAGCGCCTGACGCGGCAGGCACAATGGAGGCGATGGCGGGGGTGACGGCGGGCGGGCTGCTTCGGGCTCCGGTGCGGCTGCGCGGGATCCACCTCGGGCTCGTCGCGGACCTCGTGCTCGACGCCGAGCGCCGCCGCGCGCTCGGGCTCGAGATCGCGTGCGGCGACGAGAAGCGGCGGTTCCTGCCCTTCTCGGTCGCGACGCTGGACGAGGCGGAGATCCGGCTGTCGTCGCCGCTTCACCTGCTCAACGCGTCGGAGCTCGCGTTCTACACGACGCGTGGGAGCACCTTCGCCGCGCTCCGCGGGACGACGGTCGTCCGTGCGCGTGCGACCCTCGGCCGGCTCGACGATCTCGTCCTGGACCCCGACGGGTCGGTCGTCGGCGTCGTCGTCGACGGCGAGGAGCTGGAGTACGCCGACGACGTCCGTCTCGGCGCACCGGGGACGGACGTCCGCCGGGCTTCCTGAGCGGCTAGGCTCGCCCCCGTCGTGGAGCGCTCGTCCTCCGCCGGCGTGGCCGCCGCGCTGTCCCGCACCCGCGCCGGCCAGGCGCTTCGCCGGCCGCACAACTGGATCCAGCTCGCGAAGTTCTCGGTCGTCGGGGCGAGCGGCTACGTCGTCAACCTCGCGGTGTTCTCCGCGCTCCTGCTCGGCGCCGACTTCGACCATCGCGTGGCCGCGATCTGCTCCTTCGTCGTCGCCGTGGCGAACAACTACACGTGGAACCGCCTCTGGACGTTCCACGGTCACCGCGGGCACCTGGCCTACCAGGGCGCGCGCTTCCTCGTCGTCGCCGTGCTCGCGCTCGTCGCGAACCTCGTCGCGCTCGAGCTCCTAATCGCGCTCGGGCTCGGCGAGATCCTCGCTCAGGCGATCGCGATCCTGCTCGTGACGCCGATCAACTTCGTGGGGAACAAGCTCTGGACCTTCCGGCGAAAGTCCTGACGGACTTTCGCCGGCATCTCCTCCTCGTCGGCCTGCTCTCGGGGTTGGTGGTGGCGCCCTCGGCCGGCGCGCAGACCCAGACGGGCCCGGTGTTCGACGGCGACGGGAACCTCGTCCAGACGCCGTTCATCCCCGCTCCCGACCCGGCGAGGCTGACGGAGGCCCGCGCCGAGCGGATCTTCCTCGCCCACCCGAAGGTGCGCGACTGGCTCGAGCGCTACCCCCGCGACGACCGCGTCGTCCAGGCCGAGCACGACGAGGAGAACGGCACGTGGCGCGTCCGGGTCTGGTGGGGCGAGGCGGGGCAGATCGCCGACGGTCGCGTCGAGGACCGCACCGGCCGTGTGACCGAGGCGTGGACCGGCCCCCAGGTCGCCTGGAAGATGGCCCGCGGCGGCCGCGGTGCGTTCGGCGGGGTCGAGATCAACCGTCCGTTCGTCTGGCTCGGATTCTGCGCCGTGTTCCTGCTCGGGCTCGCGGACCTGCGCCGCCCGCTGTCACTCCGTAACCTCGACCTGCTCGCGCTGCTCTCGTTCTCCGTCTCGCTCTGGTTCTTCAACCGCGGCGACGTGTTCACGAGCGTCCCGCTCGCGTACCCGCCGCTCGTCTACGTGATCGCGCGCATGACCTGGATCGGCGCGACCGGCCGAGTCACGCCCTCGCGCCCGGTGTGGCCGGTGTGGGTCCTCCTCGCGGCCACCGTCTTCCTGACCGGCTTCCGGATCGGGCTCAACGTCGAGACGTCGAACGTGATCGACGTCGGCTACGCGGGGGTGATCGGGGCGGACCGGATCGTCGACGGGCGGATGCCGTACGGGCACATGCCCACGCAGGGCGACCTCGAGCCGTGCGGCGAGGCGGACGCCGAGGGCGAGATCCGCGACCGCATCCAGACGAACGGGCGCTGCGAGTCCTCGAACGACCGCGGCGACACCTACGGCCCCGTGTCGTACCTCGCGTACGTCCCCGGCTACGTGCTCTTCGGGTGGAGCGGCAAATGGGACGAGCTGCCGGCCGCGCACCTCACGTCGCTCGCGTTCGACGTGCTCGCGCTGATCGGGCTCGCGCTCGTCGGCTGGCGCTTCGGCGGTCGGCGCCTCGCGGCGACGCTGCCGTTCGCGTGGGCGGCGTATCCGTTCACCCAGTACGCCTCCAACTCGAACACGAACGACGTGATCGTGCCGGCGCTGCTCGTCTTCGGGTTCTACTTCGCCGACGCGCCGCTCGGTCGCGGCGCGTTCGCCGCGCTCGCGGGGTGGACGAAGTTCGCCGCGCTGATCGTCGCGCCGCTGTGGGCGACGTACCCGCAGTGGCAGCTGCGCCGCGTGGTCGCGTTCGCCGGCGGCTTCGCGGCGGCGACGGCGCTCGCGTTCCTCGTGCTGCTGCTCGAGCCGAACGCGGTCGACGCCGCCCGCACGTTCTGGGACCGGACCCTCGGCTGGCAGCTCGGCCGCGAGTCGCCGTTCTCGATCTGGGACTGGGGCCAGTACCACGCGCGCGGGATCCCGGACCTGAGCGTCCCCCACCAGGTCGTCAAGGTCGTCGTGCTCGCGGGCGCGCTCGCGGCGGCGTTCGTTCCCCGCCGCAAGTCGCCGCTCCAGCTGGCGGCGCTGACCGCGGCGCTGATCGCCGGGTTCGAGCTCGTGCTGACGCACTGGTTCTACCTCTACTTGCCGTGGTTCTTCCCTTTCGCCGCGCTGGCGCTGCTCGCCCGTGACCGTGCGCGCACCTGAGCTCGCGCGCGTCGCGGTCGCGCTCGCGCTCTTCCTCGTCGCGTGGTCGCTGCTGCACGTCGGGTTCTACGAGCGCGAGCAGATCGTCGACACGCCGGTGTACGAGCGCTACGGCGTGGCGATGCGCGACGGCGACGTGCCGTATCGCGACTTCGAGGTCGAGTACCCGCCGGGTGCGCTGCCCGTGTTCGTCGTGCCCGCGCTGCTCAGCGGTGAGTTCCGCTCCGCCTTCGAATGGTTGATGGCGCTCTGCGGCGGTGCCGTGATCGTCGCGACCGCGATCGCGGGGCGGCGCCTCGGGCTGGGCCTCGGCACGCTCGCGTTCGTCGCGCTCGCGCCGCTCGCGCTCGGGTCGGTGATCCTGACGCGGTTCGACCTGTGGCCGGCGATGCTCGCGTCGTTCGCGCTCGCCGCGCTCGTCCACGACCGGCTGCGGCTCGGGCACGGGCTGCTCGGGGTCGCCGTCGCGGCGAAGCTGTACCCGGGCGTGCTGCTCCCGCTCGCGCTCGCGTACGTGTGGCGGCGGCGGGGCCGTCGTGAGGCGTTGGTCTGCGGTGGGGTGTTCGCCGCCGTCGTCGTCGCGGCGTACCTGCCCTTCGTCGCGATCGCGCCGGGGGAGGTCGCGTCGAGCGTCGGTCAACAGCTCTCGCGTCCGCTCCAGCTCGAGAGCCTCGGGTCGGCGGTGCTGCTCGCGGCCCACGACCTCTTCGGGCTCGACGTCGAGATCCGGTCGAGCCACGGCTCGCAGAACCTCGCTGGGACGCTGGCCATGCTCGTCGGGATCGCGCTCTCGGTGGCGCAGGTCGCCGTGCTCCTCTGGCTGTGGGTCGCGTTCGCGCGCGCGCGCCGGACGCCTTCGCCCTACGAGCTGGCGGTTGCCGCGGCGGCGGCCGTGACCGCCTTCGTCGCACTCGGCAAAGTGCTCTCGCCGCAGTTCCTCGTCTGGCTCGTGCCGCTCGTCCCGCTCGCGCGTCGGCTGGGCGCGACGGCGCTGCTCGCGGTCGCGCTCGTGCTGACGCAGCTCTGGTTCCCGTACCGCTACTGGGACCTCGCGGAGCTCGACCCCGCCGTCGCCTGGCTCGTCCTGGCGCGCGACCTCGTCCTCGTGGCTCTTTTGGCCCTGCTCGCCCAAGGCGTGTCCGGTGCCAGGCACCGGACAGGTGCCGAACCGGCTCGTCCGCAGCGGCAAAACGCGGTGGCTACGGGCGAATGAGCGGCCGGAACGGGTAGAAGCGGACAGGTCCGGTGCCTGGCACCGGGCCTGTCCTAGATCGTCACGGGGACGCGGAGGGTCTCGCAGCGCGTGGCGCGGCCGTCGGGGCCGCACTCGATCAGCGCGCCCTCGATCCGGACGTCGCCCGCGGCGGTCTCGAAGCGGACCGGGACGCCCGTGCGCATGCGGGAGATCGCCTGGGCCGCGGTCACGCCGATGACCGAGTCGTGCGGCCCCGTCATGCCCGCGTCCGTGAGCGCTGCGGTCCCGCCCGGCTGCACGCGCGCGTCGTTCGTCTGCACGTGCGTGTGCGTGCCGACCACGGCCGTGACCTTGCCGTCGAGCCAGCGCGCGAGCGCAACCTTCTCGCTCGTCGCCTCCGCGTGCACGTCGACGAGGACGACCGAGGCCTGCTCGCGCGCCTGCTCGACGACCTCGTCGATGACCTCGAACGGGCTGTACGCGACGTCGAGGAAGAGCTGGCCCATCACGTTGATCACGGCGACCGGCGTTCCGTCGCGTGCGGGCACCACTGTGAGCGCACGCCCGGGCGCGCGCCGAGAGAAGTTCGCGGGCCGAACGACGCGATCGGTCGAGTCGATCCACGGCGCGAGCTCGGGACGACGCCAGGTGTGGTTGCCGAGCGTGATCGCGTCGGCCCCGAGCGCGAGGAGCTTCTGCGCGAGCTTCGGCGTCAGCCCGACCCCGTCGGCGGCGTTCTCGCCGTTGACCACGCAGACGTCGACCGCGAGCTCCTCGCGCAGCGACTCCAGCCGCAGCTCGAGCGCGCGCCGACCCGGAACCCCGACGACGTCGGCGATGAAGAGGAGGATCAGGGGAGGGTCAGGACGGCGGCGGAGTAGACCTGCACGGTCACGTGGTTGCCCGCATCCTGCGTGTAGCGCGCGAGCGCCTGCTGCTCGAGCGCCGAGAGGTCGAGCACGGTGCCGATCCGGTTCGAGCCCGCCGCGACCGACGAACCGACCGTCAGCGAGGGGTCGGGTCGCAGCCGGGTCACCGAGACGACGAGTGCGGGTGCCGCGAGCGGGCGGATGTCGATCCGGACGCCGCGCCGCGCGCCGTTGATCACGTAGTCGGTGATGCCCGCGATCGTTCCGTCGACGGGCGAGTACACGTCGGTGCCCGGCGCCGCGCCGACGGCGAGAGCCGACGTCTGCGAGCCGACGCCGCCGCGCAGCTGGTACCAGACGAGGCTCGAGTCGCTGCCGCCGAAGACGCGGTCGAGCACGCGACCGAGCAGCCCCTGGTTGCCGCGGCGGCCGATCGGGCGGAGCGCGAGCGCGTTCTCGCCGGCCGCGTGGTACCCGAGCGCCGTGACGCGGTTCTGCTCGATCGGCAGCTGGATGCGGAGCGCGCCCTGCGTCGCGACGACGAGCGGGTCGGGCGGCCCCGCCGGCAGCAGCCGGTCCGCGGGCGCCGGCCCGGAGTGGGCGACGGTCTGCGCGCCGTTCGGCCCGAACGCCGTCACGAGCAGCGTCACGAGCCCGACCGCCGCGACGGCGGTCAGCCCGGCGAAGCGCCGCAGCCGGCGGGCGGCACGGCGCTGCGCTCGCCGCGCACGGCGAGAGGGCCCGGGGGCCGGGGGCGACATCGCGGGGACGCTAACGGACGCTCTGCGTCGGTGCAAGGAACGGGGCACGGCGGGACTTTGTAACAGACGAAGGCTCGGAGCGACGGGGATTTCCTCCCAGAGATCGTGACGGTCGAGCGCGAGGTTGCCGTCCTCCGCGAAGGACCAGCCCCAATCGGCCCTATGAGGCCGGCGGAGGCGCGCTGTACCATCGCCGGAATGGCCGAACCGCCGCCTCCGATCGTCGGCGGGCGGGGTACTCCCGGCCCGATCGAGATCCCGCGCTGGATCCAGCTCGTCGGCCTGCCCCTCGTGCTGCTCCTCGCCTGGGCGGTGGCCGGGGCGGTGCGTCACGCGGTCTTCCTCTTCCTCGTCTCCGCGCTCGTCGCGCTGCTCCTGAACCCGCTCGTCCGGGCGCTCGGGCGGATGCGGATCCCGCGCGGCTTCGGCGTCGCGATCGTGTATCTCACGTTTGCCGCCGGGATCGTCATCGCGATGGTGGTGCTGGCCACGATCGTCGTCGACCAGTCTCGAAGCGCGTCCGATCGGATCGACGCCTACGTTACGGACGAGGACGGACGGACGGGCGAGACCGCCGCGGAACGGGATCTCGACCGGCTCCAGTTCTGGCTCGACGACAACGGGCTCGGCCGGATCCAGGTCCAGGAGCAGGGTCGCGAGTTCATCGCGGACCTCGACGTCGAGGCGTCGACACGCACGGTGATCGACTGGGCCGAGGGTGCCGCGCTCGGCGTGTTCGCCTTCCTGTTCGGCCTCGTGCTCGTGCTCGTGATCTCGATCTACATGCTGCTCGACTTCAACCGGCTGCGGGCCTCGCTCGACCGCCGCTTCCCGCCGGCGCCGGGGTCGCCGTCGCTCCTGCCGAGCATCGAGACGGCGGTCGGCGGCTACGTGAAGGGACAGCTGCTCGTGTCGGCGATCATCGGCGCGAGCGCCGGCGTCGCGCTCTGGCTGCTCGGAACGATCGGCTGGCTTCCGCAAGGGTTCGAGACGTACGCGATCCTGTTCGGCGCGTGGGTCGGGATCGCCGAGCTGATCCCGTACCTCGGCCCGTGGCTGGGCGCGATCCCGCCCGTGCTCTACGGCCTCGTCGTCGACCCGCTCTCGGCCGTCTGGGTCGTGCTGCTCTTCCTCGCCATCCACCAGATCGAGGGGCACATCGTGATCCCGAAGGTGATGGGCAGCGCGCTCCGCCTGCACCCGCTGCTCGTGATCTTCGGGCTACTCGCAGGCGGTGAGATCTACGGGCTGCCCGGGGTCCTCGTCGCGCTCCCTACGCTGGCGGCCGGCCGCGCGATCTGGGAGTTCTTCGGCCGGCGCGTCGCGCTCGAGCCGTGGACGGGCTCGGGGACCGTGCCCGTCGAGGTCGAGCTGGAGCCACCGGCGGAAATCCGTCGGTGATCGTCGCCCGCGGCGTTTCCCGGCGCTTCGGCGCCCACGTTGCGCTGCACCCGACCGACTTCGAGCTCCGCTCGGGCGAAGTGGTCGCGCTCGTCGGGCCGAACGGCGCGGGGAAGTCGACGCTCCTCGGCGTCCTCGCCGGCGCGCTCGCCCCCACCGCCGGAACGGTCGAGCGGACGGTCGCGACGGGCTGGGCTCCGCAGCGACCGGCGCTCTACTCGCGGCTGACCCCCGGCGAGAACCTCGAGCTGTTCGCGCGGCTCGGCGGCTTCCAAGTACCAGACTCTCTCTTGCCGGACCGCCCCGCCGGGGAGCTCTCGGTCGGGCAGCGGCAGCGGCTCAACCTCGAGCTCGCGTTCCTCGGGGCGCCGCGCGCGCTCGTGCTCGACGAGCCGACGGCGTCGCTCGACGACGCGCATCGCGACGAGCTCTGGGAGCGCGTCGGTCGCCTGCGGGACGAGGCCGGGGCCGTCGTGTTCGCGACGCAGCTCGAGGAGGACGCGGCGCGCGCCGACCGCGTCGTGCATCTCGACGACGGCCGGCTCACGTGAGGCGGGCTGCGCTCCTGCTCGGCAAGGACCTGCGCGTCCTGCGCCGCTCGCCCGTGCTCCTCGGCGTGCTCGTCTCGTATCCGCTGCTGATCGCGCTCCTGCTCGCGCTCGTCGCGGGCTACGCGAACGCGAAGCCACGTGTTGCCTTCGTCGATGACGACAACCTCCCCGCCGAGGTCGAGATCGGCGGTCGCACGTTCCACATCCAGCGCACGATCGACCGCGTCAGCGACGACGTCACGCTCGTCGAGCTCGACCGCGCCGAGGCCGAGCGACAGCTGCGCAACGGGAAGGTCGTCGCCGTCGTGCGCGTGCCCGCGGGGTTCCTCGCGCAGCTCCAGGCGATGCAGGAGAGCCCACGCCTCGAGCTCCAGACGACGCGCGGGCTGCTCGCGTCGCGCGTGACGCAGCAGATGCAGGCGCTCGTCTACTCGCTCAACCGCGAGCTCCAGGACGCGTTCATCGAGGCGAACCTCGCGTACGTCGACCTCATCCTCCACGGCGGCACCGGTGAGTTCCTCGGCCGGCGCTTCGACGTGCTCGGGCTCGAGCGCGCCGAGGACCGCGTCGCCGATCCGGAGGTGCGCGAGTTCATCGAGGTCGCGCAGCTCGCGCTCGACGAGACCGACGACGCGCTGGAGGCGACGGCGAACCCGATCGAACTGGTGGCGGCGCCCTCGCGCGGGCGGACGTGGGCGTTGTCGGCGCAGGTGCAGGCGCATGCGCTCGCGCTCGTCACGATCTTCCTCGCCTCCGTGCTCGCGGCCGCGGCGCTCGCGGCCGAGCGCGACGAGCGCGTGCTCCCGCGGCTGACCCGCGGGCTCGCGTCGCTCGGCGAGATCCTGAGCGCGAAGCTCGCGCTCGCGGCACTCGTCGGCGCCGTGCTCGGGCTCGGCGTCGCCGTCGCGTTCGGGGTCGCGGTCGAGGCGGCGGGGGTCGAGGGCGGCGAGCCCTGGTCGCGCGTCCCGCTGCTCGTTCCGGCGCTGCTCCTCGTCGGGCTCGCCACGGCCGCACTCGGCGCGCTGCTCGCGGCGCTCGCCCGTGAGGCGCGCGCGGCGACGCTCGTCGCGGTGCTCGTCGTCCTCCCGATCGCCTTCCTCGGGATCGTGCCGCGCGAGGCCGCGCCGGCGGCGGGCGCGGTCAGCGACGCGCTGCCCTTCTCGCACGCGGTCCGGCTGTTCGACGCGCTCCTGTACGAGGCGAGCCCGTGGCGGACGGCCGGGGTCGAGGCGTTGTGGCTGCTCGCGATCGGCGGCGTCCTCGCTACGGGAGCCAGGGCCCTGATGCGAAGATTGGCGGTGTGAGCGCCTTTCCCACGACCCGGCTCCGCCGCCTGCGCCGAAGCGGCGCGCTCCGCTCGCTCGTGCGCGAGACCCGGCTCGACCTCGAGGACTTCGTCCACCCGCTCTTCGTCGGGCCGGACACCCGGGCGAACCCGGAGCTGCCGCCGCTGGGGCGCTTCAGCGTCGCCGACCTGCCGCGCGAGGTGGAGTCGCTCGCCTCGAGCGGCGTCACGGCCGTGATCCTGTTCGGGATTCCCGACGAGAAGGACGAGGAGGGCTCGGGCGCGTGGGACGAGGACGGGGTCGTGCAGCGCGCGCTCCGCGAGCTGCGCCCGCGCTTCCCCGAGCTGCTGCTGCTCACCGACGTCTGCCTCTGCGAGTACACGTCGCACGGCCATTGCGGGGTGATCCGCGACGGCGAGATCGCGAACGACGAGTCGCTCGACCTGATCGCGCGCACGGCCGTCTCGCACGTCGAGGCCGGGGCCGACGCGGTCTGCCCGAGCGACATGATGGACGGGCGCGTCGGCGCGATCCGCGAGCAGTTGCCGGAGACGCCGATCGTCGCGTACTCCGCGAAGTACGCGTCCGCGTTCTACGGCCCCTTCCGCGAGGCAGCCGAGTCGACGCCGTCGTTCGGCGACCGCCGCTCGTACCAGATGGACCCGCCGAACGTCCGCGAGGCGCTGCGCGAGTGCGAGCTCGACCTGGCCGAGGGAGCCGACGTGATCATGGTCAAGCCCGCGCTGCCGTACCTCGACGTGCTGCGGGCGGTGCACGAGCGCTTCGACGCCCCCGTCGCCGCGTACAACGTCTCCGGCGAGTACGCGATGGTCAAGGCGGCGGCGCGCCACGGCTGGCTCGACGAGCGCACGGCGGCGCTCGAGTCGCTGACGGCGATCAAGCGCGCCGGCGCCGATCTCGTCGTCTCGTACTGGACGAAGGAGCTCGCGGGGTGGCTCTAGGCACGCGCTCCGAGCTCTTCGCGCGCGCCCGTCGCCTGATCCCCGGCGGCGTCAACTCGCCCGTGCGGGCGTGGCGCGCGGTCGGCGGCGACGACCCGTTCTTCGTCGCGCGCGGCGAGGGCGCCCACCTCGTCGACGTCGACGGCCGGCGCTACGTCGACTGGGTGATGTCGTGGGGTGCGCTCGTGTTCGGCCACGCCGACCCGGAGACCGTCGACGCGATCACGGAGGCCGCCCGCGACGGCACGAGCTTCGGCGCCCCGACGGAGCGAGAGGTGGAGCTGGCCGAGGAGATCGCGGACGCGTTCCCGTCGATCGAGCTCGCGCGGCTCGTCTCCTCCGGGACCGAGGCGGCGATGAGCGCGATCCGCGTCGCGCGAGGGTTCACGCGACGCGACCGGATCATCAAGTTCGAGGGCGGCTACCACGGCCACTCCGACGCGCTGCTCGCAAGCGCGGGCTCCGGCCTCGCGACGCTCGGCATCCCCGCGAGCGCCGGCGTCACGACGGGTGCCGCCCAGGACACGATCGTCTGCCCCTACAACGACGTCGACGCCGTCGCGGCGGCGGTCGAGCGGCACGGGGAGGGGCTCGCCGCGATCATCGTCGAGCCGGTCGCGGGCAACACGGGCGTCGTCCCGCCGCGGGAGGGCTTCCTCGAGGCGCTCCGGGCGCTCTGCGACGTGTCCGGCGCGCTGCTGATCTTCGACGAGGTGATCACGGGCTTCCGCGTCGCGCGCGGCGGCGCACAGGAGCGCTACGGCGTCGACGCGGACCTGACCATCCTCGGGAAGATCGTCGGCGGCGGGCTGCCGCTCGCGGCCTTCGGCGGGCGCGGCGACGCGATGGAGCGGCTCGCACCCGGCGGCGACGTCTACCAGGCGGGCACGCTCTCCGGCAACCCGCTCGCGACGGCGGCGGGCCTCTCGGTCCTGCGCCGGCTGCGGGAGCCCTCGGTCTACGACGAGCTGGAGGCGCGCGCGGCGAAGCTCGAGCGGGGCCTGCGCCCGTTCGGTGGAGTGCAGCGCGTCGGCGCGATGTTGACGCTCTTCCGCCCGGGCTACGACGCGCTCTTCCGCGGCCTCGTCGAGCGCGGCGTCTACGTCGCGCCCTCCCAGTACGAGGCGATGTTCGTCTCGCTCGCGCACGGGGACGAGGAGATCGAGCGCACGGTCGAGGCGGTGCATGACGCTCTGGCAGACGATCGCGGCCGAGGCTGAGCGCGAGAGCCCGCTCTGGGCCGAGTCGCTCCGCGCGGAGGCCGACCGCGAGCACGTGCCGGTCTTCTCCCCGCTCGCCGACAAGCGCTTCGCGCTCGGGCTCGAGACGATCTACGAGGGCTACCTCGTGCACTACGGACGCCCGCGCCTGTTCGCGGCGCCGGATCCCGACGCGGCCCTGCTCCTCGGCGACTACCTCTATGCGCACGGGCTCGTCCGCATCGCCGAGCTCGGGGAGCTCGAGGCGATCCGCCTGCTCGCCGACCTGATCTCGCGGTGCGCGCAGCTCCGTGCCGCGGCGTCGGCCGGAGACGGCGAGGCGTGGGCCGAGACCGCCGCGCGCCTCGGCGGAAACGGCGCTCGCGGCGCCCGCGAGGAGGCGCTCGCCGTCCACGCCCGTCGGATAGATTCCGCGCCGTGAGCACGCTCGCGACCGTCATCCCGCTCTTCGAGGCCGTGCACGACGCCGCCGAGGAAGGCCAGAAGGTGATCACGGCGATGCTGATCGTCGGGCTGATCTTCATCGGCGTGATCGCGCTCGGCGAGCTGACGAAGTACGCGGCCCATCGCCGGCGGCGCTAGGAGGGTTTGGCGGCGCCGCTGCTCGGGCGCAAGCGCGAGCTGGCCGACCTGCGGCGCCTGTTCGTCGAGGGCGCGCGGCTCGTCACCGTCACCGGGCCGGAAGGGGTCGGCAAGACGCGTCTCGCCCGCGACTTCGCGCGCGAGCACGGCGGGGTCGTCGTCCTCGACGACGCACGGCCCAAGGACGTCGGGGAGGAGCCGACGATCGCCACGGCCCGCGAGCCGCTCGGCGTCGCAGGCGAGCAGGTGTACCGGCTGAGGCCGCTCGGCGAGGCGCCCGCGATCGAGCTCTTCCGCGAGCACGCGCCGGGTCTCGACGCGTCCTACGTCGAGCTGGCCGAGCGGGTGCGCGCGCTCGGACGTCTGCCAGGCGCGATCGAGCGCGCGGCCGCGGAGTCGCAGGCATGACCGAGCCGCTCCGGCTGGCCATCGTCGGCTGCGGCCGCGTCACGCAGGGGTTTCATGTCCCGGCGCTCGAGGGACTCGGCGCTGTTCGGGTCGTGGCGGTCGCCGATCCGCTCGAGGATCGTCGCGACCGCGTGGCTGCGGCGCTCGGCGCACGCGGGTACGACGGGCATCTGCCGCTCCTCGACGCGGACGACGTCGAGGCGGTCGCAGTGTGCACGCCGGCCGAGCGGCACGCCGAGGTCGCGCTCGCCGCGCTCGACGCGGGCAAGCACGTGTTCGTCGAGAAGCCGCTGTGCCTCGACGTCGACGATGCGAGAGCCGTCGTGCGGCGCGTCGCCGAGACGGGACGGACGCTCGCCCTCGGGTTCAACCTGCGCCGCCACGAGCTGGTGCTCGAGGCCCGACGGTTGATCGCGTCCGGCGCCGTCGGTGAGATCGCCGCCGTCCAGTCGGTGTTCTCGAGCGACTTCGGCTACCGCGCCGAAGCGGGCCCGTGGCGGTTCCGGCGCGAGCTCGGCGGAGGCGCGGTCTTCGAGCTGGCGTCGCACCACCTCGATCTGTGGAGGTTTCTGCTCGGCGACGAGGTCGAGTCGATCTTCGCGATCAGCAGGTCCGGCGGCGACGACGACGAGACGGCGGTCGTCGCCGGGCGGATGCGGTCCGGCGCCGCGATCTCGTTCCTCGTGACGCAGCGCTCGGGGCTCCTGAACGAGTGCACGGTGCACGGAACGCGCGGGACGCTGCACCTCGCGCCCTATCGCCACGACGGGCTCGAGCTCGTTCCCGCCGGCGAGTTCGCCGGCGCGCCGGCCAGGCGTGTGCGCCGGATGTTCGAGTCGGCGTGGGCGCTGCGCAGGGGACGGTCGCCGTTCACGCGGTCCTACCGCGCGGGGTGGTCGCGGTTCGCGGAGGCCGCTCGGAGCGGTCGGCGGCTGCCCGACGCCGACGACGGGCTGCGGAACGTCGAGCTGCTTCGCGCCGTCCTCAAGTCGGCCGAGACCGGTGAGGTCGTTCGCGCGTGACGGCTCCGCTCCGCAGGTCCGTGCGCGAGCCCGCGCTCGCGGTCGTGCTCGTCGCCGAACGCTGGGAGACGATCCGGCAGGTCGTCGACTGCCTGCGCGCGCAGCGCGATCCCGGGGCGCTCGAGCTCGTCGTCGCGACGGCGTCGCCCGACTCGCTCGGCCTCGACGACGACGAGGTGTCGCTGCTCGGCTGCGTGCGGGTCGTGCAGGTGCAAGACGGTCTGCCGCTCGCCGCGGCGCGTACGTCCGGCGTGCGCGCGGCGACGGCGCCGTTCGTGTTCCTCGGCGAGACGCACGTCTACCCGCGCCCCGGCTTCGTGGACGCGCTGCTCGCGGCGCATGCCCGCGGGTACGCCGCCGTCTCGCCCGCGATCGAGAACGCCAACCCCGACGGGCGGCTGAGCTGGGCGGGCTACCTCGCCGACTACGGCACGCGCGCGCCCGCGCAGCCCGCGGGCGAGCGCGACTCAGTCGCGCCGTACAACACCTCCTTCGCGCGCTCGGCGCTGCTCGAGCACGACGATCGCCTGGCCGAGCTCCTGTCGCCGTCGAGCGAGCTCTCGGCGGCGCTGCGCAGTCGTGGGCACCGGTTCGCGTTCGAGCCGGCCGCGCGCGTCGGGCACCTCAACGTGTCGAGGCCGCTCCCCTGGCTCGCGGAGCGGTTCCTGGGCGGGCGACTCCTCGCGGAGAGCCGGATTCGCCGCTGGAGGCCGCTGCGCCGCCTCGCCTACGCGACCGGAGCGCCGCTGATCCCGGCCGTCCTGGTCGCGCGGATGCTGCGCGACGTGCCGCACCGGTCGCTGCCCCTCCCGCGCGGCACGCTCGCGGCCGTGGCGCTCGGCGCGTCGGTGTCTGCGGCCGGCGAGCTCTGGGGGTACGTGGTCGGTGGAAGCGACGGGCAGCGGCGGATGGTCAAGTACGAGCTCGACAAGGTCCACTACGTCGCGCGGTAGCGGTGGCAACGTGCGTGTCCTGATCGCGAACGACTGGGGGCCGGAGACGGGCGGTGTCGAGACCTACCTCACCTGGCTTCGCGCGGGGCTGACGGAGGCGGGGAACGACGTCCGGCTGCTGACCAGCTCCGCGGGCTCCGCCGCAGGCGGGTCGGCGGACTACGTCGCGTTCGCCCCGACGGGCGCCCCCGGCCGGGCCCTCCTCCAGCTCGCGAACCCCGCCGCGCTCCTCGCCGTCCGGCGCGCGGTGCGCGAGTTCCGCCCCGACGTCGTGCACGTGACGATGTTCGAGCTCTTCCTCTCGCCCGCCGTGTTCGCCGCGCTCGACGGTGTCCCGACGGTGCTGTCGATCTCCTACTACAAGCCGATCTGTCCGACCGGGATCAAGGTGCTGCCGACCGGAGCCCGCTGCGAGTCGCGTGCCGGCCTGGTCTGCCTACGCTCCGGCTGCGTCGGCCTTCCCCACTGGCTGCGCGACCGGCCGCGCTACGCGCTGATTCGCCGCGCCGTCGAGCGCGCGGACAAGATCGTGACCTGCAGCCGGTGGATGGCGGGCGAGCTCGGCCGTCACGGCATCGTCGCGGAGCCGCTCGTCTGGCCCGTGCCGGCTCCCTCGCCTTCCTTCCGCCGCTCGCGAGCCGCCGATCCGCTCTTCGTCTACGCGGGACGCCTCAACGTCGCGAAGGGCGTCGACGTCCTGCTGCGCGCGTTCGCGCAGGTGGTCGCGGCGCGGCCGGCCGCTCGGCTCGCGATCGTCGGGGACGGTCCGGTCCGCGCCGAGCTGGAGGCGCTCTCGCGCGAGCTGCGGATCGCCGCGTCGGTCGAGTTCCGCGGCGCGGTCGCGCCCTCCGAGGTCGAGCGGGCGTTCGCGGACGCCTGGGCCCTCGTCGCGCCGTCGCGCTGGGCCGAGCCCTTCGGGTCGGTCGCCGCCGAGGCCGTCGTCCGCGGCGTCCCGGTCGTGGCCACCGGCGGCGGCGGCTTCGCGGAGACCGTCGATCTCGGCGTCACGGGCCTGCTCGTTCCGCCCGGCGACGCGAGGGCCCTCGCGGCAGCGCTCGGGCGGATCGCGGACGGCGCGCTCCGCGAGCTCCCGCTCGACGCCGTCGCGCGCGCCCGGACGAAGCACGACGCCGGGCGGCACCTCGAGGCGGTGGAGCGAGCGTTCTCCGAGGCGAGGTTTGCGCGGTTCGGCACGTCATTGACACCCCCGGCTGCCCGTCGTTTGAATCCGTCATGATCCTGCGAGTGCTGGGGCGAAGGGAGCGCGGCTAAATGGTGGAGACGAAGGGCCCGACGGGACCTCCGCACGGACCTGCGCCCAGCCTCTGGCCGCTCGGCTTCGCGATCGGCCTGACGGTCGCGCTCGTCGGGCTCGTGCTCGGCAGCTGGTCGACGGTCGCGGTCGGCGCGGTCCTGCTGCTCGCGTTCGGGTTCGTCTGGGCGCGCGACGTCGCCACCGGACACGGCGCGCCGCCGGTCGTCGACGAACCGCTCGCGCCCGGGCCCGAGTCGGCCAGGCACACCGTCCCGCTGCGCTCCGACCGCGACGCGGACGCGCTCCCCGTGATGGAGGACGAGGAGATCGAGACGTACCCGCGGAGCGCGTTCCTCTCGCTGAGCACGCTCGGCCTCGGCGGCGTGATCACGGGCATCGTCGCCGCGCCCGTGACCGTGTTCGCGGTCGGGCCGGCCTTCGTCGGCCAGGGCGAGGAAGAGGTCGACATCGGGCCGCTCGACGACTACCCGGAGGGGAACTTCATCGTCGCGACCTTCCTGGCGCGGCCCGACGAGGGTGAGGTCTCGCGGCGGACGGCGTACGTGCGGAACAACGGCGTCGTGGACGGCCGGCCGAGCCTCACGATCCTGTCCAACCGCTGCGTCCACCTCGGCTGCCCGGTGCAGGTGAACGGGCTCTCGCTCGAAGGGCAGAAGAAGACCGTCGAGGTGCCCGAAGGCCCCACCGTCGAGCTGACCCCGACCGAGGCCGCGTCCGGCTTCGGGTGCCCGTGCCACGGCGGCCAGTACGACACAGAGGGGAACAGGACCGCCGGGCCGCCCGTTCGCGCGCTCGACCGCTTCCGCTACAAGATCCGCGACGGCCGGGTGATCCTGACCTCGTCGTACAGCGTCGGCGAAGTGGACGGCCAGGGCGCGGAGGCCGTGATCAAGGCGTACGACCTCGCCATGCCGAGCGTCCACGTGGACGGGCCCGAGGCGATCCTCTATCCGTTCGAGCCCCCGCACTGATGGCGACGACCGCGCCCCGCCGCCGCCGCAGGCAGTCGAAGCTCCAGCAGGCCGTCGACATCCCGCTCGACTGGCTCGAGGAGCGCTCGGGCCTCGTCGGCGCGACGAAGTACTTCCTCTTTCGCAAGGTCCCGCGCGACTCGAGCTGGTGGCACACGCTCGGGTCGGCGACGCTGACCGCGTTCCTCGTGCAGGCCGGCACCGGCCTGATCCTCGCCTTCTACTACAAGCCGGATCCCGACAAGGCCTACGAGTCGATCCAGCACATCACGAACGATCTGACGCTCGGCTGGCTCGTGCGCGGCATGCACCGCTGGGGCGCGAGCGTGTTCATCATCCTGATGTTCTTCCACATGGCGCGCGTCTTCCTGTTCGGCGCGTACAAGTACCCCCGCGAGCTGAACTGGATCGTCGGCGTGCTGATCCTCGTGACCGGCATGCTCGAGGGCTTCACCGGGTACCTGCTCCCCTGGGACCAGACGTCGTACTGGGCGACCGTCGTCGGGATCAACATCAACGCGAGCGCGCCGTTCCTCGGGCCGTTCATCGCGCAGTTCCTGCGCGGCGGCGCGGAGATCGGCACCGACACCCTGTCGCGCTTCTACGCGCTGCACATGCTCGCGGTCCCGGGCGCGCTGTTCGGGCTGATCGGGCTCCACCTCTATCTCGTCATCCGGCTCGGCGTCTCCTCGCCGCCGTGGTCGAGCGAGGGGGCCGGGCGCGACCGTGCCGAGGTGAAGCCGACGGGGCGCGCCGGCCTGACGCGGGGGAGGCGGGTGTGAGCTCCGCTCAGGACGAGCGCCGCGCGGGGTTCGAGCGCTACAAGGAGGACGTCGAGAACGAGGGGAAGCCGTTCTTCCCCTACGCGATGTTCCACGACACGGTCATGAGCCTCGTCGTGGTCTCCGTGATCGTCGGGCTCGCGTGCGTCTGGTACTTCACCGCGGACGGGACCGAGCCCGGCCTGATCGGGCCGCACTACGTCGAGGAGGCCGACCCGGGGACGACGAGCTTCATCCCGCGGCCCGACTGGTACTTCTACTTCCTCTTCTACCTGCTCCGGATCTTCAAGTGGCCCGAGTCGGTCGTGCTCGGCACGGTCGGGGTCCCGACGATCCTGATGATCCTGATGTTCGCGCTGCCGTTCCTCGACCGCAGCCGCGAACGCCGGCTGCTCCGGCGCCCCGTCGCCGTCGTCGCCGCCGTGCTGACTGCCGTCTCGATGGGCGTGCTCACGTACAAGGGTGCGACCGCGCGCGAGTCGCTCGGGAGCGAGGCGGTTGCGGCCGTCGACGCGTGGTCGAGCCAGCAGGGCGGCTTCGACGAGACGCAGCGGAGCGGCGCCGAGGTGTTCGCGCAGGTCGGCTGCCTCCAGTGCCATATCTACCTCGGCTCGGGCTCCGCCAACGTCGGCGCGCCGGAGCTCTCGGACTACGGCTCGACGACGCAGCGCACGATCGAGCAGACGGCCGCCTACATCCGCAACCCGGCCGAGTTCGGGAACACCGTGATGCCGCCGTTCCCGGGGCTCGAGGACGCCGGCGTCCTCGACGACGTCGCGCAGTTCCTGCACGCCTCGAGCGGCGCTACCGGCGACGGGTAGGGATGACCATGCGCACCGGCACGCTGTCCCCCGACGGCGTCCGGACGATGTTCGACCGCGTCGCGCCCGTGTACGACACGATGAACCGGGTCACGACGATGGGGCTGGACGGACGCTGGCGCCGGCTCGCAGCGACGGCGGTGGTGCGCGACGGCGACCGCGTCCTCGACGCGGCGTGCGGGACGGGCGACCTCGCCCTCGAGGCCGATCGCGTGGGCGGCGACGTGACCGGGCTCGACTTCTCGGAGCGCATGCTCGAGCGGGCCCGGCGCAAGTCCTCGAGCGTCGAGTGGGTGCGCGGCGACCTGCTCTCGCTCCCGTTCGCGGACGGCGCGTTCGACGTCGCCACGATCGGGTTCGGCCTGCGGAACGTGGCGGACCTGGAGGCCGGCGTCCGCGAGCTCGCGCGCGTCGTCCGGCCGGGCGGCCGGCTCGCGGTCCTGGAGCTGACCCGGCCGCGCGGCGTCCTGCGCCGCTTCTACCGCCTCTGGTTCGACGTCCTGATCCCGCTGGCCGGACGGGTCCTGCCCGGCGGCGGGGCGTACTCGTACCTGCCCGCCAGCGTGCGCCGCTTCCCCGGCCCCGAGGACGTGACCGGGGTGCTCGAACGTGCAGGCTTCGCGCGCGTGCGGCACCGGCTGCTCGCCGGCGGGATCGTCGCGCTGCACACGGCGGAGCGCGCGTGAGCGCGCAGGAGGTCCTGCTCGCCGCGCGCCCCTATCTCGACGAGCTCGAGGAACGGCTGCGGCTCGCGGCGTCGCGCGAGCCCGGGCTCGTGTCGCGCGTCGCGCTCGACGCGCTCGACGCGGGCGGGAAGCGCCTGCGCCCGCTGCTCGTGCACCTGACCTCCGACGACAGGGAGCGTGCGCTGCGCGGCGGCGTCGCCGTCGAGCTCGTCCACACCGCGACGCTCGTCCACGACGACCTGATCGACGGCGCCGAGCTGCGCCGCGGTCGGCCCTCGGTCTGGCACGCCCACGGCGCCGAGGCGGCGCGTGCGGCGGGCGACCACCTGTTCGCCCGCGCGTTCGGGGAGCTCGCCGAGGGCGGCGACCTCGACGGCGTCGCGATCCTCGCCGAGGCCTGCCTCGGGCTCGCCCGCGGCGAGGCCCTCCAGCGGCGACAGCTCCGCGACGTCGAGACGACCGAGGACGACTACGTGGAACGCGTCTCGCTCAAGACCGGGAAGCTGTTCGAGGTCGCGTGCCTGCTCGGCTCGCGCGACCCGCGGCTCGGCTCGTTCGGGCTGGCGCTCGGGATCGCGTTCCAGATCGCCGACGACATCCTCGACTGCATGGGGGAGACGATCGAGACGGGGAAGATCGCCGGCACCGATCTGCGGGAGGGCACCCCGACGCTGCCGTTGATCCTCGCCGCGCGCGAGGACGACGTCGTCCGGGCCGCGCTCGCGGGAGGTCCCCTCGACGAGGCGATCGTCCGCGTCGCAGCGACCGGTGCGCTCGAGCGTTCGCGCGAGGTCGCGCTCGAGTACGCGCGGAGGGCGCGCGCGTTCCTCACCGCCGACGAGCCCGAGCTGGAGTCGCTGACCCACATCGTCGTCGAGCGCCGCGCCTGATCAGGAGGGTCGATATCGTCCGCCCCGTGGGCGTCCTTCCCGAGCAGATCGAGCTGCTGCTCGACGCCGCGCTCGTCGCCGAGCTGACCGTCGTCGACCCGTCCGGTCGGCTCGTCACGCACCCGCTCATCCCCCTGTACGACGGCGAGCTGGTCTACCTCACGTCGAGCGTCCTCTTCTCCCGCAAGCTCGAGCACATCAAGGCGAACCCCAAGGTCTCGCTCTCGCTGACCGACCCCGAGGCGATCAAGGTCGAGCGCTTCCACCGCGCCACGATCCAGGGCGACGCGACCGTCGACGACAGCGACCTCCACGCGGGCTGGGAGCGCGTGCTGCCGCTCTGGCGCAAGAAGGAGCCCGTGATCGACGCCTTCCTCGGCAAGCGCGTCGCGCTGCCGCTCTTCTTCGAGCGCGCGGTGATCGAGCTGCGTCCGCGCCGGGCGTTCCTCTGGGAGGACGGGCGCACGGACCGCGCGCCGCAGGTGTTCGAGCTCGCTGAGGCGGTGCGGTGAAGCCGACGACCGAGCTGCTCGAGAGCCTCGGCGAGCGCTTCGCGCACGCGGTGGTCGTGTTCTCCGACGACGAGGGCTACCCGCTCTCCGTCGCGACGGACTTCCGTGCCGACGCCGCGCGCGGGGTCGTCGCGCTCCGCGCCGTCGGGGGGGACGAGATCCAGCCGCCGCTCGGCGAGCAGGTCAACGTCGTCTTCAGCCACATCCGGCCGCAGCCCGGGATCGGCTACGACGAGCGCAGGTACGTCTCGCTCTGGGGGACCCTGGAGCGCCGCGACGGCGAGCTCGAGCTGACGCCCGACCGCGAGCAGCACTGGGACGAGGAGGAGGTCCCGTTCTTCGAGTACTCCGAGCGCCAGGTCCCGCAGGCGCTCCGCTACTACGAGCAGGTCTCCGCCGAGACCGGGCGCGAGGTCCGGCCGAAGCTCTCGCGCGGCTGGCTCTTCCTGCGCGCGACCCGCCTCCCCTTCCTGTCCGCCACGTTCGTGCCGGTCCTGCTCGGGATCGCGATCGCGGCCTACGTGAACGGGTTCAACTGGTGGCTCGCGCTGCTCACGCTCGTCGGCGGCGCCGTCATCCACCTCGGCATCAACGTCTTCAACGACGTCTTCGACACGCGCAGCGGGGCCGACCAGGCGAACGTCAACCCGACGCAGTTCAGCGGCGGCTCGCGCGTGATCCTCTACGGGCTGCTGAGCATGCGCGCGATGACGCTGCTCGCGGTTGCCTGCTACGCGATCGGGATCGGGATCGGGATCTTCCTCGCGGCGTACCGCGGGTGGGACCTGCTCTGGCTCGGCGTCGCGGGCGCGCTGATCGGCATCTTCTACACCGCGCCGCCGCTCAAGCTCGTGCACCGCGGGCTGGGCGAGATCGCCGTCGCCGTCGGCTTCGGCCCGATCATGGCGCTCGGCGCGTACTACGTGCAGGCGCAGGAGTACGCGCTCGAGCCGCTGCTCGCGTCGATCCCCGTTGCGATCCTGATCGCGCTGATCCTGTACGTGAACGAGGTGCCCGATCGTCCCAGCGACGCCGCGAGCGGCAAGCGCACGCTGCCGGTGCGGTTCTCGCGGGAGACGGTGATCCGCGGCTACGAAGGCGCCGTGGTGCTCACGTTCGCGCTCATCGCCGTCTTCGCGTTGAGCGGCCTGATCGTCCGCCCCGCGCTGATCGCGCTCCTCGCCGCCCCGCTGGCGCTGCCGGTCGTCCGCGCCCTCCGCGACTCCTACGACCAGCCGTACGCGCTGATGCCGGCGATGGGCAAGAACATCCAGCTGCACCTCGTCACCGGGCTGCTCCTGATCGTCGGCTACGTGATCGCGATCGTCGCGGACGCGGCCCTGGACGATCCCCCTGTCTTCCTGAGCTGAGCTCTGGTAGAAGCGGTCTCGCACCGCTACGAGGGGAGAGAGAAAGATGAGAAGACTGCTGCTCGCGGTCGTCTGCGTGCTCGTGCTGGCGCCGACCGCTCAGGCCCGCGAGGCGGACGTCCGCTTCTCGACGTTCAACGCCTCGCTCAACCGCTTCTTCGAGGGACAGCTCGCCGCCGACCTGTCGACGCCGAACAACCAGCAGGCGAAGAACGTCGCGGAGACGATCCAGCGCTACCGCCCGGACGTCCTCCTGATCAACGAGTTCGACTTCTGGGCCGCGAACCCGCAGCGGCCGGTCGACCTCTTCCGCGACAACTACCTGGAGGTCTCGCAGAACGGCGCGGCGCCGATCCACTATCCGTACTCGTTCATCGCGCCGTCGAACACGGGGATCCACTCCGGCTTCGACCTGAACAACTTCGGCGGCGTCGTCTCGACCCCGCTCGCGCCGGGCTACGGCGACGACGCGTACGGGTTCGGGGAGTTCCCCGGCAAGTTCGGGATGGTCGTGTACTCGAAGTACCCGATCGACACCGAGGCCGTGCGGACGTTCCGGCTCTTCCGCTGGACGGACATGCCCGGCAACCTCCTCCCGACGCCGTTCTACTCGCCGGAGGAGGTCGCGATCTTCCGGCTCTCGTCGAAGAGCCACTGGGACGTGCCGGTCGCGGTCGGCGAGAAGACGGTGCACTTCCTCGTCTCGCACCCGACGCCGCCCGTCTTCGACGGCGCCGAGGACCGCAACGGCCGGCGGAACAGCGACGAGATCCGCTTCTGGGCCGACTACATCACGCCCGGCTCCCGCTCCGCGTACATCTACGACGACGAGGGCGTTCGCGGCGGGCTGAAGCCCGGCGAGCTGTTCGTGATCGCGGGCGACCAGAACTCCGACCCGCTCGACGGCGACAGCATCCCCGGCTCGATCCAGCAGCTGCTCGAGCATCCGCTCGTGAACACGAAGACGACGCCTTCGAGCCTGGGCGGCCCGTGGGCGTCCCGGAGGCAGGATGCGTTGAACCTCACGCACAGGAGCGATCCGAGCTTCGACACGGCCGACTTCTGCGACACGCCGGCGTTCCCGCCCTGCTCGGGCCCGGGGAACCTGCGGGCCGACTACGTGCTGCCGCGGAAGAACCTCCAGATCGTCGACGCCGGCGTCTTCTGGCCGAGCAACGACCCGGCCGACGCGGATCCGCTCGCCGCGTTCGCCCGCCTCGTCGACCTGACGGGGCTCGGGTTCCCGGCGCCGACGTCCGACCATCGCGCGGTCTGGGTCGACGTCTCGGTCCCGGCGA
>JAICPI010000042.1 GCA_025929895.1 Thermoleophilia bacterium
CGATCTCTGAGAAAACGCTGACGTGCGGCGGAGGTCCTGCGCGGTCCGCGCGGGTACATCACCTCGGATGACGCACGAGACCAGGGAGATGGTCGCCGTCCTCGCGGCCCTCGCGCCGTGGCTCGCGTTCCTGATCGCGGTTGTGGGGTTCGCGGTCTACAACGTCTTCTTCGACGACCGGCGCGCGACCGACTCGCAGGAACCAGCACGACGACTCGGTCACGGTCTCTGAGCTTCTTGATGCTCGAGGGACGCCATTCAGGGCATCGTCAGTAGTCCCAACCAGCCGGGTTCATCGCAGGCGCGAGAGCCCGAGCGCGGCGAGCGCGGCACCCGCGGCCGTGAGGAGCCAGTCCCGGCGCAGGCTGAGCTCGAGCTGGAGGCTCCGCTCGTGGGCGCGATCGCCGAACCGTCCGCGGGTGGCGTGGAGGCCGTCGACCGACTCGAACAGGTTGTCCGGGCGGCCGAGGCGCTCCGGCTCGTCCGTCTGCTGGGACGCGAATCCCGTTCGCGCGAGATAGGCGTCCCCGAGCCCGGGCGCGAACTTGTCGCCGACGATCGCCACGAACGTGGGCCAGCCGACGTAGAGCTGACGACGCTCGTTCTCCGCCGCCCAGACGATCGCGCGCGCCGCGACGGAAGGGTCGTAGATCGGCGGCACGGGCTGCGCGCGGCGCGGCATCCGCGAGCGCGCCCACTCGAACTGCGGCGTGTTCAGGGCCGGGAGTTGCACCATCGTCAGCCGAACGTCGACGCCGTCGTGCATGAGCTCGGTGCGAACCGACTCCGTGAACCCCTGGATCGCGTGCTTGGCGCCGCAGTACGCGCTCTGGAGAGGGATCCCCCGATACGCGAGCGCGGAGCCGACCTGCAGGATGGTCCCGCGGTTCCGCGGCGCCATTCGCCGCAGCGCCGCTCGCGTTCCCCAGACGAAGCCGTGGTACGTGACCTCCGTCGCGCGCCGGAACTCCTCCGGACGGAGGTCGACGAACCGCCCGAACACGGTCGCCATCGCGTTGTTCACCCAGACGTCGATCTCGCCCAGCTCGCGCTCGACCCGCTCGGCCGCGGCCTCGACGGCGTCTTCGTCCGCCACGTCGACGGCGACCGCGAGCGCGCGGCCGCCCGCGCGTTCGACTTCGGCTGCCGCGGCGGAGAGCCCGGCGCTCTGCCGAGCCAGAAGAGCGACACGCGCGCCGCGGCGCGCGCACTCGATCGCGGTTGCACGGCCGATCCCTGCCGACGCCCCGGTGACGACGATGACGCGGTTGCGCATCACGCGTGGCGTGCCCGGCCTGCGCGCTGGGTACACGCGAGGCGGATCGACGGTAGCGGAGCGCTCGCCGGCGCGCCGGTGCGACCTACTTGACCGAGCCGGCCAGCAGCCCCTGCACGAAGTAGCGCTGGAGCGAGAAGAAGACGAGCAGCGGGACGATCATCAACAGGAACGCGGCCGCGCTCAGGAGGTGCCACTCCGAGCCGTACGTGTCCTGCATCTGGCTGATCCGGATCGTCATCGGCCAGAGGTCCGACTCCTGAATGAAGATCAGCGCCATGAGCAGGTCGTTCCAGACCCAGAGGAACTGGAAGATGCCGAAGGACGCGAGTGCCGGCACGGACAGCGGCAGGACGATCCGGTAGAAGATCTTCCAGTTGGACGCGCCGTCGACGCGCGCCGCCTCGATCAGGTCCCGGGGCAGCGTGATGAAGAAGTTCCGCAGCAGGAAGATGCAGAAGGGGAGCGCGAACGCGGTGTGCGCGATCCAGATGCCCCAGTACCAGCCGGTGAAGAACGTGCGGTCGCCGGTCAGGAACGTGCCGAGCTCCTGGAACTCGATCAGCACCGGGACGAGCGCGCTCTGGATCGGGACGACCATCAGCGCGACGAGGATCAGGAAGATCGTGTCGCGGAACGGGAACTTGATCCAGGAGAACGCGTAGGCGGCGAGCGCGCCGATGAAGAGCGGGAGGATCGTCGCCGGGAACGCGATCAACGCGCTGTTGAGGAAGCTCGACCCCATCTGGTTCGCGTCGAGGACGAGGTCGTAGTTCCGGACCGTATAGGTCGCGCCGAACAGCGACTCCCACCAGCCGCTCGCCTGGATGTCCGCGCGAGGGCGGAAGGACGTGACAAGCAGCCCGACGCTCGGGATCAGCCACAGCAGCGCGAGCCCGATCAACGCGACGTGCACGGGCGTGCGCCCGATGAAGCCGAGGATGCGCGAGGCGGGCGTGGCCCGCGGCCGGACCGCGGCGACTGTCTCGGCGGCCGTCGTCACGCCTGGATCGCCTCGCTGCGGAAGCGCCGGATGTTCAGGAGCATCACGGGGACGATCAGCAGGAGCATGACCACCGCGACCGCGGCGCCGTAGCCGCCCTGACCGTTCTGGAAGGTCTCGACGTAGTAGCTGAAGGCGATCACGCGCGACGCTCCGCCGGGACCGCCGTTGGTCATGATGTAGACGATGTCGAAGACCTTGATCACGTTGATGATCAGCCACACGGTGATCACCGCGATCGGGAGCGACAGCAGCGGGAACTGGATCCGCCGGAAGATCTGCCACTCGCTGGCGCCGTCCGTGCGCGCGGCCTCGATCACCTCCTGCGAGATCCCTTTCAGCGCCGCGGACAGCACGACCATCACGAATCCCGTCGACGCCCAGACGTACGCGAGGATGATCGCGTAGTTGACGGTGTTCTCCTGGCCGAGCCAGGAGACGGGGTCCCCGCCGAGCGTGTCGATCGCCGCGTTGAGGACGCCGAGGCTGGGGTCGGGGCTGTAGACGAAGCGCCAGATCAGCGCGACCGCGACGCCGGAGATCGCGAGCGGGATGAAGATGATCGCCTTGAAGACGGCCTCGTAGCGCACGCGCGTCGCGAGCACGGCCGTGATCAGCCCGAGGATCAGGCAGAGCAGCGTGTAGACGACGAGCCAGCGGATGTTGTTGATCAGCGCGCCCGACCACGGCCACTCGTCCGTGTCGAGGAAACGGCCGTCGCGCGTGAGCAGCCGCTCGAAGTTGTCGAACCCGACCCACCGGCGGAAGCGAAGGCCAGCGCCGGTGTTGAAGCTCATCGCGATCGTCCAGACGACCGGGACGACGAGGAAGAAGAGCAGGACCGCGAGCGCGGGCGCGACGAACGGGATCGCGCCCCAGCCGCCCTTCAGCGAAGGCAGCCGCCGCCCCGGGGGTCTTCCGACGACCGATCCCGGGGCGGCGGTGCTGCTCATTCAGGCGAAGCGCACCCGCCTAGCCGGCGGCGAACGCGTCCTCCGCCTGCTGCTGGAAGCTCTCGAGCTGTGAGTCCATCGACGACGGCTCCCTGAGCACGTTCTGGAGCAGCGTGCCCCAGTCCTCGCCGAGCGCGCCCGGCAGGAGGTCGGAGCCGTCGAACACGAAGACCTCTGCGGTCTTCACCTGCTCGGCCTCCTTGCGGACGAGGTCGTTCGGATACGCGTCGTCCTCGACCGCCTGGTTCGGGGACACGATCGCGCCGGAGTTGACCCAGATGCGGCCCGCCTCGGGCGACGCGAGGTACTCGATCAGCCGAGCGACGTCCTCGTTGTTCACGAACGCGGCGGTGATGTCGCCGCCGCCGACGAGCGGGTTGCCGTGCGCTTCCACGATCGTCGGGAACGGGAAGAAGTCGATCGTCTCCCCCGGCTCCAGGTTCGGGTTCACGTCGGCGAGTGCGATGCCGCCGACGAATCCGCCCTCCATGTACAGGTGCGCGGTCGGGTTGGCGCTGAACACCTTCCCGATCCCGTCGACGAACGCCGTTCCGAGCGCGCCGTCGATCCCCCCCTGCACGGTCTGCCCGTTCAGGAGGTCGGTCATCATCGTGAGCGCGTCCTTCACGGTCTGATCGGTGAAGTCGAGCTCACCGCCGAAGAGCTGCTCGTAGCGCTCCGCCCCCGCGGTGCGGGCGTAGATGTTCTCGAACCAGTCCGTGAGCGTCCACGAGTCCTGCGCGCCGAGCGACCACGGTGCCTGTCCGCCTGCCTGCTGGAGCTCCTGCGTCAACGCGGTCAGCTCGTCCCAGGTCTCGACCGGCCGCACGGCGCTGTCGTCCGGGCGGTACCAGATCACGCTCTTCGAGTTGGCCTTCGCCACGATCCCGTACGTCGTGCCGTCGACCTCGGTCAGGCTCGTCCAGGCCTCGCTGTAGTTCCCGTTGACGGCGTCGACGTCGACGCCCAGGTCCTCGAGCGAGATGAGCGAGCCCTCGTTCGCGAGGTCCTGCACGATCCCCGGCCGCGGGATGATCGCGACCATCGGGGGGTTGCCCGCTGCGAGACGTGAGCGGATCACCGGCAGGAAGTCACGTGCCGACTCGTACTGCGTCCTGATCCCCGTCTCCTCGGTGAACGCCGCGAGGACCTCCTGGAATGCTTCCTGCTCGCCTCCGCCCCACAGCGAGAGGACGCTGACGGTGCCCGTGCCCTCGCCTCCGCCCTCGTCGTCTCCGCCGCCGCACGCGGCCGAGGCGATCGAGAGCGAGAGCGCGAGGACGAGCGCACCGAGGTACAGCGCGTACTTCCTGATCACGTTCCCTCCTCAGTTGTTCCGTCGTAGATTCCCATTCCACTGCTCGGGTCGAAGAAGTGGAGGCCGTCCACGTCGACGGCGACCTCTGCGGTGTGTCCCGTGCGCACGCGCGAACGGGCGCCGAAGCGCCCGATCAGCGCCGCGCCCTCGGCGTCGCCCATCGCGGCACCGGCCGGCTGGGCTGCGCCCGCATCGCGCGCCAGCTCTCTGACCTCGTCGGTGACCGCCGGCTTGGCGTCCGTGTTCACGTAGACGATCAGCTCGGCGCCGAGCGCCTCGGTCAGGGCGACCTGGCCCTTGAGGCGGCGTCCCGCGGGCACGTCGGTAGCGAGCTCGGCGTCCTCGAGGTGCTCCGGCCGGATGCCGACGATCACCTCGCGTCCGTCGAAGCTCTTCAGCGCGGGGCGGCTCCTGAGGGCGCCCTCGCCGAGCTCGAGCTTCTGGCTGCCGATCGCGACGGCCATGCCGCCGTTCGCGCGCTCGAGCTTCCCCTCGAGCAGGTTCATCGCCGGGCTGCCGATGAAGCCGCCGACGAAGAGGTTCACGGGGCTGTCGTAGAGCTCCTGCGGCGACGCGACCTGCTGGATCTCGCCCTTGCGCATGACCGCGACCCGGTCGCCCATCGTCATCGCCTCGACTTGGTCGTGCGTGACGTAGATCGTCGTCGTGCCGAGCCGGTCCTGGAGCTGCGAGATCTCGGCACGCATCTGCACGCGGAGCTTCGCATCCAGGTTGGAGAGCGGCTCGTCCATCAGGAAAGCCTGAGGCTGGCGCACGATCGCGCGGCCCATCGCGACGCGCTGCCGCTGACCGCCCGAGAGCGCGCGCGGCTTGCGGTCGAGGAAGGGCTCGAGGTCGAGCACGCGGGCCGCGTCCCGGACGCGCTTGTCGATCTCGTCCTTCGCCATCTTCCGCAGCCGCAGCCCGAACGCGATGTTGTCGTACACCGTCAGGTGCGGGTAGAGCGCGTAGCTCTGGAAGACCATCGCGATGTCGCGGTTGCGCGGCGCCACGTTGTTGACGACCCGGTCGCCGATCTTCAGCTCGCCCTCGCTGATCTCCTCCAGCCCGGCGACCATTCGGAGCGCCGTGGTCTTGCCGCACCCGGAGGGGCCGACGAGGACCATGAACTCCCCGTCCCTGATCTCGAGGTCGATGCTCGAGACCGCCCGGGTTCCGTCGGGATAGATCTTGCTGACGTTCTCGAACGTGACCTCAGCCATCCCAGTACCCCCTTGTGAACTGTGTTCCTACCAGGACGGAGACCGGTTTGGCAACCGACTCTTATCTGGGTCGATGCCCGTTGAAGGTCATGACCTGCTGGAACGTCGGGCGGTTCGTGAAGCGCATCGTGCGCGCGAGCAGACCCCCCGAGAACCGAACGCGCTCCGCGGTCGCGTCGGCGCGCCAGCGCGCCGGATCCGCTCCCTGAGCCGCCTCCAGCTCCCCTGCCGCGGCGTCGAGCGCGGCCCAGAGGGACGCGCGGCAGGCGGAGAGGTCGCCGGCGCCGCAGAACCGCGTGCGGTAGGGGCCCGCGACCGGGCGGCCGAGGAGCGCCCGCAGGTCCTTGTCCACGTAGCCGTACCAGCCGCCGCCGAAGCCGTTCGCGCTCGGCGCGGGCGCGTCGTGGCCGCCGTGCACCTCGCGGAGCCTGGGCAGCAGCGATCCGAGGACGGGAGCCAGAACGGCGTCCGCCAGGCGGCGCCAGGCGGCCTCCAGCACCGCCGCGCCCGCGTGGTCGATCCGGCCGTCGAGGTTGCGGTCGATCCGGCTGGAGCCCTCCCGGTTCCAGTCGATCAGGAGCTGGAACGCCGCCTGCGCGCGTGCGCTCGGCGCAGGGCCGCCCTGGAGCACCTCCGCGAGGACGGGCGTCAGCTCGACGCTCCGCAGGTCCTGCGTCGCGGCCCGGTTCATCGCGGCGACCACCGTCGCCGGCGTGTGCCTGCGCGGCGTCGCGAGCCCCGCGCGCAGCAGGTCGACGCGCTGGACCGAGCCGTACGACCACTGGTCGTCCGCCGCGGTGAAGCCCGGTGCGGGCCTGTTGTTCCAGTTCACGATCGTTCCGGAGGGCGGGCTGATCGCCTGCGGATGGCGCGCGAACGGGAGGAACCCCGTCCACTCGAAGTCGCCGGTGCCTCTCGTCGGCAGCCCCGGGTCGACCGTCGAGGGCCGGATCGGAAGCCGGCCGGTCGAGTACGTCGCGATGTCGCGGTCGTCCGCGTAGAACCAGTTGAACGACATCTCGAGCCTCGCCGCGGAACGGAGGAACTCGCGTGCGTTCCGGGGCCGGTTCGTGTTCAGATCCTGCCACGCGAGCCCCGAGAGGAGCTCGCGCCCGCGCGTCGCGCGCTTGCGCGAGATCGCGACGCGAACTCCGTCGACGGTCGCGTAGCCGGTCACCGGTCCGTGAACCGTCGTTCTGAAGAGCAGCCGCCGGTCCGGCTCGCCCGCGGCGCCACGCAGGATGCCGGCGTCGAACGTGCCCATCTCACGGCACGATCCCTGGTAGCGGTAGTGCGTATCGTCGCCGCAGAGCTCCTCGACGTACTCGTCGATGAGGTCTGACGTCGCCGACGTCAGGCTCCACGCGTAATCCTTGCCGCGCCCGATCAGCACGTAGAACGAGATGCCGGGGAACGCCGCTCCGCGCACGTCGATCCCGCCGCCGTGCAGGTCCAGCTCCATCAGGATCTGCGGGTAGAACTGCCCGGTCTGCGGGCCCGCGACGAAGATCGGCCGGCCGTTCGCCGAGCGGCTGCGCCCGACGAGCAGCGCGTTCGACATCGTCGGCCGCCGCGCCGGCGCGGTCGCGACCCCGTACTCCACGGGGTCGAAGCTGCCGTCGTCGAGGACGGCGTTGCCGACCCCCGTGCGCTCGCCCGACTCCCACGGGAACGCCCTCGCGATCGTCGTGGGCGCCTCCGGGTTCAGGCGGTCGCGCAGGTCGTCGAACACGACCTTCCCGCGCTCGTCACCGAGCTTTGTCTGGAGCGCGTCGAGGAAGAGCGAGCGGCGCGTCTCGTCGCCGCCGCCTGCGCCGAAGACGGCGCCGATCAACGCACCCATCGCGGCGACGTCCTCCGGCGTCCACGGGTCGATCGGGAGCGAGTTCGCGCGGTGGTACGCGTTGATGCCCGCGACGTACGCGCGGACGTCCGCGAGCATCTGCCGGCCGTCCCTCGAGCGCTGGAGCAGCGCGAGGCTGTCGCGCAGCCGCTGCTCGGCCTGCGCGCTCGGCGTGTAGCCGCGGCCGGAGAGCGCGAACGAGAACGCGTCGATGCCGGGAACGTCGAGCGCCGCGATGCGGCCCGCAGGACGGAGGAGCTGGAGCAGGAGCCCGCGGTCCTCGGCGGTGACCCACCCCGCCCCGAACTCGACGTCGGCTCGGGTGCGGCCGAACACGTGCGGCACGCCCCAGCGGTCGCGGACGATCCGCAGGCCGGCACGCGGCCGCACCGTTCGCTCAACGCGTCCCTCGACGCCGAAGCGGGCCGACTTGAAGAACCGGTTCAGGTCGCGCGCGGTGACGTTGCCCCCGAGCGGTGTCAGCCCGTCGTGGAGCGCGATCTGGTCGACGCTGTGGCGACCCATCCCGAGGTCCCCCGCCTGGCCGGGCGGCAGCACGTTCCGTGCGACGCCGGCGAAGTCGATCCGCGGCCCACGTGCGGCCTCGCCCGGGGCCGTGCCGACGGCGAGCGCTGCCGCCGCGGTCGCGAAGAGCAGCGCGCGCTTCACGATCGCGACCCTACTACGCTCCCTGCGAGTGGAGCCACTGCTCGCCTTCGGCGCGGCGGTCGTCGCACTCCGGCTCGCCGGCAGCCTCGCGCTCCGCTGGCGCGCGTCTCGCACGCCGCAACTCGCCGCCTGGTCGGCGGGGCTGCTCGCGTACGCGCTCGCGTCCGGCGGGCTCGCGTGGGGCGCCGCCGCCGGCTGGAGCGAGGCGTCGTTCCGGCTCTACTACACGTGCGGCGGACTGCTGACCGCGGCCCTGCTCGGCGCGGGCTCGCTGCTGCTCAGCGGGCGCCGCTGGGCCGGCCCGGTCGCGCTCGTCTACGTCGGTCTCGCCCTGGGGGTCGGACTGGCCGCGCCGCTGACGTCGCCCGTCGGCGGCGAGGCGATCCCCGAGGCGCAGGCGCACCTCGACTGGTTCCCGGCGCGGGTCCTCGCGATCGCCGGGAACACGCTCGGCACGCTCGCGGTCGTGGTCGTGGCCCTCACAACGATCCGGCGCCGGCCGCTCGGGAACGGCCTGATCCTGGCCGGAATCGCCGCCGCCGCGGCCGGGAGCGCGGTCGCGGGCCTGGGCGTGGCCCAGACGTCCGTCTTCGTCGCACTGGCGGCCGTGCTGCTGTTCGTTGGATTCCGCACGAGCCGGTAAGGCCTTTGTGAGGTTTCGCCTGAACCGACAACGGTGACGCTACCCTCGCTCGCAGCCGGCGGAGCTGTGGCCAGCTTCTGTCCGCCGGCCTGGACAAGGGGGAATACACGGAATGCGAAGACTGTTGGCTGCCGCCTGCGTGCTCGCGATCGCGCTCGGAGCGGCCGTAGCCGCTCCATCCTCGTTCGCGGAGAACGAGACAGAACCGACCGCCGAGGCCGACATCGGGAACTACCTGCTGCCCGCGATCGCGAAGTACCGCAAGGCGACGTGGCGCTGGGAGCGCCTGATGGGCGTGCGGCGCACGCGCGCGTACCGCGCGGCGGCGAGGACGAACGACCCTGCTCGGCGCCTCGAGATCCTGATGGCCTGGAAGAAGAAGGCCGCCAAGCGGCGTGGGCAGGCCTTGCACCCGCCGCGCCTGGGCGCGTGGCTCTGCATCCACCGCTACGAGCGCCACCCGCGCCAGGGCTGGAGGACGGCGACCGGGAACGGCTATTACGGCGGCCTCCAGATGGACATCTCCTTCCAGCGGACGTACGGGCGCGACCTCCTTCGTCGCAAAGGCACCGCGAACCGCTGGACCGCGCTCGAGCAGATCTGGGTCGCCGAGCGCGCGTACCGCAGCGGCCGGGGCTTCTATCCGTGGCCCAACACCGCGCGCTACTGCGGTCTCATCTAGCTCGCGCTACCTGAACGCGGGGAGCGGGTCGACCGCCGCTCCCCGCACCCTCACTTCGAAGTGCAGGTGCGGCCCGGTCGCTGCGCCGGTCGCGCCGACGCGGCCGAGCGGCTGGCCCGCCGCCACCTTCTCGCCCGGCTGCACGAGGATCGCCGAGAGGTGTGCGTAGAGCGTGCTCGCGCCGAGCTCGTGCTTGAGCGCGACGGTCGAGCCGTAGCCGGCGATCGACTCAGCGACGGTGACCACGCCGGTTCGCGCCGCGAGCACCGGCGTCCCGTGCGGCGCGGGGAAGTCGAGGCCTGTATGCATGCGCGCGCCGCGCGGGCCGAACCCGTCCGTGTACGGAACGAACAGCGGCGGCGCGAACGTGACGGGCGACGACGCGGGCGGGGCGGCGAGCGCCAGCGTCGTCGCCGGGCCAACCCGTCCGTCTTCCACCAGTCCCGCCCACTCCTGGAAGCGCCGCACGGCGGCCTCGGTCTGCGGCCCGAAGACGCCGTCGAAGCCGCCGGACGGAAACCCGCGCAACGCGAGGCGGAACTGGAGCGACGCGACGTCCCAGCCGCGCCTACCTACGGCGAGCGAGCGCGTCCCGAGCCCCGGGCGGCCGAGCGGCCCGAGCGCCTTGCGGGTAGCGGGCCCGACCACCCCGTCGACGGTCAGCTTCGCGCGCGCCTGGAACGTGCGCACGGCGGCGGCCGTGTTCGGGCCGTTCAGCCCGTCGACGTCGCCGGCGTAGACGCCCTGCGCGCGCAGCGCGACCTGGAGCGCGGCCACGCGCGCGTCCGCGCCCGCTCCGGCCGCCGGCGCCGCAAGTGCCAGCGCGAGGAGGGGCGGAGCGATGAGCGCTCCGAAACGCATCGGTCGAAGCAGCTTCGACCGGCGGCCGACTTCTCCTACCGCGTCAGGAGGACGGCGACGACCGGGATCGCGACGGTCGTCGCGAGGCTCGCGCGGCCGACCAGGACGAGCGAGCCGCGGGCCGTCGGCTCGAGGCCCTCCCGGAGCTGGCGTTGCAGCACGGTCCCGATCCGGCTGTGCGCGACGGAGAGCCCCACGAGCAGGAGCACGAGCGCCGTCTTCAGCAGCAGCAGCCGGCCGAAGCGCGTGTCGAGGAGCACGTCGCGGTCGAACGCGCCGTACTCGTCCGCGATCGGGATCCCCGTCACGATCGCGACGCCGAGCGCGCCCCACCCGAGCGGGCGCCAGCGCCGGCCGAGGTCGCGCAGGAGCTCACCGCGCACCGCGTTCTCGCGCCGCTGCGCGACGGGGACCGCGACGAACGTCAGCGCGACGACGCCGCCGACCCAGACCGCGGCGGCGACCACGTGGACGACGACGAGGAGGTCGTGCATCGACCCGACTGTAAGGTTCCGGCATGGGACGCGGCTCGAGACCGAAGCGGCGCTGGGCGAACGACCGCCGGCGCAAGAAGAAGGAGCGCGAGAAGCGCCAGGCCGCCGCGCTCGCGCCGAGCCCTCCTAGGCGCTGAGCTTCGCTCGGAGCAGCTCGTTGACGACGCGTGGGTCGGCCTTGCCGTCCGTCCGCTTCATCACCTGGCCGACGAAGAACCCGAGCAGCCCCTCCTTGCCGCTGCGGTAGGCCGCGACCTGGCCCGCGTTCGCGGCGAGGATCTCGTCGATCAGCGGCCCGAGCTCGGCGACGTCGCTCGTCGCCTCCTCGGCGAGGAACGGGTCGGCCGAGAACCCCTCGTCCCCGCTGCGTGCGATCGCGTCCGCGAACACCGGGCGCGGCACGCGGTTGCGCGCCTCGATCAGCTTGCCGAGCTCGTCGCCGTCGACCGCGTCGGGGTCGACGCCGGCTCCGGCGAGCTCGTTCATCAGCACGTTCGCGACCGCCCGCCGGTCGCCGGGCGTGCGCGCGAACAGCCGGTCGCGTCCGCTCGCGACGAGCCCCTCGGCAAGGTCGAAGCCGAGCTCGGGCTCCAGGCGGCGCACGCGCGTGCCTGGGAGCTCGGGCAGCTCCGCGCGGGCGCGCTCGACGAGCTCGGCGGACGGCTCGACGGGCACGAGGTCCGGCTCCGGGAAGTAGCGGTAGTCGTCCGCCTCCTCCTTCGCGCGGCGCGGGGTCAGCTTCCCCGTCGCCGCGTCGAAGTCGAACGTCTGCTGGACGACCTCGCCGCCGCCTTCCCAGACGCCGATCTGCCGCTCGATCTCCGCGTCGATGCCGCGCGCGATGAAGTTGAAGGAGTTCATGTTCTTGAGCTCCGCGCGCGTGCGGTAGCCCGTCTCGCCGCGCTCGCGAACCGAGACGTTCGCGTCGACCCGCAGCGTCCCCTTCTCCATCTCCGCGTCCGAGATCCCGAGCTCGACGATCGTCCGCCGCAGGAGCTGGAGGAAGCGCTTCGCCTCGTCGGACGAGCGCAGGTCGGGCTCGGTGACGATCTCGACGAGCGGCGTGCCGCCGCGGTTGAAGTCCACGTTCGTGTGCGCGGCGCCGCCGATCCTGCCCCCGGTCCCGCCGACGTGGACGTTCTTCGCCGCGTCCTCCTCGAGATGCGCGCGCGTGATCCCGACGACGCGATCCCCCTCCGGCTCCGGCACGGTGAACGCGCCCTTCCCGCAGAGCGGGACGTCGTACTGGGAGATCTGGTACCCCTTGGGCAGGTCGGGGTAGAAGTAGTTCTTGCGGTGGAAGAGCGCGCGCGGCGCGATCTCGCAGCCGAGCGCGAGGCCGAGCTTCACCGTGTACTCGATCGCCTTCGCGTTCGCCACCGGCAGCGCGCCCGGGTGCGCGAGGCAGACCGGGCACGTGTGCGAGTTCGGCGTGTCGAAGTACGCGACCTCGCACGCGCAGAACATCTTCGTCCGCGTCTTCAGCTGGACGTGGATCTCGAGGCCGATGACGGGCTCCCAGCTCAACCCGGCCACCGAACCTCGGTGCCTGACACCACGCGCACCCCGGTGTCAGACACTGGCGTGCTCCTCGAGCGCCCTGTCTCGGCTTTTCCACACCGGTGTCTGGCACCGGTGTCAGACACGCGGGCTCATCTGAGTCGCTCCGGAACCCTGTCGAAGCCGAGCGCGCGCTCCAGCGCGTGGCCGGCCGCGAACAGCGCGTTCTCCGCGAACTGGGGGCCGATCAGCTGGAGGCCCACGGGCAGCCCCTCCGAGAGCCCGCACGGCACGTTCAGCCCCGGAAGCCCCGCCATGCAGGACGGGATCGTCAGCAGATCGTTCGCGTACATCGCGAGAGGATCCTGCGTCTTCGCGCCCAGCTCGAATGCGACCGTAGGCGACGTCGGCGAGGCGAGGACGTCGAAGCGCTCGAACGCCTCGGCGTGCTCGCGCCGGATCACCGTGCGCACCTTCTGCGCCTGGCCGTAGTACGCCTCGAAGTAGCCGGCCGAGAGCGCGTAGGTGCCGAGCATGATCCGGCGCTTCGGCTCGTCTCCGAAGCCCTCGTCGCGCGTGCGCATCACCATCGCGTGGTAGGCGTCCTCCGGCGCGCGCAGGCCGTAGCGCACGCCGTCGTAGCGCGCGAGGTTCGACGATGCCTCGGCCGGCGCGACGAGGTAGTAGCAGGGCAGCCCGTACTCGACGGACAACGGCAGCTCGCACTCCCCCACCTCGGCGCCGAGCTCGCGCGCCAGCTGGATCGTGCGCTCGAACGCGTCCTTCACGCCCGACTCGATCCCCTCTGCCTCGACCATCTGCTTCGGGACGCCGATGCGAACGCCGCGCAGGTCCTCGCGCTCGGGGAGCTCGACCTCCGGCACGTCGGCAGTCGTCGAGTCGCTCGGGTCTCGTCCGGCGATGGTCCGATAGAGCAGCGCGCAGTCGCGCACGGTCTTCGTCGTCGGGCCGACCTGGTCGAGCGACGACGCGAACGCGACGATGCCGTAGCGGGAGACCGTTCCGTAGGTCGGGCGGAGGCCGACGATCCCGCAGAGCGCCGCCGGCTGCTTGATCGAGCCTCCGGTGTCGGAGCCGAGCGCCCAGGGCGCGAGCCCGCCGGCGACCGCGGCGGCCGAGCCGCCGCCCGAGCCGCCCGGCACGCGCGTGGGGTCCCACGGGTTCCGCGACGGGCCGAACGCCGAGTTCTCCGTCGAGGAGCCCATCGCGAACTCGTCGGTGTTCGTCTTGCCGAGCGTGACGAGGCCCGCCTCCTTGCACCGTCGCGCAACGGTCGAGTCGTACAGGGGGACGTAGCCCTTCAGGATCTTCGAGCCGGCGGTGGTCTCGATCCCCTTCGTCCCGATCACGTCCTTGAGCGCGATCGGGACGCCCTCGCCGGCCGGCTCGTCGACGAGCGAGAGGAAGCAGTGGAGCTCTCCGTCGCGCTCGTCGATCGCGGCGCGGTATGCGTCCCAGAGCTCGCGCGCCGAGACCTCGCGCCGCTCGAGCAGCCCCAGCGCCTCCTCGGCGGTCAGCCGGAGCGTGTCGATCACGGCTCGCGCACCTCGCTCGTCGGCGGCACCTTGAAGAACTCGTCCTCGCGGTCGGGCGCGTTCGCGAAGACCTCGTCCGCGGAGAGCGACGGCCGGGGCTCGTCCTCGCGCCAGACGTTGACGAGGTCGAGCGGGTGCGACGTCGGCGGCACGTCGGCGAGGTCGAGCTCGGAGACCTTCGAGACGGCTTCGAGGATCGCCGACAGCTGCTCGCGGAAGCGCTCGACCTCCTCCTCGGTCAGGTCGAGGTGCGCGAGCTTCGCGACGTGGAGGACGTGTTCTCTGGTTATTGCCATCTGGGTGATCCTACGAGTCGTCTGCGGAGGCCGGGCGTCGCCCGGCCGGAGTCGCCCTGCTCCTCGGAACGCTGACAAGAAGGAGGGGGAACACAGGGGAACCACGGGTTCCCCCGTGAAACACCGAGGGCCCCTTCCGGGGCCCGTCGGCGGGTGATCGTGGTTCCGGAAGTGCTACGAGGCTGCGGTCACGTTCGCGGCCTGAGCGCCCTTCGGGCCCTGCACGACCTCGAACTCGACCTTCTGCCCCTCGGTGAGGGACTTGTAGCCCTCCATCGTGATCGCGGAGAAGTGCACGAAGACGTCCTCGCCACCCTCACGCTCGATGAAGCCGTAACCCTTCTCGTTCGAGAACCACTTGACGGTGCCCTGAGCCAACTACTTCCTCCTTACAGACAAGCGACGGCCCGGGCACCGAGCCGCCGACCCTTACTAAGCGGCCGAACCATAGCACTGCTCACGGGAGAGGCAAGAGGCCGCGCCGGTACCTGGCCGCCCGCACCGTGCTGTGGAGCAGCATCGCCCGGGTCATCGGGCCAACCCCGCCCGGGACCGGAGTCAGGTGGCCGGCCACGTCCGCGACGCTCGGGTCGACGTCGCCGACCAGGCCGGCGTCGGTCCGCGTGATCCCGACGTCGACCACCGTCGCGTGCGCCTTGACCATCTCTCTCGTGACGAGGTGCGGGACGCCGACCGCGGCGACGAGGATGTCCGCGTCGAGCGTGTGGCGCATCAGGTCCTCGGTGCGCGAGTGGCAGACCGTCACGGTCGCGTTCGCCTGGAGGAGCAGGAACGCCATCGGCTTCCCGACGATCGGGCTTCGGCCGAGAACGACGGCACGTGCCCCCGCCGTCGGGATCCGGTACTCGGCGAGCATGCGCATTACGCCGAGGGGCGTCGCGCCGATGTGGCCGTTCCGCCCGAGGTAGAGGAGGCCGGCGTTGTGCGGGGTGAGCCCGTCGACGTCCTTCTCCGGCCGGACGGCAGACAGGATCGCGAACTCGTCCAGATGGCCCGGCACCGGGGTCTGCACGAGCAGTCCGTCGATCCCGTCGTCGGCGTTCGCCTCCTCCACGAGCGCCAGCACCTCGTCCTGCGGCGTGTCGGCCGGAAGCCGCTTGTCGAACGTGCGGATCCCCACCTCCGCCGCGTCCTTGTGCTTCAGGCGCACGTAGACGTCGGACGCCGGATCGTCCCCGACGAGGATCGTCGCGAGGCCGAGCGAGCCGAGCTCGGCGACGTCGCGGGCGACCTCCTCGCGCACGCGCGCTGCGAGCGCCTTCCCGTCCATCAGCGTCGCGGCCACGGCGCCTGAGGCTACAGAACCCCTTTCACCATGAGGCGCATGCCGCCGGGCCCCACGACGAAAGGAGTTCTATAGCGTGAAGGCGATGGAGCTCCGGCGCTGGCCGCGCAAGAACGACCCAGACTCCATCCGCGCCCGCCAGGAGGCGGTCCGCGGGCTGACGGAGGACGGCGAGGTGCTCTGGGACGACCTCGAGCCGTGGGCTCGTGCGCAGGAGTCGCTGACCGGGGTCGCCGTGATCCCCGTCGGCGTCGTCACGCTCGACGTCGAGCTCGGCGCGTACGAGCTCGCCGACGACGGCCGCGTCGAGGAGTCGGATCGGTCGAAGGAGAGCGTCTTCGTGCCGCTCGCGCACTCGGAAGGCGGCCTGTCGGCGTCGATGCAGCGCGGGTCGAAGGCGGTCACGGAGTCGGGCGGGTTCCGGACGTACGTCCTGCACGACCGGATCACGCGGGCGTCCTGCTTCGTCTGCCGGTCGAGCGGCGACGCGCTCGCGCTCGCGCGCTGGCTCGAGGACGAGGTCGACGCGATGCGCGACTGGCTCACCGCGCTCGACCATCCCTCGATCTCGAGCCGAGCGCGACTCCGCGAGGTGAAGACGCACGTCGTCGGCCCCATGTGCCACGTGCTCTGGCGCTTCACGACGGGCGACGCCGTGGGCGCGAACATGATGACGCGCAACGCGTACGTGCTGAACATGGGCTACGTGCTGGAGCGCGCGCCCGTTCCGGTCGACCGGTCGATGCTCGAGGCGAACATGGGCGGCGACAAGAAGCCGTCGCACGAGTTCTTCCAGCAGGGCCACGGCAAGACGGTGATCGCCGAGGCCACGCTCACGCCGGAGGCCGTGCGCCGAGTCCTGCGCACGGAGATCGACGATCTGCTCGAGCTCGCCTGGGCGGGCACGCACGGTGCGGTCGCGTCGGGCATGCAGTCCGTCGCGTTCACGCCGGCGTCCGCGATCGCGGCGATCTTCGCGGCGACGGGACAGGACCTCGGCATGGTCGGGACGAGCTCGATGGCACACGGCGTCGGCCGGCGCGTCGAGGGCGGGCTGAACGTCTCGATTCGCCTCCCCGGCCTCGAGGTTGCAACGGTCGGCGGCGGCACGACGCTCCCCTACGCGCGCTCGTGGCTGGCGCTCATGGACTGCGCTGGCTCGGGCAAGGTCTACCGGTTCGCGCAGATCGTGGCGGCCGCGACGCTCGCGCTCGAGATCAGCGCGTCGGCGGCGATGGCGACGGCAGGCTCCGAGAACTTCTTCCGCGCGCACCACGAGCGCGGCGGTCTGCGCTGACGATCCCGCCGCACCACGATGCGGCCTGCTGGGGTTGCGGCGACAACCCGCACGGGATCGGTCTTCCGGCCCCGCGATCAGAGGGGCTCGAGGAGTACGAGGCCGAGTTCTCGTTCGACGAGCGGCACCAGGGTGGGCCCGGGATCGTGCACGGCGGGCTCGTGTCCGCCGCACTCGACGAGGCGTGCGGCCTGCTCGCGACGTGGCACCGCTTCCCGACGGTGACCGCGCGGATCTTCGTCCGCTATCGGCGTCCCGTGCACATCAACCGATCGCTCGTCGTGCGCGCACGCGTGACGGGCGTGCGCGGACGGCGCATCCACGTCGACGGCGAGCTCCTCGACGGGGCGGACGTGCTCGCCGAGGCGCGCTGTGCGTTCCTGCACGTCCCGCTCGAGCACTTCCTCCAGACGCCCGAGGGCCGCGACGCCGCGGAGCGCTGGCGTGCTCGCCTGAAAGGGTGACGCGCGCGACCGGGTGCGAGCCGATGAAGGAGAGGTGTTCAAGGCCGCGCTCATCATCGCGGCGATCATCGCGACGATGGTCGTGATCAAGGACGGCCGCGTCCTCCGCGAGGCAGGTCTCCTCTCCACGTGCACGTCGCTCACGTCGTTCGACGGGAAACCCGGACACTGGCACGCGTGCCGGCCCGGGCGGCTCGAGGGCCTGCCCGACCTGCGCCGGCGCTCGTGCACCTCCCACGGAGTGCGATCCGGCTACGAGTACTGGCGCTGCCCCGAGGCCGTCTCGACGGCTTCCACCTAGCGCCGCGGCGGCCCCGCAGTCAGGATCGGCGCATGCCGCTGACCTTCGACCTCGTCGTGCTCGGCTCCGGCTCGGCCGCACGGGACGCCGCGCGCAAGGCGTCGACCGAGTTCGGCGCGACCGTCGCGCTGGTCGAGTCGACGCGCTGGGGCGGCTCGTGCCCGAACGTCGCGTGCAAGCCGACGAAGGCGTACCTCGTTGCGGCCGATCTCGCCCGCGACCTCAGGCGGCTCGGTCCGAAGCTCGGGCTTTCCGTCCCCGGCGAGCTCGACCTCGCGCGCGTGCGTGACTGGAAGAACACGCTGCGCAAGCCGCAGGAGCGTTGGCACGAGGAGCTCGCGGAGCGATTCGAGACGGTACGCGGGGAGGCGAGGCTCCGCGACGCGCGGACGGTCGACGTCGACGGGCGTGAGCTCGCGGCCGAGCGGATTCTCGTCGCTACCGGCTCGCGCACCGCCGTCCCCGCGATCCCCGGCCTCGAGCGGCTCGACTGGGTCGACCACGTGGGCGCGCTGGAGCTGGACGCGTTGCCGCGCTCGCTCCTCGTCCTCGGTGGCGGGCCTGTGGGCCTCGAGTTCGCGCAGATCTTCGCCCGCTTCGGCTCCCGCGTCGCGATCGTGCAGGGCGCCGCGCGGATCTCGCCGCGCTCGGACGAGGAGGCGGCTGCCGCGCTTGCCGCAGCGCTGGCGGACGACGGCGTCGAGATCGTGACGGGAACAACGGTCGAGCGCTTCGAGGGGAGCCACGCAGTGCTCGTGAACGGCGCGTCGTTGGAGGCGGACCGCGTGTTGCTCGCGTCAGGGCGTGTTCCGAACGTCGAGGCGCTGGGGCTGGATCGCGTCGGGATCCGGACGCACCGCGCGGGCATCGCGGTCGACGAGCGGATGAGGACGAGCGTCGCGGGCGTCTGGGCCGCGGGCGACGTCACGGGCCTCGCGCAGTTCACGCCGGTCGCGCAGTACCAGGCGCGGATCGCCGTCGACGACATGTTCGCCTCGAGCGGACGCACGGCCGACTACTCGACCCTCCCCACCGCGATCTTCACCGACCCCGAGCTCGCCGCCGTCGGCCTCACCGAGCACGACGCGCTCGAGCGCGGGCTCGACGCCCTCACGGCGACGAACCTGATCACGAACGTGACGCGATCGCAGTACATCGAGGAGCGCAACGGCCTGTACAAGCTCGTCTACGAGCGAGGCACCGGACGTGTGCTCGGCATCCACGTCGTCTCCCGCAACGCGAGCGACGTCGTCCAGGGCCTCGCGATCGCGGTCGCGCGCGGCGTCACGGTCGCTGAGCTCGCGGCCGCGCACCACATCTATCCGTCGTGGGGCGAGGGCGTGAAGGCCGCGGCGGAGCGGGCGGTGCCGGTCTAAACCGCGACGCGCCGCTCGAGCCAGCGCTCGAAGGCGGCCCACTTGCGCAGGTACGACTCGAGGTGGAGGAACCCACGCTCGACCTCGATGCGCGTGAGCGTGGCGCAGTAGGTGCAGAGCTCCGTCTCGGTCTCGGCGTGACAGCGGATACACATGTCGAGACAACGTGCGCGACATGTGGACGGATACGCGGAGAGGCGCCTACCGGAGTCGAACCGGTGTACCAGGTTTTGCAGACCTGTGCCTAACCACTCGGCCAAGGCGCCGTGACAGGCCATGGTAGCCGGGCCGGACGAGAGGGTCAGTCCGGCGGCGCGCCGTTCGAGTCGGCGTCCGACTCGATGGGCACGACCTCGCGCTCGAGGTAGAACGCGAGGTGACCGTCGGTCTCGATCACCTGGACGAGCTGCCAGCCCTTCGCGCCCAGCTCGTTGAGCGGCAGCTCCGCGCGCGCCTTCGTGCCGAGCCGGAGGACCGTGTACTCCCAGCGGCGCTCGGGGCTCGCGTCACGCAGCGTGCGCTCGGCCTCCAGCTTCGCGTCGAGCTCGCGCTCGGACTCCGACTTCATGAAGCGCACGCGTCAAGCGTAGCGCGGCGCCGCCGCGCGGCTACGGGGGCGGTGGCGGGCCGCCGGGATGCTCTTCGACGTGCTCCTCGACGACCGTCGTCCGCGGCGAGGCCACCGTCCGCCGTGCGCCGCCTTCGACGTAGGTCGTCCTGCGCGCGCCCAACGGGCCGCGCGCACCGCCCCAGCGGTCCCAGAAGACCAGCGAGAGGATGAAGCCGATGATCCCGACGACGATCAGGATCACGCCGATCGCGTCGACGTCGATGCCCGATGCTTCGCCGGTCACGCCCCAGATCAGGATCGCGCCGGCGGCGACGAGCAGTAGCGAGACTCCAAGTGTCATTGGCCGGTCGTCCCCGGCCGGCCGGAACCGAAAACCCTAGACCGGGAGCGAGAGCTCGCTCACGTCGAGGCCGAGCGACGACGCGAGCTTCACGCCCTCGTCGAGGTCCTCCCGCAGGCGCTGGGTGTCGCGCGCGTGCATCGCGGTGGCGATCCTCGCCCTCGCGGGCGGCCGCCAGAGCGCATGCTCGACGAAGATCGGGAGCATCTGCTGCGCCACCTTGATCAACTGCTTCTTGGTCTTGGGGTCGGCGTCCTCGAGCAGCACGCGCTCGTACGCCATCCCCGCGCCGTGGTGGATCCCGTCGTCGATCGTGAGGCGGTTGCAGAGATCCTCGAGCACGGTCCCGCGCGAGGAGCGCGCGATCAGCCGGAAGCGCGGGATGATCAGGCGCTCGAAGAAAACCTGCATCAGGAACACCTTCTCCTCGAGCGTGTCGAGGTCGAGGAACATGCGCGCGAGCCGGTCGAGGTGTGGGTCGCGCTCGGCGGTCCCGCCTGCCTCCTCGGCGAGCTTGAGCCACGCCTCGGTGTGGCGCGACTCGTCCTGCACCATCGTCGAGTAGTAGAGCTTCGCCTCGTGGTGCGGCGCGAGCTGGAAGAGCTGCGCCGCCATCTCGACCGCGAACGCGTCGGCCTGGAGCTGCTGCGTGATCACCGACCGCCAGACGTCGCGCCGGCGCGCCTGCTTCTCCGCGCCTCCGCGTGTCTCGGGGATCGGCGAGACGTCGCCCCAGGGCAGGTCGCGCACCTGCCACTCGGCGCGTTTCGCGAGCTCGTAGTAGCGCAGCACGCCGTCGTAGCGTCCGGACGACTGGAGCTCGTGCGGCGAGAGCTGTTCGACGCTCATGAGGGCGGGATTCTAACGAGGCCCCGACCCGAAGCCGTAGACACGTTTCCGAAGCCGCTAGAGCGGTGTCTGCATGTCGGTCTGGATCTCGGCCTGGGTCAACGCCCGGTTGTAGACACGCACCTCGTCGATCAACCCCGCGAACCACTCACCCCACACCGAGTTCCCACCCAACCGCAACGGCCCCGACGAGCCCGGAAC
>JAICPI010000091.1 GCA_025929895.1 Thermoleophilia bacterium
AGCCTGGCGACGTGGTCGTAGGAGACGTAGCCGACCACGGGCTCCCCGCAGGCCTCCGCCTCGTCGACGTCGACGAGGCGCGAGCCGGCGCCGACGAGCGAGTAGCGCCCGAGCCGGCCATGCTCGACCGACTCGAGCAGGAACGACGCGCGCCCGCTTCCGCGCAGGCGGAGGTACGCCCCGAGCGGGGTGAGCAGGTCGGTCGCGATGACGGTCTGCACGATCACGGGTACGAAAAACGCCCCTCCCGGGGCGGTCTGAGCGAGACGGGGATGGTCGGCCAGCGGATCGCTAGCGCAGGCTCCCGCCCCGCTCGGTGCGCCATGCCCACCACGTCTGCGGGGAAGGAGTCACTGACCGCAGCGTACGGACCGCCTTCCGCGGCGTCAAGGGCGAACGGGACCCCATGGCACCAACCGTCTAGGCTCGCGCAGTGTCGCTGCCGCCGCTCCTGCGCTCGCTGCTGACCGCTCCCGGGCCGTCCGGGCACGAGGGGGCGCCGTCCGCCGTGTGGCGCGAGGCGGCGTCCGCCTTCGCGGAGGTCTCGTCCGACACGCTCGGCTCCTCGATCGCGCGCGTCCGCGGCACGCGCGAGGGACCGCTCGTCGCGTTCGTCGGCCACATCGACGAGATCGGGCTGATCGTCACCCACGTCGACAAGGACGGCTTCGTCTTCTTCCGCGGCGTCGGCGGGTGGAGCGCCGAGGTGCTGCGCGGGCAGCGGCTGGAGCTCCTGACGAAGGACGGCCCGATCCCCGGCGTCGTCGAGCGCGCCCGGCGGCCGCCGAAGAAGGGCGGCGATCCGCAGCCGACCGAGCTCGCCGAGCTGCACATCGACGTCGGCGCGAAGGACGGCGACGAGGCGAAGCGGCTCGTGCGGCCCGGCGACGTCGCCGTGATCGCGGGCGAGCCGATCGAGCTGCCGAACGGGCGCGTCGCGTCGCGTTCGCTCGACAACCGGCTGGGCGCGTACGTCGCGCTCGAGGCGGCGCGGCTCGTCGCGGAGGCCGGCGACGCGTCAGGCGGTGTGGCGGCGGTCGCGGCCGTGCAGGAGGAGGTCGGCGACTTCGGGGGCGCGCGCACGTCGATCTTCGCGCTCGAGCCCGCGATCGCGATCGCGGTGGACGTCACGAACGCGACCGACGCCCCCGGCGGGGACCCGAAGCTCGAGGGCGAGCACGGCCTCGGCAGCGGTCCCGCGATCGGGCGCGGCTCGACGATCAGCCCGCGCATCTTCGACCTCCTGGCCGAGGCGGCGGACGCGGAGGGGATCGCGCACACGATCGAGGTCTCCGCGGGCACGACGTCGACCGACATGGACGCGATGTATCTCTCGCGCGCAGGGGTCGCCACCGGGCTCGTCTCGATCCCGCTCCGGTACCTGCACACGCCGACCGAGCTCGTCGAGCTCGCGGACGTCGAGGCGTCCACGCGGCTGCTCGCGGCCTTCGCGCGCCGGCTCGCGCCGGGCGTCGGCTTCGCGCGCTGAGGCGCCTGAACGCGCGGCGGAGGGACCGAGCCCGCGAACCCGCGCCGACGTCTCGGACCGGCGGAGAAGCCGAGCCGCTCGGCTACGCTCACGCCGTGGCCCGCTCCGTCATCGTCTCCGCGGTCCGGACGCCGTTCGGGAAGCTCGGCGGAGCGCTGAAGGCGTACGAGGCGCCGCAGCTCGGCGCGCACGTGATCCGCGCCGCGATGGAGAAGATCGGCCTCGAGCCGAACGAGGTCGAGTACGCGATCATGGGCGAGGTCCTCCAGGCGGGCGTGGGCCAGGCGCCGGCGCGCCAGGCCGCGATCGCCGCGGGCCTCCCGAAGGAGCTGCCGGCGGACACGATCAACAAGGTGTGCGCGTCGTCGATCCGCGCCGTCCAGATCGCCGACGCGATGATCCGCGCGGGCGATCACCACGTGATCGTCACCGGCGGGATGGAGTCGATGTCGAACGCGCCCTACCTGCTCAAGGAGGCCCGGTTCGGCTACAAGCTCGGCGACGGCGAGCTGATCGACCACATGACCTTCGACGGGCTCACGTCGACGTTCGACGGCCGGCACATGGTCGAGCAGGCGTCGTTCGTCTCACGCGAGCTCGGCATCTCCCGGGAGGACCAGGACGCGTGGGCGCTCCGGTCGCACGAGCGCGCCGTCGCGGCTCAGGACGCCGGCCGCTTCGCCGACGAGATCGTCCCGCTCGACGGCGTCGAGGCCGACGAGGGGCCGCGCCGCGACACCTCGCTCGAGCGGCTCGCGTCGCTCCAGCCGGTCTTCGACCCGAGCGGCACGACGACGGCGGGGAACGCGCCGGGCGTCAACGACGGCGCCGGCTGCGTGATCGTGACGAGCGAGGAGTTCGCGAAGAAGCGGGGGCTCGAGGTCCTCGCGACGATCATCGCCCAGGCGTACGTCGCCGACGACTTCGCCTACCTCGCGCGCACCCCGGCGAAGGCGGGCGACATGGCGCTGAAAAAGGTGGGCAAGTCGATCCACGACGTGGAACGCGTCGAGCTGAACGAGGCGTTCTCGTCCGTCGTCGTCAACTCGATCGGAATGCTCGGCGTCGACCCGGAGAAGGTGAACGTGAACGGCGGCGCGGTCGCACTCGGGCACCCGATCGGCGCGTCGGGCGCGCGCATCGTCGGGACGATGGTGCACGAGCTGCGCCGCAACGGCGGCGGGCTCGGCCTCGCGGCGATCTGCTCCGGCGGCGGCCAGGGCGACGCGCTCCTGCTGGAGGTCTGATGCGGCTCGTCCTGGTGCTCGCCGCGGTGGGCGCGGCGGCGGTTCTTACGCCGAGCGCGTCGGCGTGCTCGTGCATCGCTCCCTCGACGCCGCGCGCGGACCTCGCGCGCGCCGACGGGGCGATCGTCGGCGTCTATCTCGGCCGCTACCGCGCGTCGAGGACCGTGTTCCTCTACTCGTTCCGCATCGTGCGGAGCGTGAAGGGCCGCTTCCCGGCGCGGCTCACGCTTCGCAGCGGCACGAACAGCGCCGACTGCGGGCTCCAACTTCGGAGGAGCGAGAAGGTGGCGCTGCTCCTCCACAGGGTCGAAGGTCGCTGGGCCTCGAGCCTCTGCGACCAGCGCCCGGCGACGTTCTTCCGCGGCGTGGGCTCGCGGCGGCTCGCTGCCTGCTAGGAGGGTTTGGCGGGGCGGCCCGACGGCACAGCGCCTGTTTCGTCAAGCCCTCCTAGGCGGGCACGGCGCCGCCGACGGCGGCGCGGAACGCGCCGACGAGCCGCTCGACGTCGCGCTCCGAGGTCTGCCAGTTCGACACCGAGACGCGGATCGCCGCCCGGCCGTCCCAGGTCGTCCCGCTCAGCCACGCCTCGCCGCCGGCCTGCACCCGCGCGAGCACGGCCTGCGTGCGCTCGTCGTCCTCGAAGCGCAGGAGCACCTGGTTCAGCACGACCTCGTTCACCAGCTCGGCGCCCGGCAGGAGGGAGATGCCCTCCGCGACGGCGGCCGCGTGCGCGCAGCAGCGCTCGACGAGGTCGGCGACGCCGCTGCGTCCGAGCGAGCGCAGCGCCGCGTACACCGGGAAGCCCCGCGCCCGGCGCGAGAACTCGGGGTTGAAGTCGAGCGGCTCGCGGTCCGCGCCCTCGGTGTGCACGAGGTACTCGGCCTGGATCCCCATCGCCGCGCGGTGCGAGTCGGGGTGCGCGCAGAAGACGATCCCCGAGTCGTACGGCACGTTCAGCCACTTGTGCGCGTCGGTGGCCCACGAGTCGGCGAGCTCGACGCCGCGGACCAGGTGTCGGCGGGCGGGCGCGGCGGCCGCCCAGAGCCCGAACGCCCCGTCGACGTGGAGCCATGCGCCCGCGCGCTTCGCGATCGCGGCCACGGCCTCGAGGTCGTCGAACGCGCCGGTGTTCACCTCGCCGGCCTGCGCGCAGGCGATCAGCGGGCCACGGTGCCCCTCGAGCGCCGCGGCCAGCGCCTCGACGCTCAACCGCCCCTGGTCGTCGGCCGCGAGGACCTCGGGCGCGCCCAGCCCGAGGAAGCGGAGCGCGCGGTCGACCGTCGCATGGCGTTTCGCGCCGACGACGACGCGGATCCGCGGCGCGCCGTAGAGCCCGTCCGCCGCCAGGTCCCAGCCCGCGTCGCGGAGGACGTGGGCGCGCGCGGCGGCCAGCGCCGTGAAGTGGGCCATCTGGCAGCCGGTGACGAACCCGAACGAGACGCCCTCGGGGAGCCCGAACAGGTCGCGCAGCCACTCGCCGGCGACCTCCTCCACGACCGCCGCCGCCGGGGTGGGGGCGAAGAGCCCCGCGTTCTGGTCCCACGTCGACGTGAGCCAGTCCGCGGCGAGTGCCGCCGGGACCGCGCCGCCGATCACGAACCCGAACCACCTCCCTCCCGGCATCGCGGCCAGGCCGGGGTCGGCGTCCGCCGCGAGCGCGGCGATCACGTCGCGCGGATCGCACGGGTCGTCCGGCAACGGGCGGGCGAGCGCCGCGCGCAGCTCTCCGACGTCGACGGGCGGGAGCACGCGCCGCTCGTCGAGCCCCTCGAGGAACGAGGCGGCGAGCTCCGCCGTCAGCTCCAGCAGCTCGCGCGTCTCGCCCACGCGCAGCACTCTATTAGCCTGCCCCCATGCGGTTCGAGCACGTTCTCGTCGTCGGCGCAGGGCAGATGGGCGGCGGCATCGCGCAGGTCGTCGCGGCGTCCGGCCGTCGCGTCTCGCTGCACGACGCGCAACCCGGCGCTCCCGAGCGGGCGCTCGAGACGATGAGCAAGAGCCTCGCGAAGCTCGCGGAGAAGGGCGGGGCCGAGCCGGGCGAGGTGCTCTCGCGCGTGAGCGTCGTCGACGACGTCGTCCCGGCCGACCTGATGGTCGAGGCCGTGGTCGAGGACGCCGACGTGAAGCACGACGTCTTCCGCCGCGCGGACGCGACGCTGCCGCCGGAGGCGATCCTCGCCTCGAACACGTCCTCGATCCCGATCGCCTCGCTCGCTGCGGCCACGCAGCGGCCCGACCGCGTGATCGGGATGCACTTCTTCAACCCGGTGCCCGTGCTGAAGCTCGTCGAGGTCGTGCGAGCCCGCGACACTTCCGACGAGACGGCGGCCGCGATCGTCGGGCTCGCCGAGGAGCTCGGGAAGGTGCCGGCGCAGGCGAACGACTTCCCCGGGTTCGTCTCGAACCGGATCCTGATGCCGTTCATCAACGAGGCCGTCTGGGCGCTCCACGACGGCGTCGCCGAGGCCGAGGCGATCGACACGATCGCGAAGCTCGGCTTCGCCCACCCGCTGGGCCCGCTCGCCCTCGCAGACCTGATCGGCCTGGACACGTGCGTCGCGATCATGGACGTGCTCCAGGAGGGGCTGGGAGACGACCGCTACGCACCGTGCCCTCTCCTGCGGGAACTCGTGGAGCAAGGCCGCCTGGGCCGGAAGACCGGTCACGGCTTCCACGCGTACCGCTAGACCTAGGCCTCAAGTCAACGCGTTTCGCTGCCGATAACCGGGGCGAAGGGAGGTTCCGCCGGGTGCGGGTGCTGCTCGTCGACGACGACGCCGGTCTCAGGGCGCTGCTGCGCACGACCTTCGACGTCTTCGACATCGAGGTCGACGAGGCGGTGAGCGCCGAGGAGGCGCGCGACCTGATCGCCGCCGACCCGCCGGACGTGATCGTGCTCGACGTGCTCATGCCCGGCCTCGACGGGATCGAGTTCTGCCGCGAGCTGAAGTCGGACCGCGAGACGCGCGAGATCGGCGTCGTGCTGCTCTCGGGGACGGAGGGTGGCTCGCGGGTCGCAGCCGACGCCGCCGGCGCGGAGGCGTTCGTTCCGAAGCCGTTCAGCCCGCTCGAGCTGCTCGCGGTCGTGGAGCGGTTGGCGGGCGGCCTCTACGGCGTCCCGTTCCGCGCGGCACGGAAGTCGGGTACCGAGGGGGAGCAGCTACTGCTCTACGCGCGCGACCTCCGGCATCTGCTCCAGATCGAGCGCGCGCAGCGCTCGCTCGTGCAGGAGGCCTACCGCGAGACCGTCTCCGCGCTCGCGAGCGCGCTCGAGTCGAAGGACACCGGTACCCGCGCGCACTCGCAGCGGGTCCAGCGCTACGCCAGCGAGCTGGCGCGCTGCATGGAGGCCGAGCTCGCCGGTGATCCCTCGGCCGAGTACGGCTTCCTCCTCCACGACGTGGGGAAGATCGGGATCCCGGACAGCGTGCTCCAGAAGCCCGGCCCGCTCGACAGCTCCGAGCGCGCGCTGATGCAGACGCACACGGTGCTCGGCGAGCAGATGCTCGGCGGCGTCGCGCTCCTCCAGGGCCACGGCGTCGACGTCGTCCGCTCGCACCACGAGCGCTGGGACGGCAACGGCTACCCCGACGGCCGCGTGCGCGACGAGATCCCCGTCGGCGCGCGGATCTTCGCGGTCGCCGACACGCTCGACGCGATCACGAGCGACCGGCCCTACCGCGTCGCCGCGCCGTGGTCGCACGCGGCGGACGTGATCGTGACCGAGGCGGGGAAGCAGTTCGACCCCGACGTCGTCGACGCGTTCCGCGCCGCGGAGTCGACGCTGCGCGAGATCCGCCGCGAGTTCGCGGCGGCCTAGACCGGCTGTTCCTGCGGCACGTCGGGCCCCTCGAGCTGGTGCCAGAGGACGATCTTGCCGTTCCGGACGCGAAAGAGCGCGTGCGCGCGCTCCCCCGGTGCGTCGCACTCGGTGCGACGCCGGTCGTAGAGCACGAACGTGACGCGCACGGTGTCTCCGCGTGCGCGGAGCGCCGCGATCCGGCCGGCGCAGGGCAGCGAGCTGTTCCAGGCGCGGGCCTCGGCGAACGAGTCGAAGCGCCGCACGACGTCGCCCTGGACGACGCGCGCGCCGGTCGCGAACAGGCGCGCGGCTCCCGCGTTGTCGTCCGAGTTCACCGACTCCGACCACGCCCGCGCGACGCTTTCGGGCGACGGGTCGCCGCCGCCGCACGCGGCGAGCACCAGCACGAGGAGCGCGAGCGGGACGAGACGCACCGAGCCACTACGATAGTCCCGTGCACTTCGAGCTGAGCGCCGATCAGCGCGAGATCCAGTCGCTCACCAGGGAGTTCGCGCAGGCCGAGATCGAGCCGCACGCCGCGGTCTGGGACCGCGAGCACCGCTTCCCCCGGGAGCTCTACGGCAAGCTCGCGGCGCTCGGCCTGCTGGGCGCCTGCGTCCCGGAGGAGTACGGCGGCGCCGGCGCGGACTTCCTCTCGTACGTCCTCGTGCTCGAGGAGCTCTCGCGCGCGGACGCGGGCGTCGGGGTGACGGTCGCCGTGCACACGAGCGCCTGCACGCTGCCGA
>JAICPI010000035.1 GCA_025929895.1 Thermoleophilia bacterium
ACCCGGGCGGTCGCGAGCGCAGGCTGGAGGCGGTTGTCGAGGGAGACGCCCTGGAGCGGGTTGTCGGCGACGCCGACCCGGTCGAGGTACCGGCCGAGCCACCCGGTCCCGAGGCCGGCGTTCGTCGCGCCGACCTCCCAGTAGTGACGCGACGTGAAGTGGGACTTGTCCGGGCTCGCGTAGCCGATCGCCGGGATCACGCTCACCTTCCCCTCGCCGTGCAGCTGCGCCAGCGAGCCGAGCGAGGGGTGCCAGCGCAGGCGGGGGTCCTCCGCGAACGCGACGCCGGCCGACGCGGGCAGCGCGAGCGTCGGGCGGTACTGCCGGTAGATCGGGTCCTCGGCCGGGAAGAGCATCGAGAGCGAGTCGGCGCCGCCGTCGAGGAAGATCGAGACGAGCACGCGATCGTTCGTCGCTGCGCTCGCAATCCCGGAGTCGAGGTCGAGCGCCGTCAGGCGATCGAGGCCGTAGACGGTCAGCGCCACGCCCACGCTCTGCGCGAGCAGGCGCCGCCGTGTCAACCCGGTGCCGGCGGGCGCGGGCATCCCGGGCTCGATCGCGGGCAGCCCGTCGCCAGCGACCGCATGCGAGCGGCTGAAGTCCGTGCAGGAGCAGGCGCGGCGTGCCATCAGCTCGTCTGCACCTCGGGCGAGAGCGCCAGGAGCTGCCGCACCGCCGCCTGGGCTGCCTCGGGGTTCGATCGCAGCGTGTCCTGCGCGAGCCGAATCGCGACGGTCCGCGTCGGCTTCGTCAACGTCTTCACCCCGAGCGCCCGCGCCGCGTCGTCGACGAGCGCGGACGCGCTGCGAGCGCGGGACGGCGTCGACGCTCCACGCAGCGCGGCCCCGGCGGTGTGCCAACGGCCGCGGAACGTCGACGTGTCGAGCCAGCGCGAGTCGTCCCACCCGGCCACGTCCGGCGGCCGGAAGAGGCGCTGGCCGCTCTGCGCTCCGAGATTCGCCCAGTTCGCGCCTTCGACCCCGCGGCCGAGCGCGCGCAGCAGACCGGCGGCGTAGACGACCGGCGGCTTCACCATGCGCGGTCCGCGGTACAGCGCCGGATGCTGCAGGATCGCCTCGACGACCGGCCGGATGCCGTAGCCCTTGCGATAGATCGACTCGAGCTCCCGGCGCGTCGCCGCCGGCGGCGCGGTCGGCACGAAGTAGCTCCAGAGCTTCGCGACGAAGAACGACGGGTGGTTGGGATGCTCGAGGCAGAGCCGGCAGGCGTCCTGCCAGTCGAAGTTGCCGCTCTTGCCGAAGACCGTCTTGACGCCGTCGTCGTGTTGCCGAGCGACGTACCTGAAGTCGTAGATGCCCTGGCCCGGACGCCGGAGGCTGCGCCAACCGGTCAGGGCGCGCGCCTGCTCGCGAATGTCCTCCTCGGTGTAGCCGCGGTTCACGCCGAGCGTGAACAGCTCCATGAGCTCGCGCGCGTAGTTCTCGTTCGGCGAACGGACGGTGTTCCTGTCGCCGTTCAGCCAGCGGAGCATCGCCGGGTCCTTCGTGACGTCCTCGAGCAGGCGGGCGAACGACCCCAGCGCGTGTCGCCGGAAGAGCTGGTTCTGGTCGATCATGCGCTCCTGCGTGATCCCGCCGACGCGCTGCGTCGCGAACCAGTCGTGCCAGACGAGCGCCATCCGCTCGGGCAGCGGGGTCGTGCTCCGAACCATCCGGTCGAGCCACCACAGGTGGTCGTGGCCGTTGACGTCGAACGGGGCGATCGGGGCGCCGCGCGCATCGCGGGGGGCGGGCCCCAGGAGGCGCTCGGCGCCAGGCCGGGTCAGCGACAGAACCGCTCGACGCAGGCCCAGCTTCGCGAGTCTCGAGGCCTCGCCCGGCCTGGGACCGAAGCCGGCCCGCCAGAGGAGCCGCTCAGCCTGAGCGGCCCCGAACGACCCTCGATAGACCGGAACCGCCGCCATCAGCCGGTGTTCTAGCGCCGAGTCGTAAGGAAGCTGTGAACCGGCGGGGAGGAGGGCGTGAGCCGGGCCCGGAGGCCCGGCTCACGGGGTCGAGCGACTACGACTTGCGGCGAGTGCTGCGGCGCTTCGCGGTGCTGCGCTTCGCCGTGCTGCGCTTCGAGGTGCTCCGCTTCGTGGCTGCGCGGCCACCCTTGCGGCCGGCGGTCCGGACGGACACGCTCCGCTTGCGGGTCGAGGTCTTGCGCTTCGCCGTGCTGCGCTTCGCGGTGCTCCGCTTGCGCGTGGTGGTCTTGCGCTTCGCGGTGCTGCGCTTCGCGGTGCTCCGCTTGCGCGTGGTGGTCTTGCGCTTCGCGGTGCTGCGCTTCGCGGTGCTCCGCTTGCGCGTCGCGGTCTTCCGCTTGGCGGTGCTCCGCTTCGCCGTGCTGCGCTTCGCGGTGCTCCGCTTGCGCGTCGCGGTCTTCCGCTTGGCGGTGCTCCGCTTCGCCGTGCTGCGCTTGGCGGTCGTGCGCTTGCGCGTGCCTGTCGTCTTGCGACGTGTCGAGCTGCTCTTCTTGCGCGAGCCGCTCGTGCGACTTCTGGTGCCGATCTCCTCCTCGACACCCTCTGTCGTCTCTTCGAACATCGATGTCCTCCTAGTTCGAGATCTGCTCGACCACCTGGCCGGTCTTCGTGTCGTCACCCTGCTGGGCGACGTCGGCCTGGGCCAAGATTCCAACCAGACGCCCGTCTTCCTCTACGACGGGAAGGCGCCTGACCTGGTGCTTCGCCATCAGCCGAAGCGCCTCGTCGAGGTCCTGCTGCGGGTCGACCGTGACGAGCTCCTTGGAGGCGATCTCGCCCACGGTGACCGACTGAACGTCCTTGCCCTCCGCGACGACGCGGATTGCGATGTCACGATCCGTCACGATGCCGACGAGCCGGTCGCCTTCGGTGACCGGTATCGAACCGACGTCTTCGGACTTCATCAGCCTCGCGGCTTCGACGACCGAGGACGACATCTCGACGTTGCTCGGGTTGCTCGTCATTGCGTCACGGATGCTCTTGCCCATCGTTCCTCCTCTGCTCACTGCTTTGTTGCAACGAGCGTTTCCCACATATGCGTCGCCGCAAACGGTGACAATGACATGTCGTTCGGACAGACAATGTACGCAACAGTTGCGTTACGTGCATGTCGACATGCAATGCACACGTCGCACACATCGGCGTTCAACGTCGTGCGCAACACCCCCCGTTCGATCGTGCGCGTCGATGCAGGGACATTTGCACGCACGACGCAGCAGCAGTTGTGCTCGCGACGTGCGTTCGTTCGGAGGTTCGAGAGGGAGGACTAGTCGGCCTGCGGAACGTCGTTCTCGTCGGTCTCGCCGCCCGTGGGATCGGGTGAGGGCGAGTCGTCGAGCTCGTCGTTGCGATCGTCCTCGCGCGGGTGCTGCGGTACGTTTTCCTCCATGAAGGTCGTGCTACCCGACGCGACGGAACTCGAACTCCCGGACGGCGCGACCGGGCTCGATGCGGCGCGCGCGATCGGCCCGAAGCTCGCCGAGCAGGCGGTCCTGCTCCGTTCGAACGGGACCGTCCAGGACCTCCGCCTTCCCCTCGAGGACGGGCAGCAGATCCAGATCGTGACCACGCGCGACACCGCCGACCCGGACGCCCTCTCCGTCCTCCGGCACTCCGCCGCACACCTGCTCGCGGAGGCCGTCCGCCGTCTCTACCCCGGGGTCAAGATCGCGATCGGGCCGCCGATCGAGCACGGGTTCTACTACGACTTCGAGTTCCCCGAGCCGATCCGCGAGGAGGAGCTCGAGCGGATCCAGGCCGAGATCGACCGCGAGCTGGCGGAGGGCAGGGAGTGGTCGCGAGAGGAGGTCTCCGCCGAGGAGGCGAAGCGCGTCTTCGCCGAGCAGGGCGAGCGCTACAAGGTCGAGCTCGTCGACACCGCCGAAGGCCCGATCACCTTCTACACGCAGGGCGACTTCACCGACCTCTGCCGCGGGCCGCACCTGCAGAACTCGAAGCCGATCAAGGCGCTGAAGCTGACCGGGCTCGCCGGGGCGTACTGGCGCGGCGACGAGCGCAACACGCAGCTGACGCGGATCTACGGGACTGCGTTCTACTCGCAGGACGACCTCGACCGCTACTTGACGCAGCTCGACGAGGCCCGGAAGCGCGACCACCGCCGGCTCGGCGTGCAGCTCGACCTCTTCCACTTCGACGAGCACTCGCCCGGGTCGCCGTTCTGGCACCCGAAGGGAATGGCGATCTGGAACGAGCTCGAGGCGCTTCGGCGGCGCGAGAACCTGGCGCGCGGATACGTCGAGGTCAAGACGCCGCTCATCTACGACCAGGCGTTGTGGGTGACCTCCGGCCACTGGGAGAAGTTCAGGGAGCACATGTTCCTGATCCCCCTCGAGGACGAGCAGGTGTACGGCATCAAGCCGATGAACTGCCCGGGCCACATGCTTCTCTTCGGGAGCGGGCTGCGGAGCTACCGCGACCTTCCGCTTCGGTACGCAGAGGCTGCGCCGCTTCACCGCAACGAGCTCGCAGGTGCGCTCCACGGGCTCACGCGCGTGCGGCACGTGACGCAGGACGACGCGCACATCTTCTGCACGCAGGAGCAGATCCCGGCGGAGCTGGACGGATGCATCGACTATCTCCGTTTCCTGTACGCGCGTTTCGGCCTCGAGCCGCGCGCCGAGTTCTCGACGCGCCCGGACGACAAGCTCGGCAGCGACGCCGAGTGGGACTACGCGGAGGGCGAGATCCAGGCGGCGCTCGAGCGCCAGTCGATCGTCTACGTCGTCGGTGCGGGAGAGGGCTCGTTCTACGGACCGAAGATCGATCTGCACGTGACCGACGCGCTGGGCCGGTCCTGGCAGCTCGGGACGATTCAGCTCGACAGGCAGATGCCGGCGCGCTTCGGCCTCACGTACATGGGGCCCGACAACACCGAGCATCCCGTCTTCGTCATCCACCGTGCGCTCTACGGCTCCTTCGAGCGCTTCATCGGCATCCTGGTCGAGCACTACGGCGGCGCCTTCCCGTTCTGGCTCGCGCCGGTCCAGGTGCGCGTGCTCCCCGTCGGCGAGGACCACCGCGGACCCGCGGCCGACGTCGCCGACCGCCTGCGGGTGGCCGGGTTCCGCGTCGACGTCGACGAGCGCGACGAGACCGTCGGCAAGCGGATCCGCGACGCGGAGCTCGAGAAGATCCCGAAGGTGGTCGTCTACGGCGACCGCGAGTCGGCCGACTCGCTCGCCGTTCGCGACCGGGGCGGGGAGCAGTCCACGACGAGCCTGGTGGACTTCGTCGCCGAGCTTGCTACTCTGAGACCCTGACCAAAGCAGGAGCGGACCCGTTCCTCACCCGGCGAGCCGAGAGCTCCGCGCGGGTTCGAACCGAGATGAGTTTCGGTGGAGAAACGGGCCGCTGCTTGCAGCGGCTTTCGTCGTTGAAGAAGGAGGATCGGAAGAGCTTGGTGAACAGTCTGTGAGGCCCCGCCGCAGGTTCGCGCCGGAGCCGCCGAGGCCGGCGAGGAACGAGCTCGTCAACGAGAACATCCGCTCGGCCCAGGTGCGCCTGATCGACGAGGACGGGACACAGCTCGGGATCCAGCCGACGAAGGAGGCGCTCGAGATCGCGTGGGGGAAGAACCTCGACCTCGTCGTCGTGGCCGCCCAGGCGGATCCGCCGGTCGCGCGGGTGATGGATCACAGCAAGTACAAGTACGAGCAGGAGCAGAAGGCCAAGCTCGCTCGAAAGCACCAGCTCCAGGTCAACGTCAAGGAGATCAAGTTCAGGCCGAAGATCGGGATCCACGACTACGAGACGAAGAAGGGCCACGTCGTCCGATTCCTGAACCAGCGGGCGAAGGTCAAGGTCACGATCATGTTCCGGGGCCGCGAGCAGCAGCATCCGGAGCGTGGGCGGGACCTGCTGATGCGGCTGGCGGAGGACATCAAGGAGGTCGGCGTGATCGAGCAGTCGCCGCTCCTCGAGGGCCGGAACATGACGATGCTGATGGCGCCGACGAAGAGCGCGGGAGAAAAGCCGAATGCCAAAGATGAAGACACACAGCAGCGCGAAGAAGCGGTTCAAGATCACGGGGACGGGCAAGCTGCTCCGCCGCAAGGCGATGCAGAGCCACAACCTCGAGAAGAAGTCCGCCAAGCGTAAGCGCGCCTTCACGCGCGACCAGCCGGTCGCGCCGTCCGACGCGAAGAACGTCGCGAAGCTGTTTCCCGGGAAGGTGAAGTAGGTGCCGCGCGTCAAGCGATCCGTCCACGCGCGCAAGAAGCGCCGCAAGGTGCTCGACCAGGCGAGCGGGTACTGGGGGCTCAAGCACTCGAGCTACAGGCGCGCCAAGGAGCAGGTCGAGAAGTCGCTCGTCTACGCCTACCGCGACCGCAAGAACAAGAAGCGGACCCTGCGGCGGCTCTGGATCATCCGCATCAACGCGGCCGCGCGCCAGCACGACCTCTCGTACAACCAGTTCATCTCCGGCCTGAAGAAGGCCGAGATCGAGCTGGACCGCAAGGTGCTCGCCGATCTCGCCGTGAGCGACCCCGAAGGCTTCGGCCGCATCGCCGCGCAGGCGAAGGCCGCCTTAACAGAGCCCGTCTCGAAGTGAGGCGCTGTGCCGCCCGGCTGCACTGGGCGGCGCGATGCCGCGTCCTCAGTCACGCCCGTATCACTGCGGATACGAGCGCTCCCTGCGTCCTTGCCTCGCACCACCCAGCGCACCCGGACGGCGAGGCCCCACTCCGAAACGAGCTCTCCACCTGATCACCTCGGCCGCGAACCCGCGGCTGAAGCTGGTGAGGCGGCTCGCCTCGCATTCGCAGCGCGAGCGCGAGGGTCTGTTCGTCGTTGAGGGCGAGGATCTCGTCGAGGCGGCGCGGGCCGCGGGGGTGGAGCCCGTCGACCTGCTCGTCGCCGGCGAGACCGTCGCGCCCGAGCTGCTCGCCGAGGTCTCGAGCCTCGCGCACCCGCCGCGGGTGCTCGGCGTGTACCGCCGCGGCGACCTGCCCCGCGGTGTCCGACCGCGACGTTTGGCGCTCTGGCGCGTGCACGATCCCGGCAATGTGGGCACGCTGATCCGCACCGCCGACGCGCTCGACGCGTCGGTCGCGCTCGCGGCGGGCTGCGGCGACCCGACCGGCCCGAAGGCGCTACGCGCGTCGATGGGCGCGATCTTCCGCGTGCCGCTCGCGCCGTTCGACGAGGCCGGCGCGCCGCGCGTCGCCCTCGTCTCGCGCGGAGGCACTCCGCTGCCCGAGCTCGAGCTCGGGGACGAGGTCACGTTCGTGCTCGGCGCAGAGCGCGAGGGGCTCCCCGAGGAGGTGCTCCGCACGTGCGACGCGCTCGCGACGATCCCGCAGGCCGAGCACGCGGATTCGCTCAACGTCGCGGCCGCGGGGGCGATCGCGCTCTACGAGGCGGCGCGCAGGTAGGCGCTACCAGGCGCCGCCGCCGCCACCGCCGCCTCCACCGCCGCCGCCGCCCGAGAACCCGCCGCCCCCGCCGCTCCCGCCTGAGTTCGGCGGCGCGAGCGCGGAGCCGAAGCCCGAGGAGAGGTCGGAGATGCCGAGCGCGGTCGGCCCCGAGCCGAGGTCGCCGCTCGGGCTGATCCAGTAGATCGAGCTCGCCTGGTGGATCGCCTCGGGCATGAGCAGGTGCGCGCCCTGGAGCACGCGCTCGGCGATCCCGAACGCGATCCCGTAGACGAGGTAGCGCTCCCAGAGCTCGAGCGAGGCGGGCGGGGCCTCGTGCAACCGCGGGAAGTCGGTCAGGTAGCGCCGAAAGGCCTCCCAGCGCGCGGCCTCGAGCTGTGCGGGGGGCCGGCGTCTGCGCCACAGCCGCACGAAGAGCGCGCCTGCGAGCGCGACGCCGGCGTTCACGAACGAGCAGACGCCGAGCGCCATCAGCGCCACCGCGCTCCAGGTCGGCGCGACGCTCGAGTACCGGCCCTGCCCCACGATCCAGAGGACGACCCCGAGCACGCCGAAGACGACGATCGCGAGAACAAGGGGTACGAGGCCGGCGTTCGCGAACCAGTCGTGCCTGTCGATCGCCGCGCCGACCGACTCCTTGAACTTCGTGAACCGCTTCGAGTTCGACTCGCGGTCGTCCTCGATCCGGTCGCGGAAGTTCGAGAGGCGCTCGGGCAGGAGCCCGTCGACGACGTTCGCGACGGCCCGCTCGTACGCGGTCAGCTCGAGGTTCTCGCCGCGCGAGAGCTCGAGGTCGGCGACGTCCTCGGTGCGCAGGCCGCCCCAGATCGAGCGCGCGGTCGTGACCGCCTCGGCCCGGTAGTGGCCGCGACGGATCAGGTCGAAGAGCGTGGCGGTGAACTCGTTCGAGCCGACCGTCGTGCGCTGCGCGACGAGCGAGGTCACGAGCGCCGGCTCGAGCTCCGTCGGCGGCTCCTGCTCGTACTCGCGGTCGTAGCCGACGTCGAGCTCGCGGCCGAAGCGCCAGTGCACGAGCCAGAGGAACGCGAGCGCGGGGACGAGGGCGAGCAGCGCGAGGAGGAGCAGCGTGCGCGGGAGGTCGTCGACGGCCTCGTCGAGCCGCTCCCGCTCGCGCTCGTAGTCCTCCGCGGCGCCGACCTCCTCCGCGACGATCCGGTCGAACGCGTCCCCCTCGCGCACGACGGCCTCGCTCGTGTCGGAGAGGTACTCGCGCGGGAAGAGCACGCGTGCCTCGACGAAGCTGCCGGGCGGCACGTCGAGCGCGCGCACGACCACTCGGTTGCCGTCGATCGCGACGTCGCCGCGCACGGAGACGGGATGGCCCCACGCGCGCGCGACCGGTCCTTGCGCGACGACCGTCGCTGTCAGCCGGCCGAGGCCCTGCTCCCACTCGTCGCCCCAGAGCCGCACGTTCACGTCGACGACGTCGTCGTAGGCGACGGTCAGGCCGGTCAGCCGGTACGAGACGGTGAACGTGCGAGCCTCGTTCGCGGCGCGGTAGTGCCAGACGATCCGGAGCCCGTCGCCGGTCCTCGTCGTCCCGAACGTGCCCGGCGGCGAGGAGCACCCGAGCTCGGCACAGCCGCCCGGCTGGTACTGCGTCTGACCCTCGAGCACCTGCACCTCTCGGATCTCCTCGCCCTCCCGGAGCGGGATCTCGCGGAACGCGCCGCTGAAGTCGCCGGCGAAGGCGAAGGTGATGCGCTCGGTGACGTCGAGTGCCCCGGTGCTCTCGACGAGGACCGCGACGTCGGCCTCCGGAAGCGTGAACGTCTGCGCGTGCGCGGGGCCGGCGAGGACGAGCGCCCCCAGCGCCGCGATCAGAACTGCACGCGTGGCGCCTCCCGGGCCGCTTCCTCGACCTCGAAGAACGGCTTCTCGCCGAAGCCGAACATCCCGGCGACGAGGTTCGTCGGGACCGTCTCGCGCGCGTTCTCGTACGTGAGCACCGCGTCGTTGTAGACCTGGCGCGCGACCCGGATCTTGTCCTCGGTCTCCTCGAGCTGCGACTGGAGCTGCTGGAAGTTCTCGCTCGCGCGGAGCTCGGGGTAGGCCTCGGCGACCGCGAAGAGCCGGCCGATCGCGGCGGTGAGGACGTTCTCGGCCTCCGCCTGCTGCTCGACCGTGCGCGCCTCCTGCGCCCGCGTGCGTGCGCGGGTGACCTCCTCGAACGTGGCGCGCTCGTGCTGCGCGTAGCCCTTGACCGTCTCGACGAGGTTCGGGATGAGGTCGTAGCGGCGCTTGAGCTGCACGTCGACCTGCGACCACGCGTTCTCGACGCGGTTCCGCAGCCGGACGAGCTTGTTGTAGAGGACGACGAGCGCCAGCCCGAGGAGGACTGCGATTGCGACGGCGACGACGATCCAGGTCATCGCGGCGACTCTAATCTGCTCCGCCCGCGGACGTCGGTCGACGGGCGATCCAGACGGAGTCCTCGCCCTCGCGGTAGGGACGGCCGTCGAACCAGCCGTGGTGCGCGACGACCTCGAAGCCGGCCCGCTCGATCGCGCTGCGCCACTCGACGGGCGAGAGCCACGCCAGCTCCATCGTCGTCTCGCCGCTCTCGCCGCGCACCGAGAGCGTCAGCCGGCGCCGCTCGGTGTCCCAGCGGGCGCGCTCGTAGATCCCGGGCTCGCGCTCGAGCCAGCGGTCGTGCGTCTCGGCGACGTCGTCGGCACCCGGCGCGAAGACGTCGAACGCGAGCCGCCCTCCCGGCTCGAGCAACCGGTGCGCGGCCCGGAGCGCGCGGACGCGCGCTTCGTCGTCGTGCAGGTGCAAGTACGCCCGGAACGGGCAGGTGACGAGGCGCACGCGCTCGTGCACCGGCGGGTCGGCGAGGTCGCCGAGCCGCAGGTCGAGCAGGTCGGCGACACCTGCCACGGCCGCCGCCTCGGCGCACACCTCGAGCATGCCGCGCGAGGAGTCGACGCCGATCACGCGCACCCCCGCGGCGGCGGTCGGGACCGCGATCCTGCCCGTCCCGACGCCGAGCTCGACGATCGTGCCGCCGGCCTCGCGGGCGAGCCCGACGTAGAACTCGACGTCCTCCGTCACGCTCACCGACCACGGGTCGTACAGCCGCGCGATCGAGTCGTAGCGGCTCACGGCTTGCGGGCGACGAAGACGTACTCGCGGCTCTCGTCGCCGAACGGCTCGCCCGCGAAGCCGCCGTGCAGGGTCTCGAGCTCGAGCCCGGCGACCTCGATCAGCCCCAGCCACTCGTTCCTCGTCGCCCACCAGAGCGAGATCGAGTCGCCGCTGTCGAGCACGATGTCGACCCGGTTGTCGCCGACGGCGTAGTGGAGCGTGTGCGGGACCGGCTCGTCCTGGCGCTGCCCGTCGAGGCGCGCCGCGATCGCGTGGTCGAACGCGAAGGCGTTCCAGGCGAAGCGGCCGCCCGGCCGGAGCGACGAGGCGATGCGCTCGAAGGTGCGCCTGCGGTCGGACCACGTCGGCAGGTGGAGCAGCGAGCGGAACGGGCAGTAGACGAGCGCCGCGGGCTCCTCCAGCTCGAGCTCGCGCATGTCGCCGAGCCGGAGATCGAGGTCGGCGCCCGTTCGCCGCGCGTGCTCGAGCATCCCCGGAGAGAGGTCGAGGCCGATCACGCGGCGGCCCGTCTCGCGCGCGACGACGGAGCCCACGCGGCCGGTGCCGACCGCCAGCTCGACGATCGGCCCGTCGGCCTCCCGCGCGAGCCCGACGTAGAACGGGATGTCCTCGACCATGTCCGCCGACCAGCGGTCGTAGATCGCCGCGAATGGCTCGTACGTGCTCACCCCGCTATTCTGCGGGCGATGACGACGCGCGCGCACCTGTTTACGCAGCCCCGGCACGAGACCGGGGCGATGCGCTAGCGGCGCGCGTTCCCCTCACCTCTCGCGCCGGGGCGGTTCACGTTCCGACGACCGATTGAGAGGAGGATTTCGATGGATAGAGTCGCCGCCGTGGACGTCGACGCGCTCGAACGGGACGCCCTCGCCGCGATCGGGGGCGCCGGCAGCGCGGACGAGCTCGACGAGGCCCGGGTCCGCTACCTCGGACGCAAGAGCGAGCTGAAGCTCGCGCTGCGCGAGGTCCGCGAGCGCGAGCGGGGGATGGCGCTCAACGCGCTGCGGGAGAAGCTGGAGCAGGCCGTCGCCGCGCGCGAGGCGGAGCTTCGGCGCCCGCGGGAGGACCCGACCTTCGACCCGACGCTCCCGGGAACGCCGATCCCGCGCGGCTCACTCCATCCGCTCACGCAGGCGCGGCGCCGGATCGAGGACATCTTCGTCGGGATGGGCTACGAGATCTTCGACGGCCGCGAGGTCGACAGCGTCTACTACAACTTCGAGGCGCTGAACACGCCCGAGGCGCACCCGTCCCGCGACCCGCAGGACACCTTCTACGTGAACGCGAGGGCCGTGCTCCGCACGCACACGTCGCCGTCGCAGATCCGCGCGATGGAGCGGCACGGGCCGCCCGTCTACGTGGCGTCGCTCGGCCGCGTCTACCGGCGTGACACGCTCGATGCCACGCACACGCCGATCTTCCACCAGGTCGAGGCGCTCGCGGTCGACCGGGACATCACCCTCGCCGACCTCAAGGGGACGATGCAGGAGTTCGCGACGGCGGTGTTCGGCGGACAGCGCGAGGTCCGCATGCGCACGAGCTACTTCCCCTTCACCGAGCCGTCGGTCGAGTTCGACCTGAGCTGCTACCTCTGCGACGGCGCGGGCTGCTCCGTCTGCAAGCAGTCGGGCTGGATCGAGATGGGCGGCGCGGGCCAGGTCGACCCGAACGTCCTCGAAGAGGTCGGCTACGACCCTGCGGCGTGGCAGGGCTTCGCGTGGGGCCTCGGCATCGACCGGATCGCGTTCAACCTCCACGGCATGCCCGACCTGCGGCTCTTCTGGGAGAACGACATCCGCTTCCTGGGGCAGTTCTGATGAAGGTCCCCGTGAGTTGGCTGCGCGAGTACGTCGCGTTCGACTGGCCGCTCGATCGGCTCGCGGCCAAGCTCGTCGTGACGAGCTGCGAGGTCGACCGGATCTCGCGCCGCGGCGTCGTCGACGACGACGGCAACGGCGAGCGGTTCCTCGTCGGCAAGGTGCTCGAGGCGGGCAAGCACCCGAACGCCGACCGGCTGCAGCTGTGCCAGGTCGACGTGGGGGAGGGAGACGCGCGGCAGATCGTCTGCGGCGCCTGGAACTTCGGCGCGGGCGCGACCGTGGCGGTCGCGCTCCCGGGGGCGGTCCTGCCCGGAGCGGACGCGCCGCTCGGCGAGGCGAAGCTGCGCGGCGAGACCTCGCGCGGGATGATCCTCTCGGAGCGCGAGCTCGAGCTCGGCGACGACCACAGCGGCATCATGGTGCTCGAGGACGGGATCGAGCCGGGGACGCCGCTCGCGGACGTCCTCCCGCTGGGCGACGACGTCCTCGAGATCGAGACCGGGTTCAACAGGCCCGACCTGACGTCGGTCTACGGCATCGCGCGGGAGGTGGCGGCCCTCACCGGTGCCGAGCTCGCCCCGCCGCCCGGCACCGACCCGGAGCGTGCGGGCGAAGAGCCCGTCGACGTTCGCGTCGACGACCTCGCGGGCTGCCCGCGCTACGTCGGCCGGCTGCTGCGCGGGGCCACGATCGCCGAGTCGCCGCGGTGGCTGAAGGCGCGGCTGCTCGCGGCGGGCATGCGCCCGATCTCCAACGTCGTCGACGTGACCAACTACGTGATGCTCGCGCTCGGCTCGCCGCTGCACGCGTTCGACCTCGAGCGCCTGGAAGGGAGCCGGATCGTCGTCCGCCGAGCGACGCGCGGCGAGCGGTTGACGACGCTCGACGGCCAAGATCGCGAGCTGACGCCGGACGATCTCGTGATCGCCGACGCGACGACGCCCGTCGCGATCGCGGGGATCATGGGCGGGGAGGCGAGCGAGGTCCGGCCCGAGACGACGGACCTCCTGCTCGAGGCCGCGAACTTCGACCCGCTGACCGTACTCCGGACGTCGCGCCGGCTGCGCTTGCGCACCGAGTCGTCCACGCGGTGGGAGAAGGGGGTCGACCCCTACGCCGCCGAGCAGGCCGCGATCTACGCGACGCAGCTCTTCGCCGAGCTCGCGGGCGCACGCTGGACCGGACACTCCGACGTGAACGACGGGCTGCCCGAGCGCCCTATGGTCCGGCTCGACGCCGGACTGGCCGAGCGGGTGGCCGGAATGACCTTCACGACCGAGGAGCAGGTCGCCCGCCTCGAGTCGCTCGGGTTCGAGGCGCGAAGCGGCGACGTCAGGGTGCCGACGTGGCGCGCGCGCGACGTCACGCGGCCCGTCGACCTCGTGGAGGAAGTCGTCCGGTTCCGGATCGAGGAGCTCCCGGCGACGCTCCCGCACAGGCTCGTGAGCGCCGTGCAGCTGACGCGGGACCAGCGGCTCCGTCGGCAGGTCGAGGACGTCCTCGCCGGTGCAGGCTTCCACGAGGCGTACACCTGGTCGCTCGTCCCCCCGGGCGAGGGGCGGATCGAGCTGGAGGAGCCGCAGTCGTCGGAGCTCGCGGCGCTGCGGACGAGCCTCGACCACTGGCTCGTCGAGTCGGCGCGGCGCAACCGCAACGCGGGGGTCGAGCCGGTCGCGCTCTTCGAGCTGGCGCGGGTCTTCCTCCCGAGCGGCGGCGACCTTCCCGACGAGCGCTGGCACGTCGCGGGCATCGCCGACGGCGGCTACTTCGTCGCGAAGGGCGCCGTCGAGACCCTGCACCGGGCCCTCCACGCCGAGCTCGAGCTCGACCGCGTCGACCTGCGCGAGCTGGAGGACGGCTGGGGGTACTTCGAGCTCGACCTCGCTGACCTGTTCGCACGGGCTCCCGACGTCGTCGTCTACGAGGACGTGATCACGTACCCGGCGCTCAAGCAGGATCTCGCCTTCGTCGTCGACGAGCCCGTTCGGGCGGGAGCGCTGATCGCGGCCGCGCGCGCGGCGGCCGGCCCCGAGCTGCGCGACCTGAGCCCGTTCGACGTCTACCGCGGCGACCAGGTGGGACCGGGGAAGAAGTCGATCGCCTTCGCCGCGAGCTTCCAGTCGCCGGACCGGACGTTGGCCGACGAGGACGCCGCGCGACTGCGGAACCGGATCGTCGAGGCTCTGAGCAGGGACTTCGGCGCGGTTCTGCGCGCCTGACCCGTATCCAAACTCCTAACGACAGCGTTTGCGGGGAGGAAGCGATCGGCTTTCAATCCATACAAACCCCGTCGAAAGAGGAGAACCCACGATGCACGCTCTCAAGCGCCCGCTCGGCGTCGCCGTCGGGCTCGTCTGCTCGGTCGTGCTGGTGAGCGGGACCGCTCTGGCCGCGCCCCCGAGTACCCCGCCCGGCCAAGAGAAGAAGGCGGAGCAGGCAGCGGAGCCGGCCAAGGAGCCTCCGGGGCAGGCGAAGCAGGCGGAGCCCTCGGAGCCCGCCGCGCAGCCCGAGCCCGTGCCGGCACCCGCCGCGTCCGAGTCGCCGGCTCCGGCGCAGAACAAGGGGCAGGAGCAGAAGGCGGCGAAGGCGTCGAAGACGACCGGCATCAACAGCACGAGCGCCGGCGTCAAGCCGAGCAACGGCACGGCGAAGCACACGACGTGCTGGACCGGCGGCTCGATGCCGTCGCCGACGTGTCGCCGTGAGCCGCCGGTCGAGCCCGCGGACTCGTCCAAGCGCTACGGGAACGGCACGACCGCCGCGCAGATCGCGGTCGGCCGGGGAGCTCCGGCCGAGACCGAGATCCGCGGGCCTGGCAACAGCCAGCCGCACAAGGTCTGCGGCAAGAACGGCAACTGGGTCGACGTCCACGCGGTCAAGTCGTACGTCGGCATCTGCGCCGCCGAGGGCACGAGCGTGACGCCGCCCACGACGAGCGTGTCGCCGCCGACGACGAGCGTCGCGCCGCCGACGACGGTCGTGACCCCGACGGCGCGGGGCGCCGGCGTCGGCGCCGCTGTCGGCGCCGGCGGTGTGGCCGGCGTCCAGGGCGAGCTCGGCTCGTCCGAGCGTCCCGGCGTGGCCGGCGGCGTGCAGGGGGCGTTCGGCGTCCTCGGCGTCGCGGGGACGCTGCCCTTCACGGGCTTCCCGCTCTGGGCGGTCGCGCTGCTCGGCTTCGCGGCGATCGCGGCCGGCCTGACGCTCCGGCGCCGGGCGCGGCCCACGACCGTCTAGACGGCGGGAACCGAGGCCTCGGGGCGGCGCAATCCGCTCCGAGGCCTCTCGCCGTACAGTTCGGACATGCGTCTCCGGACTGCTGTCGCGGTCGTTGCCTGCACGCTCGGCTCGCTCGCCGCGCCCGCCGCCGCCCAGGGCGCAGACCTGTTCGCGGTCGTCGGGCCCGACTTCAACATCAGCCTGCGCGACGCGCAGGGGATCACCGTCACGCAGCTCGACCCGGGGCCGTACCGGATCTTCGTCGAGGACCGCTCGGACTTCCACAACTTCCACCTGTTCGGGCCGGGCGTCGACCGCCTCACGGAGGTCGAGGAGCTCGGGAGCTTCGTCTGGGAGGTGACCCTCGTCGAGGGTCGCTACCGGTTCGTGTGCGATCCGCACGCGACCGACATGCGCGGCGCCTTCACGGTCGGCAACCCGCCGCCGCCGCCGGCTCCGCCGCCTCGCCTCGTCGCGACCGTGGGCCCGAGGGCGACGATCTCGCTGACGCTCGACGGACGCCGCGTCCGGTCGCTGTCCGCGGGCGCGTACACGGTCGTCGTGCGCGACCGCTCGCGCCGGCACAACTTCCACCTGACGGGCCCGCGGCTGAACCGCAGGACCGCGGTCTCGCGCACGGGGACGTTCACCTGGCGCGTGACGCTCCGGGCCGGAGTCCATCGCTTCGTCTCGGACCCCCAGCGGCGCACGGTCCGCGGCAGCTTCAGCGTGCGCTGATCATCGCGCCCGGTGCGCGCGGCCGATCAGCCCCGCGTCGGGCCCTCCCGAGGCGCGGATGTCGGCCTGCCGGTCGAGCTCCGAGTTCAGCTCCGCGCCGAAGAGGAGCGCGAACGCCGAGTAGTTCAGCCAGAGCAGGAGCACGATGCCCCCGGCGAGCGACCCGTAGGTCTTGTCGTACGAGTCGGAGAAGCTCGTGTAGAGCGCGAAGAGGCCCGAGAGCACGAGCCACAGGATCGCGCCGACGAGCGAGCCCGGCGTGACCCACTTCCAGCTGCGCTGGTCGAGGTTCGGCGCCAGGTAGTAGACGAACGCGAAGAAGAGCAGGATCCCGACGAACGCGAGCGGCCAGCGCAGGACGCCCCAGATCCAGTTCCAGGCGCTGCCGAGCTCCGCCTGGTCGGCGATCGCCTCGCCGAGCGGGCCGCCGAAGACGATGAGGAGGAAGAGCGCCGCCGTCGTGATCCCGGACGCCACGACGAGCGCGATCGCGTACAGCCGCACCTTCCAGAACGGTCTCGTCTCCTGCTGCTCGTAGGCGCGGTTGACCGCCTTGATCACGGCGTTCATCGCGCCGCTCGCGGCCCAGACCGCGAGGAAGAGGCCGAGGACGAACGCGACCGCCGACGCGCTCTGGTTGCCGGCGGCCGTCTCCTGCGCCAGCTCGATCGACTCGATCACGGCCCCCGGGGCGACGGTGCCGAGGAACTCCTTCAGGTCCTCGAACGCGCCGATCAGCCCGAGCAGGCCGACGAGCAGGATCACGCTCGGGAAGAACGCGAGCAGCGAGCTGAAGGCGACCTGCTGGGAGAGCCCCATGCAGTCGTCGGCGAGGAACTCCTTGCCCGTGCGCTTGAACACGGCGAGCCACTCGCGTGCCGAGAGCCGGTGCGGCCCTTCGGGAACGCGTCCGACGTCCGCGTCAGCTGCGGTCAACGAGGGAGAAGCGGCCGGCCTTCGCCATCGCCCGGCCCTCACGGCCGCGGCGCGCGAGCAGGCGCATGGTCGCGCCGACGCCGCCCGCGAGGAAGAAGCCGAGCCCCGCGCCGCCTGCGGCCAGCACCGGCAGCTTCGAGCGGAGGATCGACGTCAGGTCGGCGGCCTCGCGCAGCTCCTCGACCGCGGACGCGAGCTCCTCGCGCTCGCTCTCGATCTCGCGGCGGACCTCGGCGGTGGTGCGCGCGGCGGCGGCCATCAGTCTCCCTTCAGGGCGGTCGTGGTCAGCTTCGCCTCGCGGATCGCCTGCTCGGGCACCGGCGGCGTCCCCTTCTTGATCGCGCGCAGCCCGACGAGGCCGAGCACTGCTGCGAGCAGGAACAGGAAGACCGTCACGATCAGGAGCGCGAGCCACGTCGCCAGGAACGTCGCGAGCGCCGCGGCCACCGTCGCGAAGAGGAAGCCGAGGCCGAGAACGCCGAAGAGCGCTGCGCCGACGGCGAGGCCGATCCCGGCGCCGAGCGAGGCGACCTTGCGCTTCAGCTCGAGCGAGGCGAGCTCGAGCTCGAGCCGGACGAGCGCGCTCATCCGCTCGGTCACCTGCTTCACCGCCGCGCCGAGCCCGGCCGCGTTCCCGTTACTAGTCGCGCGGGTGTGCATGCCCTCTCCAGTCGACGACCTTGGCGATGAAGTAGCCGCCGATGATCGCGCCCCCGAGCACGAGCCACGGGCTCGCGCCCTTGCCCTTCCGCTTCGGCCGTGCCGTGAGCTGCGGGCCGCCGGGCGCTCGGCGCGGCTCGCCCGGCCTCTCGTTCGTCGGCGCCTCGCCCTTCGCGCGCGCGGCCATCAGGCTCGGCTTCAGCTTGCGCAGGAAGGCCGCGTCGTCCGCGAGCTCGTCCGAGAGCCGCGCGCGGAGGCCGCCCTCGGCGGCGGTGCGCTCGGACAGCTCCTCGAGCTTGTCGGCGCCGCGTTCGACGACGTGGTCGGCCTTCGTGGTCACTTCTTCGCCGGCGGCTGCTCGCCCGTCGCGATGCGCCAGATGCTCGACGCCGCCCGCCGCGAGGCCATGGTGGCCGCGGCGCCGAGCGCCGCGTAGAGCCCGGTCCAGAGGAACTTGCGCAGCATGGGTCGCTCTTTTCCGGCCCCTCACGCGGGCAAACGTCTCAATCTGAGGGCGGCGACTGCGGCCCGCGGATCGGCCCGAACGTGGCCTCGTAGTTCGTCATGTTCGTGTTCAGGGCCTTCAGCACCTCGAACAGGAGCGTGATCGGGATGCGCACCCGCGAGACGACGCGGACGGGCACCTGGAGCGGCTCGCCGGCCGCGGGCTCACCGACCGCCTGCATCACGCCGAAGTCGAGCGTGAACTCGTAGGCGGTGTGCCAGACGTTCAGGACGTTGGAGTACGTTCCGCCCTCCAGCTCGGGGGGGACCTCGACCTTCAGCTCGATCGGCTGGTCCGACACGCGCGGATCGTAGTACGGGGCCGGCGGATCGATGAAGATGCAGTCGTATGCAGGCACTCGGCAAGAGCGAGCGTCATCGGTTGATCGCGAGCCTCGTCAGCCGCAAGCGCGTCGGGACCCAGTTCGAGCTGCTGGCGGCGCTCGAGTCCGCGGGCTGCCGCGTCACGCAGGCGACGGTCTCGCGCGATCTCCGCGAGCTCGGGCTCGAGAAGACGCACGACTCGCTCGGCCGGCCGCGCTACGTGCTCCCGGAGGCGCGTCGCACGGACCCATGCGATGCGCTCGCGCGTGTGCTCGCCGAGTTCGGCCGCCGCGTCGGGGCGGCGCAGAACATCGTCGTGGTGCACTCCGAGCTCGGGAGCGCGCCCGCGATCGGCCGCGCGCTCGACCGCATCGAGCACCCACGGATCGTCGGCACCCTGGCGGGCGACGACACCTGCCTCGTGGTCGCGCGCGACGCGAAGGACGCGCGCGCGCTCGCCTCGGAGCTGAAGGCGCTGCTCGACTAGCGCGCGGGTCACGCCGAGCGGAACTGCTCGCTCGGCGGCGGTTCCTCGTGGTCGTCGAGGCGCTCGAACTCCGGGCCGGAGATCGTCAGGTGCACGCGGCCTTCCTCGATCGTGCCGACGACCTCCGCCGGGACGTACCGCGCAGTCTTCAGCACGCCGGGCGAGACGGCGAGCCCGTTGAAGATGTCGGTGCCCGTGTCCCCGACGAGCTCGTGCACCTTGCCGAGCGAGTCACCGCCGGAGTCCACGACCTCCCAGCCGGGCTCGATCACGAGCCAGGAGACCGGGTCGGACATCAGACGGCCTTCCCGCCGACGTACCAGACGGGCCCCTGCGTGCTCCAGAGCTCGGTGTCCGAGAGCGCGTGCACGACGGCGACCTCGCCGCGGATGTCCTCCTCGTCGAGCCTGGCGAGGCAGCGCCGCACCATGCCCGGCGAGGCGCCGTAGCCGGACAACCGCGCGACGCGGAAACGGAAGCCCGGCCGGCCGCCGAACCGCGCCGGGTTGAGCGGCGAGAGCAGCAGCGCCGCGCGCTCGAGCTGGTCTGTCGACGTCAGCTCGAGCTCTGCGTACACGTCCGACCAGTCCGGGGGGAGCGTCGCGAGCGCCGCGTCCCACGCGCCCGACAGCGTCGACCGGTGCGTCTCGGGCACGGGCTCGGCCTTGCCGCTCGACACGAGCTCGAGCTCACCGGACAGGTGCGCGTCGTCGACCCGCCCGAGCGCGCGCGCGACCACGTCGGGTCCATGACCGGCGCCACGGCGCGCAGTGAAGAACCGAACGGTGTCGCCGTGCCGCCCGGCTCCGATGCCCCCGAGGAACGCCGCCGCGCGCGTCGCCTGTTCTGGATCCGACATTCGGAGCGCGAAGCGCGCGTCCGCCCAGTCGTCCGGGAGCTCGCGCAGGAGCCGGCGGAACGTGCTGACGACAGCCATGGGTCGGAGCGTACACTGGCCCCCGTGGCGAAAGTGGAGGCCGAGCAGACCGGTGTGAGCGAGCAGCGGCTCCGCGATTTCCTCCGCGAGATGCTGCTGATCAGGCGCTTCGAGGAGAAGGTCGAGGAGCGCTTCCGCGCCGGCGAGCTGCCCGGCTTCCTCCACGTGGCGATCGGCCAGGAGGCGGTCGCCGTGGGTGTCTGCGCCGCGCTGGAAGAGGACGACGTGATCGCCTCGACGCACCGCGCGCACGGCCACACGCTCGCGCGGGGGACCTCGCCCAACGCCTTGATGGCGGAGCTGTACGGGAAGCTCGAGGGTTGCTCGCGCGGCTACGGCGGCTCGATGCACCTCTACGACGTCGAGCGCGGCAACCTCGGGGCCAACGCCGTCGTCGGCGGCGGGCTGCCGGCGATCACCGGCGCCGCGCTCGCGTTCAAGTTCCGGAAGGAGCCGCGGGTCGCGCTCGCGTTCTTCGGCGACGGCGCGACGAACATCGGGACGTTCCACGAGTCGCTGAACCTCGCGCAGCTCTGGCAGGTCCCCGCCGTCTTCTGCCTCGAGAACAACTGGTGGGCCGAGTCGACGCCGAACAAGCAGCATTCGCCGATCACCGACTTCACGCAGCGCGCAGTCGCGTTCGGGATGCACTCGCTCAAGGTCGACGGGCAGGACGTCGAGGCCGTGCACCGGACGGCGTCCGAGGCGATCGACCACGCGCGCCGCGGCGACGGCCCTGTGCTCCTCGTCGCCGACACCTACCGGCTCGTCGGCCACTACATCGGCGATCCGCAGGTGTACCGGCCAAAGGGGGAGCAGCAGGAGCTGCGCAAGACGGAGGACCCGATCACGAAGCTCCGCGAGAAGCTCGGCGTCTCCGACGAGGACTGGGAGCAGCTCGACGCGGAGATCACCCAGGAGGTCGAGGAGTCCGTCGAGTTCGCGAAGAACGGCACCGACCCGCAGCCCGAGGACGCCCTCAAGAACGTCTATGCCTGATCACCGCAGAAAATGCTGCGCAGTTTCCGCGGAGCGCGCACCACACTCCGATGGCTGAACTCACCTACAGAGAGGCTGTTCGCGACACGCTGGCAAGAGCGATGCGTGAGGACTCGGACGTCTTCCTGATGGGCGAGGACATCGCCGAGATGGGCGGGTCGATGGGCGTGACCCAGGGGCTGCTCGACGAGTTCGGCCCCGAGCGCGTCCGGAACACGCCGATCTCCGAGGCGGGGATCGTCGGCGCCGGCATCGGCGCCGCGATGCAGGGGATGAGGCCCGTCGTCGAGATCATGTACGAGGACTTCCTCACGCTCTCGGCGGAGCAGATCGTCAACCAGGCGGCCAAGCACCGCTACATGTCCGGCGGGCAGCTGAAGGTCCCGCTCACGATCCGCACGCAGGGTGGCGCCGGCTGGTCGCCGGGGGCGCAGCACGCGCAGCAGCTCGAGGCCTGGTTCGTGCACATCCCGGGCCTGAAGGTCGTCTTTCCGTCCACGCCCACCGACGTGCGCGGGCTGCTCTGGACGGCGATCCACGACGACAACCCCGTGCTCGTCTTCGAGCACCGCCTGCTCTACCCGGTCAAGGAGGAGGTGCCCGACGAGCTCGAGCCGATCCCGTTCGGCCAGGCGCGCACGGTGCGCGAGGGCGAGGACGTGACCGTGATCGCGACCGGCCCGATGGTGCACCGCTCCGTCGAGGCGGCGGTCGAGGCGGAGAAGAACGGCGTCTCCGTCGAGATCGTCGACCCGCGCTCGCTCCAGCCCCTCGACGAGGAGGCGCTCGTCGCGTCGGTGAAGAAGACGAACCGCTGCGTCGTCACGCACGAGGCGGTCACGCGCATGGGCTTCGGCGCCGAGGTGGCGTCGGTGATCCAGTACCAGGCCTTCGACTGGCTCGACGCGCCGATCGAGCGCGTGGGCGCGAAGTTCGCGCCGCTCGCGTTCGCGCCCGTGATGGAGCAGTTCATCGTTCCCAACTCCGAGGACGTTCTCGCAGCGATCTACCGCACGGTCGGCCGCGATGGCAACTGAGATCAAGCTTCCGCGCCTCGGCCAGGGGATGGAGTCGGGGACGATCGTCAAGTGGCTGAAGTCCGAGGGCGAGAGCGTCGAGAAGGGCGAGCCGCTCTACGAGCTCGACACCGACAAGGTCACGCAGGAGGTCGAGGCGGATGCCTCCGGCGTGCTGCTGAAGATCGCGATCCAGGAGGGCGAGGTCCCGGTCGGTCAGACGGTTGCCGTCATCGGCGAGCAGGGCGAGGACGTCGTGCTCGAAGCTACCGCTTCGGGCCCGGAAGAGGAGCAGCAGACCGAGGGGTCGCGCGGCCCCGCGCGGGACGACGAGCGGGAACGTGGTCGACAGGCCTCCGCCGAGGCGACGCCCGCCCCGTCCGGGAACGGCGCCGGCACGCGCACCGACGGACGGATCAAGGCTTCTCCGCTGGCCCGCCGGATCGCCCGCGAGCGCGGGATCGACCTGGCGCAGCTGCGGGGGACCGGGCCCGAGGGCCGCATCGTCGCCGAGGACGTCGAGCGCGCGGAGGCGGCGCCTGCCCCCACGCCGACCGCTGCCGCAGCGCCGATGGGCGACCCCGAGGTCGTCCCCCTCACCTCGGTGCGCAAGACGATCGCGCGGCGGCTGACCGAGGCATGGACCGTGCCCGTCTTCCAGCTCACGATCGACGTGGAGATGGGGCGCGCGGTCGCGTTGCGCGAGCAGCTCGTCGAGCGCGCCGGCGACGGCGCGAAGCCGACGCTCTCGGACGTCCTGACGAAGATCTCCGCGAGCGCGCTGATGAAGCACCGCACGGTCAATGCGCACTTCGGCGAGGAGGGGATCACGCGCTTCCCGAGCGCGAACGTCGGCATCGCCGTCGCCGCGCCGCAGGGGCTCGTTGTCCCCGTGATCCAACGGGCCGAGGTGCTCACGATCCAGGAGATCGCGAACGTGCGCTCCGAGCTCGTCGGCCGCGCGCGCGACAACAAGCTCCAGCGCGGGGACCTCGACGGAGGGACCTTCACGATCTCGAACCTCGGCATGTTCGGCGTCGCGCAGTTCATCGCGGTGCTGAACCCGCCGCAGGCCGCGATCCTCGCCGTCGGCTCGGTCGAGGAGCGACCGGTCGCGCGCGGAGGGGAGATCGTCGCCCGGCCGATGATGACGCTGACGCTCACGTGCGACCACCGCACCGTCGACGGTGCGGACGGCGCCCGCTTCCTCGAAGACGTGAAGGCGTTCCTCGAAGAGCCGGGCCTCGCGCTGTGACCGTCTGGTACGCGGTGCGCGACCTCGACACCGCGCGGCGCTTCTACCGCGACCAGCTCGGCTTCGTCGAGATGTTCTTCGACGCGAACGACGGGTGGTCGCGGCTCGAGCGGGAGGGGATGGAGATCGCGCTGACGACGGGCGAGCCGGAGCAGGGCGGCATCGCCCACATCGACGTGGAGGACGTCAAGGCAGAGGCCGAACGCCTGCGGGCCGCCGGGGTCGAGGTCGGCGTGGTGGTCGAGCTCCACGGGGAGATGCGTCTGCTCGAGGTCGTCGACCCCGACGGCAACCGGATCGAGCTCGGTCAGGACGTCTCCCGCACGGCATGATCCGCGAGGGCGGCCAGCAGGACGTCCGCTTCCTCCGCGACATGCTCCGGCACGCGTACTACTGGCGCTCGCGCGACACCGAGATGCCGATCACCCGCTACGTGAACGCGTGGGGGCGCGACGGCGACCGCGCGCTGATCGCGCTCGACGACTTCCACTCCGCCGGCGCGGCCTGGTACCGGCTCTACACGGAGCGGGAGCCCGGGTTCGGGTTCGTGGACGAGCGGACGCCCGAGCTGACCATCGGGGTGGTGCCCTCGCGGCGCGGCAAGGGCATCGGCTCGGAGCTCCTCGACGCCCTCCTCGACCGGGCCAGAGCGGACGGATTTGGCCGGATCAGCCTGTCCGTGGAGAAGACGAACCCCGCGGTCCACCTGTACGAGACCAGGGGGTTCAGGCCGCTCCGCGACGACGACGGCGCCACCGTGATGGTCGCCGACCTCTCCGCGCCGACCTAGCGCTGAAGGTAGTAGGTATCTTTTCTATACCTACTCACCAGGGAGCCAATCGTGAAGCTGCTGCTGATTCCGCTGGAGGACTCGGTCGTCTTCCCGCACATGACCGTCACGCTGACGGTCGACACCGGCGACGAGGAGCGCGTGCTGCTCGTCCCGAACCACGAGAACGAGTACGCCTCGGTCGGCACCGTCGCCGAGGTGGTCGAGCGCGTGCGCCTGCCCGGCGGCGGCCGCGCCGTCGTCCTGAACGGGCTGCACCGCGGCGTCCTCGGCGCCGCCGAGAGCGATCCGCGGGGGCGCCTCCGCGTCGAGGTGGAGGAGCGGCCCGACGACGAGGAGTGGGACGCGAGGCTGCGCGAGCTCGGCACGGAGTACCGCGCGATCGTCGAGGAGATCCTCGAGCACCGCGGCGACGACGGCCGCGTGTCCGCGTTCCTGCGCGCGATCGGCGACCCCGGCGCGCTCGCCGACACGGTCGGCTACTCGCCCGACGTCCCGTTCGAGCGGAAGCTCGAGCTGATGGAGACGCTCGATCTCCGCGAGCGCCTCGAGCTCGCGGTCGAGCTCCAGCGCGAGGTGCTGGCGACGCTCCAGGTGCGCAGGCGCATCCGCGAGGACGTCGAGGAGGGCGCGCAGAAGCAGCAGCGCGAGTACATCCTCCGGCGGCAGATGGACTCGATCCGCAAGGAGCTCGGCGACGACGACGCGTCGGTGATCGAGGAGTACCGGGCGAAGCTCGAGGAGCTCGACCTGCCCGAGCACGTCCGCGAGCAGGCCGAGCGCGAGCTCTCGCGCTTCGAGCGGATGGGCGAGCAGGGGCCCGAGTCCCAGATGATCCGCACGTACCTCGACTGGCTCTTCTCGGTGCCGTGGGGGACGACGTCGGAGGAGCGGCTCGACCCGGCCTTCGCACGTGAGGTGCTCGACGAGGACCACCACGGGCTCAAGGACGTCAAGGACCGCATCGTCGAGTACCTGGCCGTCCGCAAGCTGCGGCAGGAGCGCGGGATCGAGGAGGACAAGCGCTCCGGCGCGATCCTGACGCTGATCGGCCCGCCCGGGACCGGCAAGACGTCGATCGGCGAGTCGGTGGCGCGCGCGCTCAACCGGGAGTTCGTGCGCATGTCGCTCGGCGGCGTCCGCGACGAGGCCGAGATCCGCGGTCACCGGCGCACCTATATCGGTTCGATGCCCGGAAAGGTCATCCAGTCGATGCGCAAGGCCAAGGCCTCGAACCCGCTGTTCCTGCTCGACGAGGTCGACAAGATGGCGATGGACTTCCGCGGCGATCCCTCTTCGGCGCTGCTGGAAGTGCTCGACCCGGAGCAGAACACCACCTTCAGCGACCACTACCTGGAAGTGGACTTCGATCTCTCGCAGGTGATGTTTGTTTGTACGGCCAACAGCCTGAACATCCCGGCGCCGCTGCTCGATCGCATGGAAGTGATCCGCATCCCGGGCTACACCGAAGATGAGAAGATGAACATTG
>JAICPI010000043.1 GCA_025929895.1 Thermoleophilia bacterium
GCGAAGCTGATCGTCCACGGCTCCGACCGCGAGCACGCGCGCAGGCGGATGCTCCGCGCCCTGGAGGAGTTCGAGCTCGAGGGCACGCCGACGCTGCTCGGCTTCCACCGGGCGCTCCTCGAGCACCCGTGCTTCGTCGCCGGCGAGACCTGCCACGGCGTCGTCGAGTCGGACGAGCTGGCGCGCCGGGCCGAGGAGCTCGTGGCTCAGAGCCACAAACCCGCCTCGGCGGCAGCGTCCGGCCGGCTCGTCGACCGGACGAGCACGGTCGAGGTCGACGGGCGCCGCTACGAGGTGCGCCGGGTGAGCCCCGAGCCGCCCTGGCTCGAGCTCGCACGCCGGCGCCGGGAGCGCTCGCACCGGCTCGGCGTGGGCGGCGAGCGCGTCGTCAGCCCGATGCAGGGCATCGTGCTCTCGGTCGAGGTCGCCGACGGGGAGGACGTTCGCGCGGGTCAGGTCCTCTGCGTCGTCGAGGCGATGAAGATGGAGAACGAGATCACCGCCCACCACGACGGCGTCGTCACGGAGGTCGCCGTCGCGCCGGGCGATGCCGTGGAGAGCGGGCAGCTCATCTGCGTCGTGAGCGCGAATGGCGGCTAGCCACCCCGGCCGCCGGTACTGCTCGGAAGTCTCGAGCGACCACCACGAGCCGCTCACGGCTACGGCGAGCCGGATCGACCACTGGCTGCTCGTCGAGTACCGCGGCCTCTGGGGGCCGAACGCGGTGCGCGCGTCGGGTCTGTCCGACCAGGTGAAGCGGAACCTGCGCGAGCAGCTCCGCGCGCGCGAGCACACGCGCCTCCTCTTCATCCGGCGCCCCGACCGGCGCGGAAGCCCAGAGCTGCGCGCGTTCGCCGCGACTTCGAGCCAGGGTCGGGAGACGCTCCGCGCGGCGACGTTCGAGTCGTACGAGGACCTGCGCGAGCTCGACCTCGCGACGGCGGGCGAGCCGAGCGCGCAGCCGCTCTTCCTCGTCTGCACGCACGGCAAGCACGACCCCTGCTGCGCGCGGCGCGGCCGCCCGCTCTTCGAGGCCCTCGCCGAGCAGCTCGAGGAGGAGAGCGTCTGGCAGTGCACCCACGTGGGCGGCGACCGGTTCGCCGGGAACCTCGTCTGCCTGCCGCACGGGATCTACTACGGGCGGGTCGGGCGCGGCGACGCCGTCGGGGTGCTCGACGCGCACCTGGAGGGCTGGATCGCGATGGGCCGTTACCGCGGCCGCTCGGCGCATCCGTTCGCCGCGCAGGCGGCCGAGCGCGACGTGCGCGAGGCGACCGGCCTGCGCGGCATCGACGAGCTCCGGCTGCGCTCGACCGAGGTCGACGGCGACGTCGTCCACGTCGTCTTCGAGGACGCGGCGGGTCGCGGACACGGTCGCGTCGTCCGCGTGGAGCTCGGGCCGGAGGAGCTCCTCACCTGCCACGCCGAGGAGCTTCGCCGCCCGCGGCGCTACGTGGTCAGTCCGGCCTGACCCGCAGCACGCCCTCGCGCACGAGGCGCGTGACGAACACGAGCCTGCCGTCCGCGTCGAGCTTCCCCGGCAGGTCCTCGGCGCAGAACGGCTCGTCCGTCGCGAGCACGAACTCGAGCTCGCGCCCGAGCCGGTCCGGGAACTCGAGCTCGCGGCCCTCGAACACGAGCACCGCCTTCCCCTCGCGGAGCTCGAGATCGGCGAGCACCGACTCCCGGCGCTCGAGAACCGACGCGCCGTCGAGGTCGCGCAGGGCGCGCAGCTCGGCCAGGTGACCCTCGAGCACCGGGCGCCGGGTGCGGACGAGCTTCCGGCGCATCCGCCTGCGCACGTCGTCCGGCCCGAGCTTCGCCGCGAGGCGCGCGACGAGCGCCTCGGCGCTGCCGGCGGGAGAGCGTCGGAAGTCGACGTCGTCGCCGCACTCGTCGAGCGCCGCGCGGAACGCGTCGAGCCAGGTGGCGACGTTGACGCCGACCGTGAGGTGGAGCGACTCCGTGTCGGACGTCTGCGCCTCGTGCATCCACCCCCGCGGGAGATAGAGCGTGTCGCCGGGCTGGAGCGTGACGTCGAGGACGGGCGCGCCCGCGTCGCCCATCGAGCGGTCGTAGCGCTGGTCCTTGAGCGGCAGCTCCCAGACCGGCTCGTAGACGAGCCAGCGCTTCTCGCCCGCGAGCTGGAGGCAGAAGACGTCGTGCGTGTCGTGGTGCACCGGTAACCCCTGCGCGGACCGCGGCGTGGAGTACGCGTTCGCCTGCGCCGGGTGGCCGAGCGTGCGCTCGAGCGAGCGGCAGAACGACCCGAGCGCGGGCCACCAGTGGTGCAGCCCCTGCACGACGAGGGTCGCGCCTTCGTCGAAGGCTTCGGCCACCCGGACGACGTCGGCCATCCCGGTGAAGGCAGCCGGGCGCCACGGCACGTCGACGAGGTAGTCGCCGGAGCGCAGCTTCCGGTCGGCGCGCACGAGCCTGAACGCGGGCGAGCGCAGTCCGCCCGACTCGAGCAGGCGTTCGACGTCTTCCGTGGTCAGGAGATCGTCGAAGCGGCCGGGCTCGTCCCGCTCGACCACGAGCGGGCTGCGCTCCCAGTGCTCGGCGAGGAAGGCCGCTTCCTCGACCGGCTCGATGCAGCGGCGCAGCGCCTCGACGCTACGCGTCCGTGTCGTCTGCGTCTGCGTCGGTGTCGTCGCTGTCTGCGTCGGTGGCGTCGCTGTCGTCCATGTCAGCGTCGTCTTCTTCGATCGTCTCGGCGCGGATCGCGTCGCCCGCGATCTCCTCGTCCGTCAGCGTCGTGCTGTTGCGCTCGTCCATCGAACCTCCCTCCATGGGTTGCGGCGAGCCGTGGAGGTTACAACGTGCGCCCTTCACGTCGGCCCTCGTTAGAGTCCGCCGCCGGTGGACCTCTACGAGTACCAGGGCAAGGAGCTCTTCGCGCGCTTCGGGATCCCCGTGTCCGAAGGTCGGCTCGCGACGACGGCGGACGAGGCGGCGGCCGCGGCGGAGGAGCTCGGCGGGGAGGTCGTCGTCAAGGCGCAGGTGCTGACGGGGGGACGCGGCAAGGCGGGCGGGATCAAGCTCGCGGAGGGCGCCGACGACGCCAGGGCGAAGGCGGAGCAGATCCTCGGGCTCGACATCCGCGGCCACGTCGTGCGGAAGCTCTGGATCGAACGCGCCTCCGAGATCGCGAAGGAGTACTACCTCTCGCTCACGTTCGACCGAGGCGCGAAGAAACCGCTGTTCATGTTCACCACGCAGGGCGGGATCGACATCGAGGAGGTGGCCGAGAAGCACCCGGATGCGCTCGTGCGCCTGCACGTCGACCCGTTCGAGGGCTTCCAGCCGTGGCAGGGGCGCCGCCTGATCTACGGCGCCGGCCTGGCGGACCCGGACGAGCAGAAGCAGATCCTCACGATCGTCGGGAAGCTCTACGCCGCGTTCGTCGGAACCGACGCGATGCTGACCGAGATCAACCCGCTGATCGTGACGCCCGAGGGTGAGGTCAAGGCGCTCGACTCGAAGTTCACCGTCGACGACGCCGCCCTCTTCCGCCATCCGGAGATCGCCGAGATGCGGGACCTCGAGGCGGTCCCGCCCGAGGAGCGCGCCGCGCGCGAGAAGGACGTCACCTACGTGAAGCTCGACGGCGAGGTCGGCATCCTCGGCAACGGCGCGGGGCTCGTGATGTCGACGCTCGACGTGATCGCGCTCGCCGGCGGCAAGCCCGCGAACTTCTGCGACCTCGGCGGGGGCGGCGACGCCGAGGGCGTGGTCGACGCGCTCGAGGTGATCACGGCCGACCCGCAGGTGCGGTCGATCTTCTTCAACGTCTTCGGCGGGATCACGCGCTGCGACGAGGTCGCGCGGGGGATCCTGGCAGCGCTCGAGCGGATGTCGATCTCGCACCCGATCGTCGTCAGGCTCGACGGGACGAACGCCGAGGAGGGCCGCCGGATCCTCGCCGAGGCTTCGCCAGACAACCTGCACGTCGAGCCGACGATGCTCGACGCTGCGCGACGCGCGGTGGAGCTGGCCGCGTGACCGACGTCTGGTCCGAGCGCGCCGAGGCGTTCCGCACGAGCGCGACTCACCGCGAGGGGCCCGACCTCGACCTCGTCGTCGAGTGGTGCGAGCCGGGCGAGGGCGTTCAGGCGCTCGACGTCGCCACCGGCGGTGGGCACGTGGCACGCCGGCTGCGCGAGGCGGGGTGCGAGGTTGTCAGCGTCGACCCCGCGCCGGGCATGCGCCCCACGGTGGTCGCTCCGGCCGAGCACCTTCCGTTCGCCGACCGGTCGTTCGACGTCGTCGCCTGCCGGATCGCCGCTCATCACTTCGACGACGTGCGCGCGGCGCTCGCGGAGATGGCGCGCGTCTCGCGCGAGCGCGTCGTCGTTCAGGACAACGTCTTCCTGGGCGAGCGCGTCGAGGAGGCGGAGAAGCTCCGCGACCCGACGCACGTCCGCTGCTACTCCGAGGACGAGTGGCGCGAGGTGTTCGCGGAGGCCGGGCTCGTGGTCGAGGCGGAGCGTCGGTTCGAGCGGGCCGTTGAGGTCGAGCCCTGGCTCGCGCGCGTCGAGACGCCGGCGCAGGACGCCGCCCGCGTACGCGAGCTCCTCGCGGACCGCATCACGGACGGCCGGGTCGCCCTGCGCTCGATCGTGCTCAAGGGCAGGAAGCGCTAGTGGCGATCATCGTCGACAACGACACGCGGCTCGTCGTGCAGGGGCTGACCGGGAGCGAGGGCCGCTTCCACGGGCTTCGCAACCGCAGCTACGGCACGAACGTCGTCGCCGGCGTCACGCCCGGGAAGGGCGGCCAGGACGTCGAGGGGATCCCGGTTTTCGACACGGTCGCCGAGGCCGTCGAACGGGCCGGTGCGAACACGACGTTGATCTTCGTGCCTGCGCGCTTCGCCGCGGACGCCGTCTACGAGGCGGTGGACTCGGGGATCGGCACCGTGATCGTGATCACCGAGCACATTCCGGCGCACGAGATGCTCCGCGTCTACACCTACGTCAGGCCGAAGGGGATCACGCTGGTCGGCCCGAACTGCCCCGGCGTCCTCTCGCCGGGGAAGGCGAACGCGGGGATCATCCCTGCCGAGGTGTTCGCCGAGGGCGCGATCGGGCTCGTCTCGCGGTCCGGCACGCTGACGTACCAGATCGGCTACGAGCTCGCGCAGCTCGGGCTCGGCAACTCCTCGATCGTGGGCATCGGCGGCGATCCCGTTCCCGGCTCGTCGTTCATCGACGTGCTCGAGCGCTTCCAGGCCGACCCCGAGACGGAGTTCGTCGTCATGGTCGGCGAGATCGGCGGCGACGAGGAGGAGAAGGCAGCGGAGTTCATCCGCGACCGGATGACGAAGCCTGTGCTCGCCTACATCGCCGGGTTCACGGCTCCGCCCGGCAAGACGATGGGCCACGCGGGCGCGATCATCTCCGGCTCGTCGGGCACCGCCCAGGCGAAGAAGGAGGCGCTCGAGGCCTGCGGCGTCCGCGTCGGCACGACGCCGACCGAGGTCGCCGAGCTCGTGGCCGACACGGTCGGCACCCGCGCGTAGCGCCGCCGCCGTCCCGCCTAGACTCGGCCCATGATCTCGCTCGCGCGCGGCGTGCCCGCTCCGGAGTGCCTGCCGGTCGAGGAGCTCACCGACTGCGCACGGGTCGCGCTCGAGCGCGACGGCCACACGATCCTCTCGTACGGCTCCGCCGGGGGCTATCCCCCGCTGCGAGCGTGGATCGCCGAACGGCACGGCGTCGACCCGGCGCGCGTCCTGCTCACGAACGGCTCGCTCCAGGGCTTCGTCTTCCTCGCCTCGCACTTCGCCGGGCGCGGGCGCGTGCTCGTCGAGGCGCCGACGTACGACCGGCCGCTCCGGATCCTCGCGGAGGCCGGCGCCGAGGTCGCCGCGGTGCCGCAGGACGAGGAGGGGCTCGACCTCGACGCGCTCGAGGCGATGCTCGACCCCGGCGACGCCGTGCTCTACACGATCCCGACTTTCCAGAACCCGAGCGGCAGGACCCTCTCGGCCGAGCGGCGCGAGCGGCTCGCGGCACTCGCCCGGGAGCGCGGGCTCCTCCTCTTCGAGGACGACCCGTACGGGCTCATCCGCTTCGAGGGAGACGCGCCGCCCTCGCTCTTCGAGCTGATGGAGGGCGAGGGCGTGATCTACAGCTCGTCGTTCTCGAAGACCGTGGCCCCCGGCGTTCGCGTCGGGTATTACGTCCTGCCGCCGGAACTGGCCGCTTCGGTCGAGGTGATGGCTACATCCACCTACATCACTCCCGTGCTCCTGTCCCAGGCGACCGTGCACGAGTTCCTCCGCCGGGGCGCGTTCGAGCCGAACCTCGAGCGCGTCCGGGGCCTCCTCCGGCTCCGCCGGGACGCGATGCTCGCCGCGCTCGAGCGCGAGCTCGGGGGCCGAGCCGGTTGGAGCCGACCCGAGGGCGGCTACTTCCTCTGGCTCGACCTGGGCGTGGAGACCGCGGACCTGCTCGAGCGGTCGACGTCCGCGGGCGTCACGTTCGTCAAGGGAGCCGACTTCTTCCTCCCGGGCGCCGGCGGCGGGCGTTCTGCGCGGCTCGCGTTCAGCTTTCCGTCGCCCGACGAGATCGCCGAGGGCGTCGCCCGGCTCGCGGCGCTCGTTCCGGCGGCTGCCGCGGCCTAAGCGGCAGCGGTCGCCGCGAGGGGGCGGGCGACGAGCGGCGGCTGCCGCGGTGGCGCGAGCGCGCCCCGCTGGGCGACTCGGAACGTGGGGCAGACCGCGTTGACCGACAATGCGCACAGCCCGGCCTTGCGGAAATAGCAATCCTCGCAGGTTGGCTTGCCAGCTTTGCTCATTTCTCCCTTTGCTCGCCCAAACCCGCAGGTGGAAACAGGCGCCGATACTACGACGCCTGCCGCCCCGCGCAAGGACCGCGCGAAGGAAAACGACGCAATTTGCGTCGCATTCGAATCTCGCGAAATCTGGCTAATCCTGGGCCGTCGGGGCCAACGTTGCCAGCGTCCGCAACGCCTGTTGAAAACTTGTCACAGGCACGATCCGGATCCCGTCCGCGTGGCGCCTCGCCTCGGCCGCGTTATCCCCAGCCGGGACGAGGAAGACCTCGATGTCTGCCCGCTCGACGCCGATCGTCTTCTGCTTGATCCCACCGACCGGCCCGACCGACCCGTCGAGCTCGATCGAGCCGGTGACCGCGATCCGCCGGCCGTGGTCGACGTCGCGGCCGAGCTCCTCCAGCAGGTCGAGCGCGAAGGCGAGCCCCGCGGAGGGCCCACCGACGCCGCCGGTGTCGATCTCCACGTCGACCGGGAGCTCGATGTCGGCCGCCTGCGAGACGATTACTCCGAGCATCGGCACCCCCTCCGGACCGCGCTCGGGCCGCACCGCGATCTCGACGCGTTTCTCGCCGCGCTGCACCCGGAGCGTCAGCTCGCGCTCGACGCCGGCCTCGCGGATCCCCGCGCGCAGCCCGGACGGCCCGCTCACGACGTCCCCGTCCACCGCGACCACGACGTCGCCCGGCCGCAGCTTTCCGGCCGCCGGCGCGTCGGGGTCGACGAACTCGATCCGCGCGCCGATCGGGCGTGCGACGACGTCGCGTCCGAGCTCGCGCAACGCCACCGCCGCCGCGACCCGCTGCGACATCTCCATCTCCTCGAGCTCCTCGCGCCGCCGCTCGGAGTCGTCGACCCCCTCCGGGCGAACCTCCTCGGCCGGCACGACCGTCGCGCCGTCGCGAAGGCCCGGCCAGAGCCGCTCGAGCAGCGTCGCCTTGCGCACGAGCACGTCGACGTAGTAGACGCCGCCGCCGTCCTCCGGGTCGCTCCCGCCCTCGACCTCGACCAGCGGAGCAACCGCGTGCGCGCGGTTCGGCAGGAAGATGTAGCTCTCGCTCGGGAAGACGTAGAGCACGAGCGCCGCGGCGCCGAGGATCAGCCCGGCGATCAGCAGCCGGGCCGACAGGGAAAGCCGCAGCACGGCCCGATCCTAGCCAGGGGGCGTGGAGGGTTTGGCGGAACGGCCCGACGGCACAGCGCCTGTTTCGCCAAGCCCTCCTGCTAGGGCAGTGCGCGGATCAGGCCGCCGTCCACCGCGACGAGCGTGCCGGTCACGTAGGCGGCCTGCTTCGAAGCGAGGAAGCACACGACGTCGCCGACCTCGCGCGGGCTTCCCAGGCGGCCGGCGGGGATCGTCTTCAGGTCGCCCTCGCTCGGCCCGTCCGGATAGACCTCCCTGATCCGCGCAGTGTCGATGCGGCCGGGGGCGATCGAGTTGACCGTGATCCCCTGCTGCGCGACCTCGCGCGCCAGCGACTTGGCCCAGCCGATCACGCCGGGCCTGACGATGTTCGACAGCGCCAGGTTGTCGACCGGCTCGCGGACCGTGCTCGACGTCACGTTGATCACCCGCCCACGCCCGCTCTTCGCCAGGTACGGGAGGCAGAGCGTCGTCAGTCGCACGACCGAGAGCAGGAGCAGCTCCACGGCCTCCTCGACCAGCGTGTCGTTCAGCTCGACGGCGGTCGTGCGCGGTGGGCCGCCGCTGTTGTTGACCAGCACGTCGATGCCGCCGAAGGCGTCGACCGCCCGCTCGACGACGCGCTGGAGGTCGGCCGGGTTCGTGACGTCTCCGCGCACGGCGAGCGCGCCGAGGCGGTCCGCCTCTCGGTCGAGCACGTCGCGCCGCCGCGCGAACATGACGACGTTCGCGCCCTCGTCGGCGAGCGATTCGGCGATGCCGAGCCCGATACCGGCGGACGCGCCGCAAACGATCGCCGTGCGGCCCTTGAGCCCGAGGTCCATCTAGGTGCTGAGCACGCCGACGACGTCGCGCACCGCGGCCGCCGACTCGTCGAGCCACGCGCGCTCCTGGTCGTTCAGCTCCAGCTCGACGATCTCCTCGACCCCCGCGGCGCCGAGCTTCACGGGCACCCCCATGTAGAGACCGTCGATCCCGTACTCCCCCTCGAGATACGCGGTGCACGGGAGCACGCGCTTCTCGTCGAGGCAGATCGAGTCGACCATCTGCGCCGCCGCCGCGCCGGGTGCGTACCACGCCGACGTTCCGAGCAGGTTCACGAGCTCGCCGCCGCCCTTGCGCGTCCGCTCGACCATCGCGTCGATTCGCTCCTGCCCGACGAGCTTCGTCAGCGGGATCCCGCCCACCGCCGTGGCGCTGACGACGGGGACCATCTGGTCGCCGTGGCCGCCGAGCACCATCGCGGTGACGTCCTTGACGGAGGCGCCGGTCTCCCAGGCGATGAAGGTCGAGAACCGCGCCGTGTCCAGGATGCCCGCCATCCCGAAGACGCGCTCCTTGGGCCGGCCGGAGACGTTCTTGGCGACGTGGCACATCGCGTCGAGGGGGTTCGAGACGACGATCAGCACGGCGTCGGGCGAGGCCGAGACGACCTGCTCCGTGACCGAGCCGACGATCTTCTCGTTCGTCGTCACGAGATCGTCGCGGCTCATCCCGGGTGAGCGCGGGAGCCCGGCCGTGATCACGACGACCTCGGAGCCCGCCGTCTCCTCGTAGCCGTTCGAGCCGACGACGTTCGGCTCGAAGCCGAGCACGGCGGCCATCTGGTCGATGTCGAGCGCCTTCCCCTGCGGCAGGTCCTCCTTGATGTCGACGAGGACGACGTCCGCGTAGTCGCGCTGCGCGAGCACCTGCGCGCACGTCGCGCCGACGTTGCCTGCGCCGACGACGGTGACCTTTCTACGCAACGGCGCCCACGCCGAGCTTCTCGATGATCGCGTCCGCGACCTCGCTCGTGCCGACCGCGGTCGGGTCGTCGCGGCTCGGCTTCATGTCGTAGGTGACGCTCTCGCCCTGGCGGATCACCTCGGCGATCGCCGACTCGAGCCGTCGGGCCGCGTCCGCCTCCCCGAGGTGGCGGAGCATCAGCATCCCCGAGAGCAGCTGCGCCATCGGGTTGACCTTGTTCTGGCCGGCGTACTTCGGGGCGGAGCCGTGCGTGGGCTCGAAGACCGCGGCAGCCTCGCCGAAGTTCGCGCCAGGGGCCATCCCGAGGCCCCCGATCATGCCCGCGCACAGGTCCGAGAGCACGTCCCCGTAGAGGTTCGGCAGCACGAGCACGTCGTACTCCTCCGGACGCTGCACGAGCTGCATGCACATGTTGTCGACGATGCGGTCGTCGAACTGCACATCCGAGTTCTCGGCAGCGACCTCGCGCGCCACGCGCAGCCAGAGCCCGTCGCTGAACTTCATGATGTTCGCCTTGTGTACGGCGGTGATCTTGCGCCGGCCCATCCTGCGCGCGTAGTCGAACGCGAACTCGAAGATCCGCCGCGTGCCGGTGACGGAGATCGGCTTGATCGAGATCCCCGCGTCGTTCCACCGGAGCTTGCCGCCCTTGGACTCGATCCAGCGGATCAGCTCCTCCGCGTCGGGCGTTCCCTGCTCGTACTCGATCCCCGCGTAGAGGTCTTCCGTGTTCTCGCGGACGATCACGAGATCGACGTCCTCGAAGCGGGTGCGGACGCCGGGGTACGTCTTGCAGGGGCGGACCTGCGCGTACATGTCGAGCGCCTTCCGCAGGCCGACGTTGACCGAGCGGAAGCCGCCGCCGACGGGCGTCGTGATCGGGCCCTTGAGCGCGACGCCGTTGGAGCGGATCGACTCGAGCGTCCCCTCCGGCAGCGGGTTGCCACCGTGCTCGTGCATGACCTCCTCGCCGGCCGGCTGGACGTCCCAGTCGAACTCGACGCCGGTCGCCTCGAGCACGCGGCGGGTCGCCTCCGTGAGCTCCGGGCCGGTCCCGTCGCCCGGGATCAGGGTGACTCGGTGGGCCACGGAGGCGGAGCCTATCGATACATTCCGAGGCGATGAACGACTTCAAGCCAGGCCTCGAAGGGGTCGTCGCCGTCGAGACCGAGATCGCAGAGCCGGACCGCGAGGGCGGGCAGCTCCGCTACCGGGGCGTCGACATCGAGGAGCTCGTCGGTCACCATCCGTACGAGCACGTCTGGGGCCTGCTGGTCGACGACGACCTCGGCTCGACGATGCCGGACCCGGAGCCGTACGAGCCCGCGCGGCTCAGCGGCAACGCCCCGGCCGACCTCCAGGCCGAGACCGCGCGCCTCTCGGGCGAGTGGAAGCTCGGCAAGCTGAACGAGATCTCGGACGACCAGGCGCGCGAGGACCTCGGCCGGCTCTCGGCGCTGATGATGGAGATCGTCGCCAGGTCTGCTGCGGTTGCAGACGGTCGCGAGCCGGCGTCGGACGACGTCGTCGCGCGCGGGCAGACGGCGGCCGAGAGGTTCTTGCTCCGCTGGCGCGGCGAGGCCGACCCGAAGCATGTCAAGGCGATCGACACCTACTGGATCTGCACGGCCGAGCACGGCCTGAACGCGTCGACCTTCACCGCGCGCGTCGTCGCCTCCACCGGCGCGGACTGCGGAGCCGCGCTCTCGTCGGCGGTCGGCGCACTCTCCGGGCCGCTGCACGGAGGCGCGCCCGCCTACGTGAAGCCGATGCTCGAGGAGGTCGCCGCGCTGGGCGACGCCGACCGCTGGGTGCGCGAGGCGCTCGACAGCGGCAAGCGGATCATGGGCTTCGGCCACCGCGTCTACCGCGCCGAGGATCCGCGCTCGCGCGTGCTCAAGAAGACGGCCAGGGAGCTCGGCGCGCCGAACGTCGAGGTCGCGGAGGAGCTCGAGGCGGTCGCGCTGCGCGTGCTCCAGGAGCGACACCCCGAGCGGGTGCTCGCGACGAACGTCGAGTACTACTCGGCCGTCGTGCTCGACGCCGCAGAGATCCCGCCGCCGCTGGCGCCCGCGATGTTCGCCTGCTCGCGCGTCGCCGGCTGGTCGGCGCACATTCTCGAGCAGAAGCGCACCGGCCGGCTCTTCCGGCCCTCCGCGCGCTACGTCGGCCCCGCGCCGCGGTCGCTCCAGCCGGCTTGACGGGCTCGACGCTCGCGGAGGCCGCGGCGGAGGCGGAGTCGCTGGCGGCGGCCGGCGACGAGAAGGCGCTCGCGACGCTGCGCAAGCAGTGGGACGACGAGCTCGAGATGTCCGCCCGCAGCCCCGACTTCCGCGAGCGGGCGCAGGCCTACCGCGCGATCGCGCAGTTCCGCTTCCGGCAGAAGATCGAGCTCCTGCGGCGCGGGCTCGAGGACGACAGCCCCGCCTGCCGCGGCTCCGCGCTCGTCGCGCTCGAGTCGCTCTCGCGCGACCATCCCGGGGTCGTCAACCAGGTGCGCCCGAAGCTCCACTCGCTCGCGGACGCCGACGGCAACCAGGCGGTTCGGCGGCTGGCGATCGTCTGCCTGAAGAACGCGTCACCGCAGCCCGACACGATCCGCCTGCTCAGGGGGCTCGCGGACGACGACGAGCAGGACCGGGAGCTGCGCGACGCCGCGCGCAAGGTCGCGGAGCTGCTCCGCAAGAAGTCCGGCGCCGCCCGATAGCCCTACTGATGGTGGCCGCAGGTGCGGCCGTCGATGTGCTTCCCGCAGGATGGGCACCGGCGCCTCGGCCGCCGCCACTCGAGGGCGCTCTTGTGGACGCCGGCGACGACCATCCACGCGGCGACCCCTGTCGTCGCGATCAGCGCCGCGATCTGAGGTGTGAGTCCGTTCATTCCGACTCGCGTTTGGTTGCCGTTCGTCGCTCTTCCAAACGCCTCCGCGCGTGCGGGTGCGCCTGGAAGTACAACTCCCGGCGGCGCGAGTCGGATACGTGGGTGTAGAGCTCGGTCGTGGCGAGGTCCGCGTGGCCGAGCATCTCCTGGACGCTGCGCAGGTCGGCTCCGCCCTCGAGCAGATGCGTGGCGAACGAGTGGCGGAGCAGGTGCGGGTGGACCCGCTCGGGCTCCAGCTCCGCCTTCCCCGCCAGCTTGCGGAGGATCAGGAACACCCCCGCGCGCGTGAGCGGGCCGCCCTTGGCGTTCAGGAAGAGCTCCGGCCGGTGGCGGCGGTCGAGGTGGGGCCGCCCGCGGGCGAGGTAGCGGCGGAGCGCCTCCGCCGCCCGGCGGCCCACGGGGACGATCCGCTCCTTGGAGCCCTTGCCGACCGCGCGCACGAGACGCTCGTCGAGATCGATGCTGCCCCGTTCCAGCCCGACGAGCTCGCCGACGCGAAGGCCCGCGCCGTAGAGCAGCTCGACGATCGCCGAGTCGCGGAGCGCGCGCGGAGTCGTGCCGTTCGCCGCGTCGATCAGGCGCTCGGCCTCGCCCGGCGAGAGCGTGCGGGGCAGGCGGCGGACACGTCGCGGCGAGGCGAGCTCGGCGGCCGGGTTGTCGTCCCGCGTGCCGAGCAGCATCAGGTGCCGGTAGAGCGAGCGCAGGGCCGCGAGCCGGCGCGCGACGGTTGCGTTCGAGAGCCCGTCCGCGCGGAGCTGCGCGACGTAGCGCTCGAGCTCGTCGGTCGTGGCGCGCGACGGGGCCGCCCCGAGCCAGCGTCCGAAGTGGGTCAGGTCGCGGCGGTAGGCGTCGACCGTCCGCGGCGCGCGCTGCGCCGCGAGCACCGCGAGGAACGCGTCCAGGTCAGGATCGGGGATGGGCTTTGTCGTAGACACGGCGCAGTCTCTTTCCGTCGACGTGGCTGTAGACCTGCGTCGTCGAGAGCGAGCTGTGGCCGAGCAGCTCCTGGATCGTTCGGAGGTCGGCGCCGCCTTCGAGCAGGTGCGTCGCGAACGCGTGGCGGAGCTTGTGCGGGTTGGGGCAGAGGCGGCGCAGGGTGCTCGTGTCGAGCCGGCGGCCGCGCGCCGAGACGAACAGCGCGGGCTCGGCGCCGCGCACGAGCTCTGGCCGGGCGTCGCGCAGGTAGCGCGCGACCCGGTACGCGGCCTCCTCGCCGAGCGGAACGACGCGCTCCTTGCCGCCCTTGCCGCGCACGTGGACGTGCTCCTGCTCGAAGTCGACGTCCCCCAGGTCGAGGGTGACGACCTCCCGCGAGCGCAGGCCCGCGCTGTACACGAGCTCGAGCAGCGCGCGGTTGCGAAGTGGGAGTGGGCCGTTCCCGCGCACCGCGTCCAGGACCGCGTCGACGTCGCTCTGCCGCGGGACGACGGGCAGCCGACGTGCGCGGCGCGGCGCGAACGACCCCTCGGGCACGCGCGACGGTCCGAGCGCATGTCGCAGGAACGAGCGGATGGCGGCGAGCTTGCGCGCGATCGTCGCGGGCGCGAGCTTGCGGCGGTCGCGCCCGAGCGCCGCGACGTAGTCTGCGAGGGCGCGTGCGTCGACCTCGTCGAGGGCCGTCCCGCGCGCGTCGAGCCAGGCGACGAAGGGCTCGAGGTCGAACCGGTAGGACCGACGCGTGGCGTCGGCGAGGGACGGCGAAGCCAGGAAGCGCTCGAGCGGTTCCATGGGGTCACCGTTCGCGGCGCCGTTAGGATCGCCTGCCCGTGACCGACTTCTCCGAGCTCGAGGACCGGCTCGCGCGCGTCGCGGTCGAGTACGCCGCCAACATCCAGCCGGACCAGGTCGTGATCGTGAACTGCGACTACGGCCAGCACGGGCTCGCCCGGGCGGTCGCGCGGCACGCGTACCGTCGCGGTGCGCGTTTCGTGGACGTCCAGTACTTCGACCCGCACCTGAAGCGGGCGCGGATCGAGCACGCGGCCGAGGAGACGCTCGACTACGTCCCGCCGTGGTACGGGCAGCGCGTGCTCGAGGTGGACGAGCTCGCCGGCGCGCGGATCTCCCTCTCGGGCTCGACGAGCCCTGGCCTGCTCGACGACCTCGACCCGCGCCGGCTGAGCCGCGACCTGCTCCCGCGCGTCAAGGAGAGCTTCGAGGTGATCAACCGCGGGCGCGTCAACTGGCTCGTGCTGCCGGGCCCGACCGAGGGTTGGGCGCGCCAGGTGTTCCCCGACGATCCCGAGCCGCTCGCGCGGCTCTGGGAGCAGATCGCGCACGTCTGCCGCCTCGACGAGAACGATCCCGTCGAGGCGTGGCGCGAGCGGTTCGCCGTCACGGCCGACGTCGGCGCGCGCCTGACCGCGCTCCGCCTCGACGCGGTGCACTTCGAAGGCCCGGGCACCGACCTCACCGTCGGGCTGTTCCCGTCCTCGCTCTGGGAGAACGCCCGCGACCGCACCAAGCGCGGCGTCGAGTTCGTCGCGAACCTGCCGTCGGAGGAGCTGACCGCAACGCCGGACCCGGCGCGCACGGAGGGCGTCGTCCGCTCGACCCGGCCGCTCGTGCTGAGCGACGGGACGCTGATCGACGGGATCGAGGTCCGGTTCGAAGAGGGGCGCGCGGTCTCCGTGGAGGCGGAGACGGGCGGCGACGCCCTGCAGGGGCGAACGTCCATGGACGAGGGCGCACGGCGTCTCGGCGAGGTCGCGCTCGTCGACCGCGACGGGCGGATCGGCCCGCTCGGCACCGTCTTCTACGACACGCTGATCGACGAGAACGCCGCGAGCCACCTCGCGTTCGGCGGAGCGTACGAGAGCCTCGTCGGGGAGGAGGACGTCGGGAAGATCAACCGCAGCGGGCTCCACCTCGACTTCATGATCGGCAGCGACGAGGTCGACGTCACCGGTATCGCGGCGGACGGGACGCGAGTCCCGGTCCTCCGCGGCGGCACCTGGCAGGTCTAGTAGTCGTAGCCCGAGTCGGTCTCGGTCGTCGCCGGCTCGGTCGTCCCGCCGCCCGGCTCGTCGCTCTCCCCGTCGCCGCAGCCGGCGAGCGCGAGCACGACGACCGACGCGAGCAGCGCGAGCCGCCTCATCGCACGGCGGCGACGATCTCGTTGGAGAGGCTCGGGAAGCCCCGCAGGAACTCCGCGCGCTCGACCTTGAAGCGCTCGGCCAGGGCGCGGTAGTCCTCGCCGCGCCCGGTCGCCTCGTACAGCCGCTTCGGCTGGAGCACGTCGAGGTCCTCCGGGTCGATCCCGGGGACCGCCGTGGCGACGAGGTAGTGGAAGTCGGGATCGCGTTCCCAGGTGATCGTTCCCTCTGCAATCCCTTTTACGACCGCGGACGAGTGGCGGATTCGGACTTTCTTCGAACGCTCGTCGCTCTCGGGGCCACCGACCCGCCCGGTGTTCATCAGGTACACCTCGAGCGGGTGCTGCTCGAGCAGCTCGAGGAAACGGTTGCCCTGAAGGTCGTGCAGAAGCGGGAAGAACGGGTTCGTCCCGGGCACCCGCAGGAACTTCCCCGCCTCGTCCGCGCCGCCCGCGCTCGTGCCCTGCGTCTCTCCGAGCATGAAGAAGGCCGCCGCCTGCGGCCCCTCGAGCTTCGCGACTGCGGGGATGACGTTCTCGTTGCGGTTGAGGATGAGGAGGAAGTGCGCGTCGGCGATCTCGTCCTCGGCCGCCGACTCGATCACGCCGAACGGGAAGGTCGCCCGTCCGTTGTGTGTGTACGACGTGTCGTAGAAGTCGACGTCGTCGCCGGTCTGGGAGACGTTCTCGAGGTAGGAGTCCGGCTGCGTGACCGCGCCGTAGATGGTCGGCTCGTCGTCGGGATTGAGGCCGAACGTCTTCGCGAAGCACCCGTTCTCGGTCACGTAGACGCCGCCGTTCGGCATCCACGCGACGAAGTCGTCCTGCACGGGCAGTGAACCGTTCTGGCGCGTGAACGTCGTCGTCGTCTTGCCGGTGCCCGAGAGACCGACGATCAGGCCGACGCGATCGCCGCGGTCGGTCGGGATGATCTTGCAGCCGGCGTGCAGCGGGAGCCCGCCGCGGTCGTAGACGAGCTTGTTCCACATGCGCAGCCCGCCCTTCTTCGACTCGCCGAAGTAGTCGGAGTTGAAGACGCGCGTGACGCCCTGCTCGAGGTCGACCATGATCAGGCGGTCGTCGGGGAACCCCTCCGCCTTCAGGTTCGGGGTGTAGATCACGGTCAGCTCGGGCTCGAAGTCGCCGTCGCCGCGGTCGAAGTAGAGCTGCTGCTGCATCCCGGCGATGTTCGCGTTCGCCGCCTCGATGTAGAGCCGCGACGGCGTACGGAACTCCGGGTCGGTGCCGATGTGGCCGTCGATCACGACCATCTCCCGGCCGGCGATGTAGGCGTCCTGCGTCTCCGCCCAGCGGAGGGCCTCGTCGCGCGTGAGCGACTGGTTCTGCCCGTCGGGCTCGTCGGTGACGATGAAGGTCGACCGCTTCGAGCGCGAGACCACCTCGGTGGCGACGTTCAGGTTCCCGAAACGGGTGGGGCGCGCGTTCCGCATGCGCGCGGCGAGCTCCTTCGCCTGCTCCGGGCTCGGGTTGTCGACCACCGAGGCCGCAGGGGGCAACCGGAACGCCATCTTCGCCACGCGGAGTCCTTCCTTCGTCGAGCGGGAACGGCGGGATCTTACCCGTGGGGTTTCGCAGCTAACGATACGAGGCGCTTGGCTCCACCGATTCGATACCGTCCGCAGCGGTGGACGCCCAGCACGACGTGCTCGTGGTCGGTGCCGGCTGCGCGGGCATGCGCGCGGCCATCGAGGCTTTCGACGCGGGCGCCGACGTGGCGATGATCTCCAAGATCCACCCGACGCGGAGTCACTCCGGCGCGGCCGAAGGCGGGATCAACGCGGCCCTCGGGAACGCGTCCGAGGACGACCCCGAGACCCACGCGTTCGACACGGTCAAGGGCTCGGACTACCTCGGCGATCAGGACGCGATCGAGATCCTGTGCCGGGAGGCGCCGGGCGACGTCTACCAGCTCGAGAACTGGGGCGCGGTCTTCTCGCGCACCGAGGACGGCCGGATCGCGCAGCGGCCCTTCGGCGCCGCCGGGGCGCCGCGCACCGCCTACGCCGCCGACATCACCGGCCACGTGCTCGTCCAGGTGCTCTACGAGCAGGTGGTGAAGCGCGACATCCTCACCTACGAGGAGTGGTTCGCCTGGAAGCTCGTCGTCGACGACGGGCGCTGCCAGGGCGTCATCTGCTGGGACCTCCTGAACGGCGGCCTGAAGGTCGTCGGCGCGAAGACCGTGATCCTCGCGACCGGCGGCGCGGGCCGTCTCTACACCGGCACGACGAACGCCTACTCGTGCACCGGCGACGGGATGGCACTCGCGCTACGCGCCGGCGTCGCGCTCAAGGACATGGAGATGATGCAGTTCCACCCGACGACGCTGGCGCCCACGGGCGTGCTGATCACGGAGGGCTGCCGCGGCGAGGGCGCCTACCTGCTGAACTCCGAGGGTGAGCGCTTCCTGAAGGACTACGCGCCGAACGCGATGGAGCTCGCCTCGCGCGACGTGATCTCGCGCGCGGAGCAGACCGAGATCGACCAGGGTCGCGGCATCGAGGGAAACGTGCTCCTCGACCTGCGCCACCTCGGCGCGGAGAAGATCCTCGAGCGCCTGCACGGCACGCGCGAGCTGTCGATGGTCTTCATGGGCATCGACCCGATCCACGAGCCGATCCCGGTCCGGCCGGGCGCGCACTACCACATGGGCGGCGTCGACACCGACGCCTGGGGCCAGACGTCCCTCACCGGCCTCTATGCCGCCGGCGAGGTGGCGTGCGTCTCGGTGCACGGCGCGAACCGCCTCGGCGGGAACGCGCTGATGGAGACGATCACCTTCGGCAAGCGCTCGGGCCGCCACGCGGCCGACTGGGCGCTCGCGAACACGACCGTCACCGTGCCCGAAGGCGTCGTCACGGACGCCGAGCGCGAGCTCAAGGCGCTGCTCGACCGGCGCGACGGCGAGCGCCCGTGGAAGATCCGCGACGAGCTCGCCGCGACGATGCACGAGAACTTCGGCGTCTTCCGCCGCGAGGACCAGATGCAGCGGCAGGGGCAGATCGTCGACGGGCTGCGCGAGCGGTACGAGCGCGTGGTCGTCGAGGACAAGGGCGATGTCTTCAACAGCGACCTCACGCAGGCGCTGGAGCTCGGCTTCCTGCTCGAGCTCGCCGAGGCGATGGTCGTTTGCGGGATCGCGCGCAAGGAGAGCCGAGGAGCACATGCGCGGCCGCACGACTTCCCCGAGCGCGACGACGAGAACTTCCTCAAGCACACGCTCGTGACCTCGGTCGACGGGCGTCCGCGGCTCGACTGGAAACCGGTGACGATGACGAAGTGGGAGCCCAAGGAGAGGACGTACTAGTGGAAGCGGCAACCAAGCCCGCCGAGAAGACGATGCAGGTCCGGGTCAAGATCTGGCGCTACGACTCCCAGACGGGCGACCGCGCGCTGAAGGAGTACGAGCTCGAGGCGCCCGAGTGGGTGACGCTTCTCGACGTGCTCGACCTGATCAAGGACCAGCAGGACGGCACGCTCGCCTACCGCAAGAGCTGCCGGATGATGATCTGCGGCTCGTGCGGGATGCGGATGGACGGTGCCGCGGTGCTCGCGTGCAAGACGCGGATGTACGACATCGTGCAGGCAGGTCACGTGCCGGTGATCTCCGCGATGGGGAACCTCCCGATCGTCAAGGACCTCGTCGTCGACATGGATCCCTTCTGGGACAAGTTCAAGGCGATGAAGCCGTACCTCCAGCCGGGCTACGAGGAGCCGACGGAGGGCAAGGAGTACCTGGTCTCGCAGGAGCGGATGAACGTCATCCACAAGGAGGCGCTCTGCATCAACTGCGGCGCGTGCGTCTCCGAGTGCAACGCCATGGAGTCCGATCCCGCCTTCCTCGGCCCGCAGGCGCTCGCGAAGGGGATGCGCTTCGTCGGCGACGCGCGCGACGCGAACACGGTCGAGCGGCTCGAGGACTACTCGGGCGAGCACGGCATCTGGGAATGCACTCGGTGCTACTTCTGCAACGAGCGTTGCCCGAAGGGGGTCGACCCGCGCGACGCCATCGCCAAGTTGGGAGCCGAGGCGATGAAGCAGGGCGTCGACACCGACATGGGCGCGAAGCACGCGCGCTGGTTCGTCAAGTCCGCCGAGACGACGGGTTGGCTGCGCGAGACGGAGCTCGTGCCGAAGACCCAGGGCGTGATCTCGGCGATCTCGCAGATGAAGTTCGCGATGGGCCTCGCGGTCAAGGGCAAGGTGCCTCCGCCGATCCCGCCGCACGTTGCCGACCGGGTCGACGAGTCGCGGGCGCTACGCAAGCTCGTCAAGGAGCAGGGTCGCGACGGCTACGCAGGCATCGTGCAGGGCGAGCGCGCGCTCGCGCGGCTCGAGCACGAGGCGAGCGGGGCGCACGGCGGAATGGGCAGCCTCGAGTCGGCCGACGTCACGCCGGGCGAGGAGCCGACGGCGGGCAAGGCGGACTAAGTGGCCCTGCCGGCGATCGACGGCGGCGCCTGGCCCGCGATCACGCTGCGCCAGGCCGCGTCCTCAGTCGCGTCCGGGCCATCCAGCCCGCACGCTCCCTGCGTCCTTGCACTGCTTGCGCCTCGCACACTAGAGGCGCGAAACCGTCCCCAGGAGACCCACTGATGCTGCTCCCGAAGAAGACCAAGTTCCGCCGCGTCCATCGCGGCCGTCGCGCCGGTGTCGCCCGTGGCCAGACCGAGGTGCAGTTCGGCGACTACGGGATCAAGTCCCTGGAAGCCGGCTGGATCACGAACCGCCAGATCGAGGCGGCCCGGATCGCGATGACGCGCAAGATCAAGCGCGGCGGCAAGGTCTGGATCAACGTCTTCCCCGACAAGTCGGTGACGCAGAAGCCGGCCGAGACGCGCATGGGCTCGGGCAAGGGCTCACCGGAGGGCTGGGTCGCCGTCGTCAAGCCTGGCCGCGTGATGTTCGAGCTGTCAGGCGTGGACGAGCCGCTCGCCAAGGAGGCGCTCCGCCTCGCGGCCCAGAAGCTCCCCATCAAGAC
>JAICPI010000108.1 GCA_025929895.1 Thermoleophilia bacterium
ACTCCAGCTGCGTGGTGCGGGGGGGGGTCCCCCGCCCCCCCCGGTGCGGCCGGCGGCGGCGCCCGGCGCCGGGCCCCCGGGGGGGGGGGGGGCGCCCGGCGGCCCCCCACCCCCGCGTCGTCAGGCGGGCGCGGCCGGTCTCGTGGGCGCGGAGCTCCCACAGCTGGCCGCCGGTCGGGGCGTCCGAGACGCTCTCGTTCGCCTCGACGTGCGCGCCGGTCGAGACGGGTTGGCTCCAGCGGTAGCGCGAGGGCAGCACGAGCGTAATCCGCGTCGAGCGGGTCACCGGGATCGCCTTGCCGTGGTCGCGGAGCCCGAGCGCGAGCCGGTCCGGAGCGGACGTCGCAGTGGCCGCAGCGCCGCCGTCGGAGGAGCCGCAGCCGACCGCGACCAGTGCGACGAGAAGGATCCGTGCAGTGGTCAGTCGAGTGACCCCCGCCGCGCGACCCACTCGGTCGGCTGCCCGGTCACGCGCGCGATTGCTTCGAAATGGCGGTCGTAGTGCAGCACGACGAGCTCGTTCCGTTCCGCGACTGCGGCGATCATCAGGTCGACGGGCTTCGGCCCGCGGTGCTGCGCCCGCTCGCCGAGTGCGGCCTGGACGTCGGCCGCGCGGCGCACGTCGCGCTCCGTCAGCGGAAGCTGCAGCAGCCGATCGAGTGCCGCGGACGTTCGCGCGTAGTCGGCCGGCCCGCGAGTGGAGTAGAGAAGCTCGAGCCGGACGGGGGGCGTGAGCGCGATCTCCGAGAGGGTCAGGAGAGTCCCCCAGCGCGCCGACGTCTTCTCGGTCGCGTGGCTCCGCGACCAGGCGCTCGTGTCCGCCAGGTACCGAGCCACCTAGGGCTCGCGCAGCCGGCGAAGCTCCTCCGGCGTCGGTCCGATTCCGCCCTCGCGCTCCATCCGGCGCAGGAGGCGGCGACGCGCCTCGAGCGAGATGACCTCGTCCAGGGCGGCATCGACGGTCGAAGCGACCGTCTTCGTCCCGAGGATCTTCTGAGCTTCGGCAAGCTTCTCGCGGTCGATGACCATCGAGGTCTTGTCCGCTTTGGATATCTGCTTAGCCACGGCCAGATATCTTAGCTTAGGCGTCTGGCCGCCGCTCTACACTGGCCCAGCGCCAATGGGTCAGGCCCCGTTCGTTCACCTCCACGTCCACTCCGAGTACTCGATTCTCGACGGGGCGTGCCGCATCCCGGAGCTCGCGGCGCGGGCCGCCGAGCTCGAGATGCCGGCGGTCGCGCTGACCGACCACGGCTCGCTCGCTGGGGCGGTGCAGCTCGTCAAGGAGGCCGGGAAGCAGGGTGTGAAGCCGATCGTCGGCTGCGAGGTCTACGTCGCGGAGGACCGCAAGGCGCAGGCGAAGGGGTACGCGCACCTGACGCTGCTCGCCGAGGACAACACCGGCTACGCGAACCTGATCAAGCTCTCGTCGCTCGGCTACCTCGAGGGCTACTACTACAAGCCGCGCGTCGACTGGGCGCTGCTCCAGGAGCACAGCTCCGGGCTGATCGCGCTCTCCGGCTGTCTCTCCGGGAAGGTCTGCAAGGCGCTCGAGGAGAGCCGCGAGAACGACGCGGCGGCCGAGCTCGACCGGCTCGGGCAGATCTTCGGCAAGGACTCGGTCTACGTCGAGATGCAGAACGCGGGGCTCGACGTGCAGGCGCGGATCAACCCCGTGCTCGCGCGGGCGGCCGAGACCGCCGGCCTGCCGCTCGTCGCGACCGGCGACGTCCACTACCTCCGCCACGAGGACGCGCGCGCCCACGAGGCGCTCCTCTGCATCCAGTCGGGCGACTCGCTCAAGAACCCGAACCACTGGCGCTTCGACACCGACCAGTTCTTCTTCAAGGAGCCGCACGAGATGGCGGCCGACTTCGCCGGCTACGAGGCTGCGCTCGCGCGCACGCTCGAGGTGGCGGAGCGCTGCAACGTCACGATCGAGCTCGGGAACATCCTCCTGCCGGAGTTTCCGACGCCCGAGGGCCGCGACTCGTTCGACTACCTCGTCGAGCTCTGCGAGCGAGGGCTCGCGAAGCGCTACGAGCGGGTCACGCCCGAGCTGACCGAGCGGCTCAAGTTCGAGCTGAAGACGATCCGCGAGATGGGCTTCTCGGACTACTTCCTGATCGTCTGGGACTTCATCCGCTTCGCGCACCAGAACGGGATCTCGGTCGGGCCCGGGCGCGGCTCCGCGGCCGGCTCGCTCGCCGCCTACTGCCTCGAGATCACCGACATCGACCCGATCCGGTACGACCTGCTCTTCGAGCGGTTCCTCAACCCGGGCCGGAAGTCGATGCCGGACATGGACATCGACTTCGCCGTCGAGGGGCGCGACCGCGTGATCAACTACGTCGCCGAGAAGTACGGCCGCGACCGCGTCGCGCAGATCATCACCTTCGGCACGATGGCGGCTCGCGCGGCGGTGCGCGACGCGGGGCGGGTGCTCGAGATCCCCTACGGCGCGGTCGACCGGATCGCCAAGTTGATCCCCGAAGGGCCGGGGCAGACGCTCGAGGCCTCGCTCAAGTCGGGGCAGCCGCTGAAGGAGAGCTACGACGCCGACCCGGTCACGCGCGAGATCGTCGACCTCGCGCGGCCGCTCGAGGGCCTCACGCGCCAGGACTCGATCCACGCGGCCGGCGTCGTGATCGGCGCGCGGCCGCTGATCGAGGTCGTGCCGCTCCAGCAGAAGGGCTCCGACCAGGAGGTCGTGACGCAGTTCCCGATGAACGACGTCGAGGCGCTCGGGCTCTTGAAGATGGACTTCCTCGGGCTGCGGAACCTCGACGTGATCGACAAGGCGTGCGCGCTGATCGGCAACGTCGACATCGGCAAGCTCCCGCTCGACGACGCGAAGACCTACTCGATGCTCCAGAAGGGCGACGCGATCGGCGTCTTCCAGTTCGAGTCGTCCGGGATGCGCGAGGCGCTGCGGCAGGTGAAGCCGACGGTCTTCGACGACCTGATCGCGCTCGTCGCGCTCTACCGGCCAGGACCGATGGGGTACATCCCGGGCTACGCGAAGCGGAAGAACGGCCAGGAGCAGGTCACGTACATCGACCCGCGCCTGAAGGAGATCACGGGCAAGACGTACGGGATCTGCATCTACCAGGAGCAGTACCTCGAGATCGCGAAGCGGATCGCCGGCTTCTCGCCCGCCGAGGCCGACGACCTGCGCAAGGCGATCGGCAAGAAGATCCACTCGCTGATGGCCTCCCTCAAGGAGAAGTTCCTCGAGGGCTGCGCGGCGTCGGGGACGAGCACGCAGGTCGCGCACCAGCTCTGGAAGGACATGGAGGCCTCGCAGGACTACTCGTTCAACAAGTCGCACGCCGCCTGCTACGCCCTGATCGCGTACCGCACTGCGTGGCTGCGGGCGAACCACCCGCGCGAGTACATGGCGGCGCTCATCTCCTCCGTGATGAACACGAAGGACCGCGTGCCGTTCTACGTGAACGCGTGCCACGAGCTCGGGATCGAGGTGCTGCCGCCCGACGTGAACACCTCGCGGATCGACTTCGCCGTCGTCGAGGGGCAGATCCGCTTCGGGCTGAACGCCGTGAAGAACGTCGGCGGCCCCGCGGCCCGCGCGATCTGCAACGAGCGCGAGTCGGGCGGGCCGTTCGCGTCGATCTGGGACTTCGTCGAGCGGGTCGACGCGCAGGCGGTGAACAAGCGCTCGCTCGAGTCGCTCGTCAAGTGCGGCGCGCTGGACGGGCTCGGCGCGACGCGGATGGGGATGCTCGCGGTGCTCGACCAGGCGGTGCAGTGGGGAAGCGCGCGCCAGGCCGACAAGATGGCGGGCCAGGCGTCCATCTTCGACCTCGACGACTCGCCGGCGGAGGAGCGGCCGCGCCACCACCCGACGATCCCGCCGGGCGAGTTCGACCGGAACGAGCTGCTCAAGCTGGAGAAGGAGGTGCTCGGGCTCTACGTCTCCGACCACCCGCTCTCCGCGATCCGCGACCAGCTGCGCAAGAAGATCGACACGCCGATGACGGAGCTCGGCGCGCGGCGCGACGGCGACGTCGTCACGGTCGGCGGAATCGTCGCGAACCTGAAGGCGATGACGACGAAGCGCGGCGAGCCGATGGTCTTCCTGACGCTCGACGACGTGATCGGCTCCGTCGAGGTGGTCGTCTTCAACTCGGTCTACGCCGCCAGCCGCGAGCACCTCATGACCGACCAGGTGCTCGTCGTCAAGGGCCGCGTCGACCACAAGGAGGGCGAGACGAAGCTGATCGCGCTCGAGGTGACCCCGTTCGAGGCGACGCCCGAGCGCAAGGCCGTGCACCTGAAGCTCGACGCGCGCACGGCGGGCGCGGGGATCATCCGTGAGCTCGCCGGGATCCTCCGCGCGTACCCGGGCGACGCCTCCGTGTTCGTGGCGATGACGACCTCGGACGGGGCGCAGACGCTCGAGCTCGGCCCGGACT
>JAICPI010000085.1 GCA_025929895.1 Thermoleophilia bacterium
CTTCTCCTTCTCGAGCGAGAGCGGCTCCACCTTCGAGTGCCGCATCGACGCCGGCAGCTGGAGCGCCTGCACCAGCCCACACGACTACACCGACCTCGCCGACGGCGACCACACCTTCGACGTCCGCGCGATCGACGCGGCCGACAACACGGACGCCACCCCCGACACCTTCACCTGGACGATCGACACGGGCGCGCCGAGCTCCGTCGCCGCGTTCCCGGTCAACCTCGCCTCGTACAACACTGCGGGCTGGAACGGCGGCTGCTCGCCGTCGGGCGTCTGCGGCACCGCGTCGGACGGCGGCGTCGGGCTCGACCGTGTCGAGGTCTCGATCCAGCGCGGCGCGGACGGCCTCTACTGGGACGGCTCCGGCTTCGCGAGCGCGACCGAGGACTGGCTGGCGGCGACGGGCACCGTCGCGTGGAAGCTCCCCCTCGCCGCGGCGTCCTTCCCCTCGGAGGGGAGCTACACGATCCGCGTCCGCGCGCACGACTCTGCCGGCAACGTCGAGGCCGCGGCGAGCCGGACGTTCACGGTCGACACGAGCGCGCCCGAGACGACGATCGACTCCGGCGCTTCCGATCCGACGAACGACCAGTCCCCGAGCTTCGCCTTCTCGGCCGACGAGCCGGGCTCGACCTTCGAGTGCCGCCTCGACGGCGGCTCATGGGCGGCGTGCACGAGCCCCCACGGCGAGACCGGGCTCGCCGCCGGGGCCCACACGTTCGACGTCCGCGCGACCGACGCGGCCGGCAACCTCGACCCCTCCCCCGCCTCGACCGCCTGGACGATCGACCTCGCCGCGCCGAGCTCGACGATCGCGTTCCCCTCGGCGTCCGGCTCCTACAACGCGGCCGGCTGGGGCGACCCGTCCGGCAGCGCCTCCGACGCCGTCGGGCTCGACAGCGTCGAGCTCTCGCTGCGGCAGATCTCGAGCGGGCTCTACTGGAACGGCACGGACTTCTCCGACGGGTCGGAGAACTGGCGCACCGCGACCGGCACCGGCTCGTGGTCGCTCGCGTTCGCCGCGGCCGACTTCCCGACGGACGGCGACTACGCGCTCCGCGTGCGCGCACGCGACGCGGCGGGCAACGTCGAGGTTCCGTCCTCGCGCACGTTCACCGTCGACACGGTCGCGCCCGAGACGACGATCGACGCCGGCCCGTCCGGCCCCACCGACGACGCCGACGCGAGCTTCGCCTTCTCGGCCGACCAGCCGGGATCGACCTTCGAGTGCCGCCCCGACGGCGGCTCGTGGGCTGCGTGCACGAGCCCGCGTGCCTTCACCGGTCTCGCGCAGGGAGCGCACACGTTCGAGGTGCGCGCGACGGACGCGGGCGCCAACACCGACGCGACGCCCGCCGAGCGCACGTGGACGGTCGACACGGTTCCGCCGTCGGCGACGATGACCGCTCCGGCTTCCGGTGCGTACGTCGGCGCGACGGTCTCGCTCACCGCGAGCACGAGCGACGCGGGCGGAACGGGCGTGGCGACGGTCGCGTTCGAGAAGTCTCCGGCCGGCGCCGGCACGTGGACGCCGGTGCCCGCCTCGTGGGTGACGGCTCCCGGCGACGACGGGCTCTACGACGTGCGCGTGGTCGCGACCGACAACGCCGGCAACGTCACGACGTCGTCGCCATCGACCAACGTCCGCGTCGACAACACGCCGCCGACCGCGATCGTGGACAGCCTGGGTCCGGGCGTGACGGGCACGGTCGCGCTGACCCACTCCAGCAGCGACGCCGGCTCGGGGATCGAGCCGACGAGCGTGCAGTTCGAGTACCGGCAGCTCCCGGCGGGCGCGTGGACGCCGACCGCGGCCAGCTGGGACACCTCGGCGCTGCCCGAAGGCCAGTACGAGGTCCGCGTCGGCGTCGCGGACCGCGCGGGCAATGCCGCGACCTCCGCGCCCGAGGCGACGATCGTCGACAACACCGCCCCCACCGTCGACTTCACGGTCCCCACCGACCTCGGCTTCGTCAACGCCGCGTCGACCGACCCGCTGACGCTCGCCGCGGAGGCCGCCGATGCGGGCAGCGGCGTCGACGACGTCGAGTTCTTCACCTGCGACGACCCCGGCTGCTCGAGCGAGACGTCGCTCGGAAGCGACGACACGGGCCCGTACGAGGCCACGTGGCCGCTGCCCGGCTCCGACGGCACCGTCACGCTCAAGGCCGTCGCCCGAGACGCCGCCGGGAACGAGGCGGAGACCGTGATCGCTGTCACCGTCGACCGCTCGCTCCCCGACACGAGCCTGCTCGGGAACCCCGGGAACCCGTCGAACGACGCCTCGCCGGACTTCACGTTCTCCTCCACGGAGACCGGCACGTTCGAGTGCCGCGTGGACGCGGGACTCTGGTCCGCGTGCGCCTCGCCGCACACCGCCGGCTCGCTCGCCGACGGGACGCACACGTTCGAGGTGCGGGCGATCGACGCGGCCGGGAACGTCGACGCGAGCCCGTCGAGCTGGACGTGGCTCCTCGACGCGACCGCGCCGATCGCGACGATGGACGACCCCGGCGCCAACCTGCGCCAGCTCGTGACCCTGACCTCGACGCAGAGCGACCCCGGCGGCGCGGCCGCCTCGGGGATCGCCTCCGTGCAGTACGAGTACTCGGTCGCCGGCGCCGAGACGTGGGTCGCGACGCCGTCTGCCTGGAACACGCCCACTGTCCTGGACGGCCTCTACGACGTCCGCGTCGTCGTCACCGACGTCGCGGGCAACGTGACGCAGTCCGCGGCCGTCCCGAACCGCCGGGTCGACAACTCGCCGCCCGCGACCGGCATGGACGACCCGGGCGCGAACCTGCGCGCGACGGTGACGCTGACGGGGTCCGCGAGCGACGCCGGCTCGGGCGTCCAGGACGTCGTCTTCGAGCTCAGCCCCGACGGCGGGAGCTGGTCGACCGTGGGGATGGACGCGGCGGAGCCCTTCGAGGCGTCCTTCGACACGGCGACGATGCCCGACGGCCTCTACTTCTTCCGCACCGTCGCGACCGACGTCGCGGGCAACGTCGCGACGAGCGCCGCGGTCGGCCCGCGCCGCATCGACAACACGCTGCCGACGGCGACGATGAACGACCCCGGCGGGAACCTCCGTGGCACGGTCAACCTGAGCTCGGTCACCGACGACCCACCCGGCCCGCCCGTCGCCTCCGGCGTCTCGAGCGTGGTCTACGAGGCCCTGATCGGCGGCACCTGGACCGGCATCTCGCAGACCTGGGCGACGACCTCGGTGCCGGACGGCGTCTACGACCTGCGGGTCGTGGTCACCGACGTCGCGGGCAACCAGACGATCTCGAACGTGGTCGGTGGGCGCCGCATCGACAACACCGCTCCGAGCACCGGCCACAACGCGCCCGGCAACTGGCAGTCGGGCGGCGTCACCGTCTCGCTCAGCCCGAGCGACGGCGGCTCGGGGATCGCGAACACGCAGTACTCCGTCGACGGTGGCGGCTGGAACGGCGGCACGACCGTGAACGTCTCCGGCGACGGCATCCACACGATCTCGTTCTTCTCCACCGATGTCGCGGGCAACGTCGAGTCGCCGCAGACGGCGACGGTGATGATCGACTCGACCCCGCCCGACCCGGGCGCGAGCGACCCCGGCAACTACCTGCGCGGGAGCGTCGACCTCACCGCGAACCCGGACGCCGGCGGCGGCGGCGCCGAGGTGACGGAGGTCGAGTTCCAGCACAAGCGCTCGAGCGACAGCACGTGGACGACGATCGCGGTCGACACGACCGACGGCGACAACCCGCCCTACACCGCCACCTGGGCGACGACCCCCGCGGACGACGGCTCCTGGGATCTGCGCTTCATCGTCCGCGACGAGGCCGACAACGAGAGCATCGCCGACCTCGGTTCGAAGATCGTCGACAACACGGCCCCGACCGGCTCGCTGGCGTCGCCGCTCGGCGGCTCGACGGTCTCCGGCTCCGTCTCGCTCGGCGTCTCGGCGAGCGACGCGAACCCGATCGCCTCGGTCGAGTACTTCGTCGGCGGCGGCTCGGTGGGCTCCTCGGCCTCGGCGCCCTACCAGGGGTCGTGGAACTCGGCCTCGGGCGGCGACGGCTCCGCCTCCATCCACGCCGTGATCAGCGACATGGCGGGCAACACGACCACGACCGGCGGCGTGAGCGTGACGGTCGACAACTTCGCGCCGACGATCACGCTCTCCGCGTCTGCGCCGAACGTGAGCGGCACCATCGGACTCTCGGCGAGCGCGAGCGGCGATACGTCGCAGGTCACCTTCGAGCGGCGCCCTGCGGGCGGCGGCGGCTGGACGACGATCGGCACCTCGCTCGGCGGCCCCTGGTCGGCGACGTTCGACACGACCGCGGTCGCAGACGGCAACTATGAGCTGCGCGCGATCGCGGTCGACGCGGGCGCGAACTCGGGGACGAGCAACGTCGTCACCACGCGCGTCGACAACACCGCCCCGACCGGCCTGCTCACGCAGCCCGGCGACGGAGCGATCGTCGGCGGCTCGGTGGCTCTCGGCGCGACCGCCTCAGACCCGGGCTCCGGCTCCGGCATCGGGAGCGTGAGCTGGCAGGCCCGCACGGGCGGCGGCGGCTTCGCCGACGTGGGGAGCGCGGCGAGCGCGCCCTACACCGCGTCGTGGAGCGTCGACGGCCTCGCGAGCGGCGCCTACGACCTCCAGCTCGTCGTGACCGACAACGCCGGCAACACGTTCACGAGCGCGTTCATCACCGTCGACGTCGACGCCACGGCGCCGGGCGTGACGTTGGACGACCCCGGCTCGACGCTCTCGGGCACGGTTGCCCTGACCGCCTCGACGTCGGGAGACGCGACCTCGGTCGCCTTCGCGCGGAGCCCCGCGGGAGCGGCGTCGTGGACGGCGATCGGCAGCGACGGGACCGCGCCCTACGGCGCGAGCCTCGACACGACCGCGCTCGCCGACGGCCTCTACGACCTCCGGGCGGTCGTCACGGACGCGGTCGGCAACACGAACGAGAGCGTCCGCGCCGGTGTCCGCGTCGACAACCTCGTCCCGATCGTCGTCTCCTCCGTGCCCGCGAACGGCTCGATCGTGGCCAGCGCGTCGCAGATCGCGATCACCGCGACGGAGGACATCGCGTCGCTCTCCGCGGTCGAGCTGGACGGCGTCCCGGCGCCCGCGCCGGCGATCTCCGGCAAGACCGCGACGTTCAACACCGGCTCGCTCGCGGCGGGCTCGCACACGCTCACGGGCACGGTGCACGACGCCGCGGGCAAGTCGTCGAGCTTCACGATCACGTTCCTCGTCGGCGTACCCACCCCGCCCCCGCCCCCGAGCGGCGGCGGCTCGTTCAGCGAGGTGCTGCCCGTGGTGCCCGCGCCGAGCGACTTCCGCGGCACGATCGAGGCCGACGGGACGCTGACGCTGCGCTGGACGCCGGCGACCGACGCCGACGGCGAGCCGTACCCGACCGTCCTCTTCGTCGACGACTTCGCGACGCAGACCTTCCGGGCGGGCGACGACCAGGTCGACCTCGGCGCCTTCGACCCCGCCGACATGCGGACGTTCGCGCTCGCGTCCACGGACGACGGCGGGCACCTCAGCCCGACGACCTCGCGGCTCCGCTCGACCTCGCTGCTCGCGGGCAAGAGCCTCGACGAGGCGGCGGCGATCCTCGCGAACCGCGGCTTCGAGCTCGGCGCGGTCACCGGTGAGGGAACCGTCGTCGTCGAGCCCGCGGCCGTGCGCCTCGCAGGGCTCGGCTCGAAGCTCGACCTCCGGCTCGGCGAGCCCGGGACGCCGCCGCAGACGCGGCTCGTCTTCAACGTCGTCGGCACCAAGAACTACTCGCCCGCCTCGCGGCGCTTCATCGCGCTTCGCCTCCAGTCGACGCGCGACGCGCGTGTGACGACCGCGCTCCTCGGCCCGCGCGGCGAGCGCGTGTACCGCTGGCGCTTCGCTGCCAAGGCCGGGACCGCGATCAGGCGGCTGACGATGCCGCCGCGCGCTCGCAAGGCTGGGCGGTACCGCCTCGTGTTCACCGTGCAGTCCGGCCGCGACTCGGTCAAGAAGACGATCCTCGTCGAGGTCCTGCCAGAGCGGGCGCCCAAGAAGCCGAAGCCGGACCGGCGCCCGGTCGAGGTCGTGCTCACGGGCGGCTCCAGCATGCAGCGCGACATCGCGGCCGGCGTCGGTCGCACCGTACGCGTGACCGCGGCCCTGGACGAGGACACCTGGACCCTGATCGGCAGCAACGCGCGGAACGTCCAGGTCGTGCTCGTGGACGTCGACCGCTTCGGCCTCCAGCTCGTGCGCGACCTGCGCCTCGTCTTCCCCTCGGTCCGGGTCATCGCCCTCACGAACGACCCGCGCCGGCTCGCGCAGAGCGTGCGCGCGGGCGCAACGATCGCGGTGCCGCGCTCCACGCCGCCGAAGGACCTCGCCAGGTTGATCGTCCAGCTGGCGAAGCGGAGGGGCTAGCCGAGTGCGGCCTGCGCCGCGAACGCGACCGCGATCAGGAGCAGCGCGGCGCCGATCAGGCGGCGGAGCGTCTCCTCGGAGAGACCGCCCGTGACCCGCGCTCCGAGCCACGCGCCCGGCAGCGCGCCGAGCAGCCCTGCGGCGAGGAGGTCCCACTCGACGCTCGACGCGTGCGCCGCGAAGCCCGCGGCGCCGAGCAGGAAGCCGACCACGAGGTTCGTGCCGACGGCGCGGGCGGCGGGGAGCCCGACCGCGCCCAGGAGCGCGGGCATCCGCAGCGTGCCCAGGATGACGCCGATCGCGCCGCCGACGAGGCCGATCGCGAGCCCGGCGACCGACGCCGGCCACAGGCGCGGCGCCGCGCGCGGGCGCGCGCGGACGGGCCGGAGGATCAGGTCGAACGAGCTCCACGCGAGCACGGCGGCGATCAGCGCGAAGAGCAGACGCTCCGAGACGCGGCCCGCGGCGAGCGCGCCGGCGACCGCGCCGACGACCGACGGCGGTGCCATCCACGCGACGACGCGCCAGTCCACGCGGCCCTCCCGCGCGTGCCGCCAGCCGCCGGCTGCGGCGGCGGCCGCGCTGATCGCGATGTTCGTGCCCGCGGCGGCCGCGGGGTTGCCCGCGGTGAGGATCAGCGCCGGCAGGCGCAGCGTCCCGAGCACGAGCCCCACGACCGACCCGAGGTAGCCGGCCGCGAAGGACGCGCCGAAGGTCAGCGCGAGGCGCCCGGCTTCCAGAGCGGCTCGTCGCGTCCCGCGGCCGCGTTCGCGGCGCGCGCGAGGATGAAGAGGAGGTCCGAGAGGCGGTTCAGGTAGACCAGCGCGAGTGGGTTGACGGGCGCGTCGAGCGCGACGCGCTCCGCGCGGCGGCAGACGGCCCGCGCGACGTGGATCCGCGCTGCCACCTCCTCGCCGCCAGGGAGCACGAAGCTCTTCAGCTCCGGCAGGTCCTGGTTCAGCCGGTCGCAGTCCGCCTCGAGCGCGTCCACCTGCGACTGCGCGACGCGGAGCCGCTCGTCCTCGCCCGCGAAGGGCACCGCGAGGTCCGCGCCGACGTCGAAGAGCTCGTTCTGCACGCGCTCGAGCACCGCGCGCAACGCGTCCGGGAGCGGCGCAGCGAGCGCGAGGCCGACCTGGGAGTTCAGCTCGTCGACCGCTCCGTACGCGGCGATCAGGGGATCGCGCTTCGAGGTCCGCGAGCCGTCGCCGAGCGAGGTCTCGCCGAGGTCGCCGCCGCGCGTGTAGATCCGCGTCAGCCGGACCGGCTCGTCGCGCTTGCGAGGCACGAGCCGTAGATTAGGCGGATGCTCCGGCGCGCACGGGCGGAGGACGCGAACGCCGTCGCCGACGTCTTCGTCGCGTCGTTCGCCGGCCTCGACTTCCTCCCGATCCTCCATACGGAGGCCGAGACGCGCGGGTGGATCTCCGCGACGTTGCTGCCGACCCACGAGGTCTGGGTGGCCGAGCGCGACGGGCAGGTCGTCGGCTTCGCGGCGCTCGGGGACGCCCTGCTCGGCCACCTCTACGTCCGTCCGGACGCCCAGGGGCGCGGCATCGGCGGCGCGCTGCTCGCGAAGGCGAAGGAGCGGCGCCCCGCGGGCTTCGACCTCTGGGTCTTCCAGCAGAACGAGGGCGCGCGGCGCTTCTACGAGCGCCACGGCCTCACCTGCGTCGAGCTGACGGACGGCTCCGGCAACGAGGAGCGCACGCCCGACGCGCGCTACGCCTGGAGCCCGCCCCGTGCCTGACACCGTGATCGAACAGTGCCAGGCA
>JAICPI010000109.1 GCA_025929895.1 Thermoleophilia bacterium
GACGTCGTGGTTCTCGCCAGCGAGATCCGGCTTACCGCCGCTACGGTCGGCACGGCGAGCGCCGGCGCAGTGGGGATCGCGTAGCTCGTACCGGAGGGCGCGGGGGCGGCTTCCCGCCGCCCCCTCGCCGGTCCGGAGTGGAGTAGCGTTGAGCCCACACATGAACGAGCCCGGCGACAGGTACGCCCGCCAGGCGCGGAACGAGGCGCTCATGCGCGAGGTCAACGAGCGGATCGCTGAGCTCGGCGAGTCGGCTCAGGCGTGGTCGCCGGACGGGGTCGTCGAGTTCCTGTGCGAATGTGGCGTCGAGGGCGGCTGCGGCGAGCGGATCCGCATGCCGCTGCACGTGTACGAGACGGTGCGGGCGCAGGACGACCGCTTCGCCGTCCGGCCGGGCCACGAGACGCCGGAGCTCGAGCGAGCGATCGACTGGACCGACGAGTACGTGATCGTCGACAAGGTCGACGCGGCGGAGCCGATCGTCGCGGACGACCCTCGCGGCGCGCCCTCGAAGTGATCGGCCTCGGCTGAGCTCAGCAGCACGAGCCTCCGGTGCTCGCCAAGACCGGGAGCTGCTGCGCGCGAGCTTCACGCTTCGACTTCGTCGCCTGCACGATCGCGCTGTGCATGCCCTCCGCGACCTGGTGCGTGAAGGTCACCGTGACGTCCTCGAACCCTGCGGCTCTCAGGCCCTCCTCGTACTCGCCGATCGAGAGCGCGCCCGCGATGCAGCCCACGTAGCTGCCGCGCTGCGCCCGCTCCTCCGGCGTGAGCCGGTCCTCCGCGACGACGTCGGAGACCCCGACGCGACCGCCGGGCTTCAGGACGCGCGCCATCTCGGTCAACACCGCGGGCTTGTCCGTGGAGAGGTTGATCACGCAGTTCGAGATGACCACGTCGACCGAGTCGGCGGGCAGAGGGACGCTCTCGATCTCGCCCTTGAGGAAGATCGCGTTGCCGACGCCCGCCTCGTCGGCGTTCCGTCGAGCGAGCGTCAGCATCTCGTCGGTCATGTCGAGCCCGAACGCGCGGCCGGCCGGGCCGACGCGCTTCGCGGAGAGGATCACATCGATGCCGCCGCCCGAGCCGAGATCGAGCACGGTCTCGCCATCGCGCAGATCGGCGACGGCGGTCGGGTTGCCGCAGCCGAGGCTGGCGAGCACCGCGGGCTCGGGAAGCTCGCCTCGCTGTTCGGCGGCGTAGAGCGCCGGGCCGAACCCGCCCTCGGCCTCCTGCGGGCAGCAGGCCTCGCCGCAGCTCGCGTTCGCGCCGCGCGTGGCGGTGAGCGCGGCCTCCGCATACCGCTGTCGGACCTCCTCGCGCAACTGCTCTGCGCTCGTGCTCATGCGTAGACCTCCTTGAACTCGACCAGGGACGCGAGGTGCTCGAGAGCGTCCCGCGAAAGCGTGTAGTAGGCCCACCTGCCGCTCTGCTCGCGCTCGAGCAGGCCGGCGTCGGTGAGCTTCTTCAGGTGGTGGCTGACCGTCGGCTGCGAGAGGCCGAGCGTCGGCACGAACTCGCAGACGCAGACCGGCTCTTCGCTCGAAGCGAGCAGGTTGACGATCCGAACGCGCGCCGGGTCGGCGAGGGCGCGGAAGACGGCGGCGGCTGCCGCTGCCTCCTCGTCGGAGAGCGTGGGCGCGCCCAGCGCGCCGCAGCAGTTGATGACCGGCAGCTCTCGTATCGACATCGGTCGATGTATAGACGATCATCGATTCGTTGTCAAGCGATAATTCGCGGGCGTGGCCGGCTTCGACGATCTTCGCGAGCTTCCGCTCCGCCGGATCTGGGACGGGATCCACGCGCGCCTCGTGAACGGCGAGCGGCTGTCGCTCGGGATCGTCGAGCTCGATCCCGGGGCCGTCGTCGGCAGGCACGACCACGAGCACGAGCAGCTCGGGCTCGTGCTCCGCGGCCGGATGACGTTCACGATCGGAGGCGAGACGCGCGTCGTCGGTCCGGGCGAGACGTGGACGATCCCGTCGAACGTCCCTCACGAGGCGACCGCCGGCCCCGACGGCGCGGTCGTGATCGACGTCTTCGCGCCGGTGCGCGAGGACTGGGCCTCGCTCGAGGCGGCGCAGCCGCGCGCGCCGCGCTGGCCTACGCGGGAATGAGCTCGGTGCGGAGCTCGTGGCTCCCGTCGTCGAGCGGCCACTCGTACCAGATGCGGTAGCCGCCCTCCGGGAGGGGGAGGACGTCGAGGTAGCGCGCGACCGAGACGGCGTCGTCCCCGGTCTGCTCGAGCCGGCCGCCGCCGACGTGGCGCGCCACCCCTGTGCGCTCGAACCAGTTCTCCTCCTTCGTGGCGCGGCCGTCGTACGTCGCGCGGCCGTCGGCGAGAACCGACGTCACACGGGCGCCGCGCGCGTCCCAGGTACCGGCGCGGGGCGCCAACGCCGTTCCGTGCCACTCCCAGGCCAGCCCGTCGTCGCTCGTCGCGTACGCGCTCGTCATCCGGTCCTCCTCGTCCGGCTCGTCGAGCGGGTGGCAGCAGATCCACGCCTGCCAGCCGCCCTCGGGCGTGCGCTGCACGAGCGGATCCTTGACCCCGGTGAGCTCGTCGCCGGGAAAGACGGTGCGCGCCTCCGCGGTCGCGAGGTCGGCCGGGTCGTCGGCCTCGAGGACGTCGATCCACCAGTGCTTGCTCGGCGCCGGCGCCGCCGGGCAGACGTAGAGGCGCCAGCGGCCCTCCTCGGTGCGGACGAGCGCCGGCCGCTCGAGCGACTGCGCGCCGAAGCGGGCCTGGCCGATCTCGGCGACGGTCGTGAGTCGCTCGCCGTCCTCCGAGCGCGCGACGACGTTCGAGCCGCGGCCCGCGTGGCCGGTGCGCACACGGTAGGCGACCACGAACGTGCCGTCGTCGTCGAGCGCCGCGCTCGACGAGCCGGCCCAGAAGCCTTCGCCGGAGCCCGGCGGGCGGGCAGCGACGACGGCGCGCGCGGAGCCTGGCAGGGGAAAGTCGTTCATCGAGACGGGCTAGCCCCCGACGAGTGACGCGAGGCGCTCGATCCCCTGATCGACCTGCTCCTCGTCGACCATGCTGAACGACAGACGGACGTTGTCGCCGCCGCGCCCGTCGGGAAAGAAGAGCGCGCCCGGAACGATGCCGACGCCCTGCTCGACCGCGCGCTTCGCGAGCTCGGTCGTGTCCCCGCCGCGAAGCGTCAGCCAGCTAAAGAAACCGCCGCGGGGCGTCGTCCAACGCACGCGCGGCGGCATCGTGCGCTCGAGCGCCGCGAGCATGCGCGCGCACTTGCGCCCGTAGAGCGCGCGCGAGCGGACGAGCTGCTCCTCGATCCAACCGCGGCGCGCGTACTCCTCGAAGAGCCGCTGGCCGAGCGCTGAAGCGCACTGGTCGGTGTTCTGCTTCGCGTTCACGAGTTGTGCGGAGATCTCGGCCGGACCGGCCGCCCAGCCGAGCCGAACGCCGGGGAAGAACGTCTTCGACGTCGTCCCGAGCTGCACGGTGACGTCCGGGCCGAGGCTCCAGAGGCTCCGGGGCGCGTCGCCGTCGAAGGCGAGCTCGCGGTACGCGACGTCCTCGACGATCAGGAAGCCGTGCCGACGCGCGAGCTCGACGAGCAGCTCGCGCCGCTCCGTCGACATGCTGACTCCCGCGGGGTTCTGGTGGTCCGGGATCGCGTAGACGAGCTTCGGCCGGAGGCGGCTCGCGAGCCGTCGCCCGAGCTCGTCGACCTCGAGGCCGTCCGCGTCCATCGGCACGGCGACGATGTCGGCTCCGTAGCCCCGGAAGGCCATGATCGCACCGAGGTACGTCGGGCCCTCGACGACGACGAGGTCGCCCGGGTCCAGGAACGTCCTGGACACGAGCTCGAGCCCCTCGATCGCGCCGCTCGTGATCAGCAGCTCGCCGTCGTGCGGCAGCCTGCCCTGCGTCGTCTCGAGCCGGCGGGCGAGCGCGTCGAGGGGACCCGGGAGCCCGCGTGTCGGTGCGTACTGGAAGGCGCTCGTCTCGCCCGTGGCGGCGAACTCCGCGAGCAGCGCCGCCGCGCGCTCGCGGGGGAACGTCTCCGGGTCGGGGAAGCCCCCGGCGACCGAGATCAGCTCCGGAAGCCCGAGCAGCGAGAGGATCGCGGCGATCCCCTCGCCGACGTCCGCTCGTGCCCTCGTGGCGAACAGCTCCTCCCAGCGCTGCGCCTCAGGCGTGACGGCCACGTCCCGACTCTAGTCGGTGACGAGCCGCAGGAGAGAGCGCGACAATGGCCCCGTGGGCGAGGGGACGCAGCAGCTGACTCGGGGCCGCGAGGCCTTCGCGAGCCGTGCCTGGGCGGATGCACACGCAGCGCTCGAGCTGGCCGACCGCGAGTCGCCGCTCGGCCCCGACGATCTCGA
>JAICPI010000049.1 GCA_025929895.1 Thermoleophilia bacterium
AGCAGCAGCGAGAGCTGCCGGTACGCGTCGGCGTGCAACGAGAGGTCTTCGAAGAAGACGATCGCGTGCTTGCCCTGGAACAGGAAGTGCTCGCCCATCGCGGTGCCCGCGTAGGGGGCCATCCACTTGATCGGCGCTGCCTCGGACGCGCCCGCGGCGACGACGATCGTGTACTCCATCGCGCCCGCGTCACGGAGCCGCTCGACCACCTGCGCAACGGTGGACGACTTCTGGCCGATCGCGACGTAGATGCAGGTGAGGTCGCCGCCGCGCTGGTTCAGGATCGTGTCCACGATCAGCGCGGTCTTGCCGGTGCCGCGGTCGCCGATGATCAGCTCGCGCTGGCCGCGGCCGATCGGGATCATCGAGTCGATCGCCTTGATCCCCGTCTGCACCGGCTCGTTGACCGACTGCCGGTCCACGACGCCCGGCGCCTTGAACTCGAGCGGGCGGCGCTCCGTCGTCTCGACCGGGCCGAGCCCGTCGAGCGGGTTGCCGAGCGGGTCGACGACGCGGCCGAGCAGGGCGTCCCCGACGGGCACGGAGGCGACCGCGCCGGTGCGGCGCACGGGCTCGCCCTCCTTCACCTGCTCCCACTCGCCGACGAGCGCCACGCCGACGTTGTCCTCCTCGAGGTTGAACGCGAAGCCGGTGACGCCGTGCTCGAACTCGAGCATCTCGAGCGAGACGCAGTTCTCGAGCCCGTGCACGCGCGCGATGCCGTCTCCAACCTGGAGGACGGTCCCGACCTCGGAGAGATCGGTCTGGACGTCGTACTGCTCGATCCGGGCCTTGAGGATCGAGGTGATCTCTTCGGGACGTAGCTTCACGTTGTCTCCTAGCTTCGCTTGATCTCTTGTCGTAGACCTTCGAGCCGGCCGCGCACGCTCGCGTCGACGCGCAGCGAGCCCGCCTGGAGGACGAACCCCCCGATCAGGGTCGGATCGACGCGCCTCGTCGCCTCGACCGTACGGCCGGCCCGGCGCTCGATCTGCGCGAGGATCTCCTTCGCCTCGTCGTCGCTGAGCTCGTATGCGGTCGTCAGCTCGACCTCGAGGCGGCGCTCCTCCGCCGCGACGAGCGCGTCGAGCTCGCGCCGGATCTCGTCGACCTCGCCCGCGCGGCCCTTCTCGACGAGCACGAGCAGGAAGTTGCGCACGAGCTCCTCGCCGCCGGCGAGCAGCTCGCCGAGCGCGGCCTGCTTCGCACGCGGGTCGATCTCGGGGTTCTCGAGCAGCGCCCGGAGCTCCGGCACCTGCGCGGCGGCGTCGGCGAAGTCGCCGAGCTCTTCGTGGACCTCGCCGACGCGGCCCTGCTCCTTCGCCGCGTCGAAGAGGGCTCGCGCGTAGATGCGGTGCGCGACCGCCACCTAGGCCGGTTCCTTCTCCAGCTTCGAGAAGTCGAGCTCGCGCACGGCGTCGTCGATCAGCTTCCGGTGCGCGGAGGCGTCGAGCGCGCCGGCCGTGACCTTCTCGGCCGCGGCGAGCGCGAGCGACCCGACCTCGCGCCGGATCTCGCCGAGCGCGCGCTGCGTCTCGGCGTCGATCTGCCGCTTCGTCTCCTCGAGCCGGCGCTGGCGGTCGGCCTCGGTCTCCTGGCGCACGCGCTCGCGCTGCGACTCGGCGACGCGGCGAGCCTCGGCGAGGATCTCCTCGGCCTGGCCGCGCGCCTGGCTCATCAGCCCGCGGTGCTCCTCGAGCAGGCGGCGGGCCTCGTCGCGGGCGTTGTCGGCCTCCTGGAGCGACTGGCGGATCCGCTCGCGGCGCTGGTCGATCACCTGCTGGATCGGGCCGAACGCGTAGCGCTTGAGGACGAAGAACGTGATCGCGAACGAGATCAGCGTCCAGACCATCAGGCCCGGGATCGGCTCGATCAGCGACGAGCCGCCGTTCTCCTCCTCGGCGGCGACCGCGAGCAGCTGGAACGCGGCGGGCATCAGACGAGCACGAACGCGAGCAGGCCGCCGATCAGGCCGTAGAAGACGACCGCCTCGGTCAGCGCGAAGCCGAGCCACATGATCCCCTGCAGCTCCCCGCGGAGCTCGGGCTGGCGGGCGACGGACTGGATCATCGACCCGAAGATGTTCCCGATGCCGATCCCGGCGCCGAGGGAGCCGAGGCCGATGCCGAGCGCGAGCGCGATCGCCTTGCCGAGATCGACGACGTTGCCCTCGGTCTGGAAGAGAACGAGTTCCATTGGTCTCCTTTTCTCCTTCTAGTGCTCCGGCTCGATCGCCGAGCCGATGTAGATGGCGGACAGGGCGGCGAAGATGAACGCCTGGATCGACACGACGATCACGACCTCGAAGAGGTAGAACGCGGTCGCCGCCGGCACCGCGATCACCGCGAGGAAGATCGACTCGAGCACGAAGATCAGGCCGATGAAGGTCAGGATCAGCATGTGCCCGGCGAGCATGTTCGCGAAGAGTCGGACGGAGAGCGAGACGAGGCGCATGAACTGGCCGAGGATCTCGAGCGGCACCAGCAGCGGCAGCATTCCCTTCGGGACGTCGGGGATCCAGCTCTTGAAGTACTTCACGGGCCCGTTCTCGCGGACGCCTTCCACGTGCGTGAAGACGAACGTGACGAGCGCGAGCGCGAGGGTCACGGAGATCGAGGACGTGGCCGCGTAGATCCCCCAGACCGGGAGGTCGACGCCGAGGAGCTCGAAGCGCTCGCCGGTGATGGGGAGCGGGATGAACCCGAGCATGTTCACGGTCCAGATGAAGAGGAGGAGCGTGGCGACGTACGGGAACCAGCGGCCGATCGCGCGGCTCGGCAGCCCCTGCTCCGCGATCTGCGTCTGGGCGACCTCGTAGATCTGCTCGCCGATCGTCTGCCGGCGGTCGGGCGTGACGCCGACCCGCCAGCGCATGAGCAGGATCCCGATCAGGATCGTCAGCGCCGCCGAGAGCCAGAGGTAGACGACCGCCTTGTTGATCGACATGTCGAGCGGGCCGACGTGCAGCGAGACCCAGGCGGGCAGCTCGAACTCGTGCGAGGGGTCGAACTTCGGCTCCTCGCTCCCCGCGTCGGCGGCGAGCGTCATGGCGCTGTAGAGGACGTTCACGCGCTCCGCTCCTGCGCGAAGTAGGTCGCGAGCGAGATGCCGAGCTCGAGCGTGTAGACGAACGCGTACAGGAGCGCGGCGGCGAGGCCGAGGCGCGCGTCGCTCGCCGCGACCGCGATCAGGACGACGCCGACCGCGACGGAGCGCAGGGTCATGCCGATCCCGACCACACCCGAGGCGGCGAGCTTATCGGCGCCGAGCCCGAGCCGCGCGAGCAGGAGCGAGAGGCCCTGCCCGGCGATCCAGAGGACGGTCGCGAGCACCCACGCCGCGAGCGGCAGGTCGGCCGCGAGGAAGACGGGCAGCGCGAGCGCGAGCACGCCCGCGGCGGCGAGGGCCGGGACGAGCCGCCGGGGAGCGGGGCGCGGCGTCTCGAAGATCGCGAGCCTCATCCGATCACTCCGCGGTAGCGGCGGTAGACCGCGAAGATCCCCAGCGGGATGCCGACGAAGATGCCGACCAGCAGCCCGATCCCCGTCGCTCCGAGCGCCCACCCGAGGGCCGCTCCCACGACGGCGCAGGCGAGCGTGACACCGATGAGGGTTCCCCCCGCGCCTGCAAGCTCCACCGCCGCGAGCATACCAGCTTGTGACACCGCGAAGCCGCTCTGCGAGCCGATTTGGCGCCAGGATTGAGGCAGGTCGAGACCCTCGGCGCGGGGCCCCCGGCCGGTCCTCCTCCACGGCAGCGTCACGCCCGGCCGGCCGACGTGGAACGCCCAGAAGCCGCTCGCGGACCGGTTCACGCTCGTCGTCCCGATCCGGAGCGGGTACCCGCCGGGCCCGCCGCTCGAACGGATCGACCTCGAGCACGAGGCGGCGGAGCTCCGAGACGCGTCCGGTTGAGACAGGTCCGGTGCCAGGCACCGGCCATGTCCCGACCGCGCGGAAGTGCCTGCAAGCGGACAGGTGGACTCCCTCGCGGAGACAGGTCCGGTGCCTGGCACCGGCCATGTCCCGAAGGGACTAGGCCGTGCGGCGTTCGCCCGGAGGCTCGTCGCGGCGACGCAGGCGTGGCGTCGCGAGCTTGACGAGCTCGAGGACGTAGGCCACGTAGATCGAGAACGCGACCGCGACGAGTCCGAAGCCCGAGGCGAGCACCGTCGGCCACAGGTGCCACTGGCCGCCCTCGCGGAACGGCACGAAGCGCGTGGCGAGCGCGGCCGCGGCCAGCGTGGCGCACCACGCGTACATCGTCAGCGCCGCGCGCCGCTGCGAGAAGCCGCGCCGCAGGAAGCGGAAGTGCAGGTGCGCCTGGTCGGCGACGTAGAGCCGCTCGCCGTGCTTGATCCGGCGCGCGAGCACGAAGGTCGTGTCGAGCGTCGGAATCGCGAGCACGAACAGCGGGAAGAAGAGCGCGACGGTCGAGGCGGTCTTCAGCAGCCCCTGGACCGCGATCGTCGCGAGCGCGAACCCGAGCAGGAGCGCGCCGGCGTCGCCCATGAAGATCCGCGCCGGATAGAAGTTGTGGCGCAGGAAGCCGAAGCACGCGCCGGCCACGATCGCGGAGAAGACCGCGGCCGTCGGCTTCTCCAGCGAGAGCGCGATCACGGCGAACGTGAACCCGGCGATCCCGCAGACGCCGGCGGCGAGGCCGTCCATCCCGTCGAGGAAGTTGACCATGTTCATCAGCGCGACGACCCAGACGATCGTGGCCGCAACGCCGATCCAGACGGGCAGCTCGTGCACGCCGACGAACGGGAACGTGAACCGGTCGACGTAGATCCCGAACGCGGTCGGGACCGCGGCGGCGGCGACCTGCCCGCCGAGCTTCTGCCACCAGGCGAGCCCGCGGAAGTCGTCGACGGCGCCGACGGTCGTCGCGATCGTCGCGCCGAGGAGGAGCCCGCGCGCCTCCCGATCGATCTCGAGAAACGCGAGCGCCGGGACGAGCACGCCGAAGAAGAGCGCGAGCCCCCCGAGCCGCGGGATCGGCACCTCGTTCAGGCGCCGCGCGTCGGGCTCGTCGACCGCGCCCAAGCGGCGCGCCACTCCCCCGACGACGGGCGTCAGCACGAGCACGATCCCGAGCGCGACGAGGAATCCCCAGACGACTTCGGGCGTGGCGCTCAGCTCGTCGAGCATCGAGCCTTACTTCGTGCCGTAGAGCCGGTCCCCCGCGTCGCCGAGCCCGGGGACGATGAAGCCGCGCTCGTTCAGCCCGCGGTCGATCGCCGCGCACACGATGTGCACGTCGGGGTGGTCGCGATGGATGCGCTCGATCCCCTCCTGCACCGCGACGAGCGAGACGAGCGTGACGGTGCGGGCGCCCGCGTCCTTGACGAGCGTGATCGCGGCCGCGCTCGAGTTGCCGGTCGCGAGCATCGGGTCGAGCACGATCGCGTCGCGGTCGTCCATGTCGGCGGGGAGCTTGAGGTAGTACTGCACGGGCTGGAGCGTGCCCTCGTCGCGGTACATGCCGATGAAGCCGACGCGCGCGCTCGAGATCAGCGAGAGCACGCCGTCGAGCATCCCCACGCCCGCGCGCAGCACCGGGCACACGGCCACCTTCTTGCCCGCGATGCGCGGGATCTCGGCCTTCTCGAGCGGCGTCTCGATCACGACGTCCTCGGTCGGGAAGTCCTTCGTCGCCTCGTACGTGAGCAGGAGCGTGACCTCCTCGACGAGCTTCCGGAAATGGACCGTCGGCGTGTCCTTCTCGCGCAGGTACGACAGCTTGTGCTGGACGAGCGGATGCGTCACGTGCGTGACGCGGCCGGTGGCGGTGGCGCTCCTCTCCGCTCCGGCGCCGGCAAAGCCGCCACCTCCGCTTTTTGATCGCGTCCGTCGAGCCTACGGCTCATGAGACGTACGTCGTGAAGCCGCGGAACCCCGGGTAGAGCGGCCGCTTCGCGCAGAGCGCGTCGATCCGCGCGCTCAGGCCGGCGAGGTCTGGGGCCTCCCCGAGCGCCTCGACCATCACGCGCCCGACCTCGGCGAAGTCGTCCTCGCCGAACCCGCGCATCGTCGCCGCAGGCGTCCCGACCCGCACCCCGGACCCGACCGTCGGCGGGCGCTCGTCGAAGGGCACGGTGTTCCGGTTGACGGTCAGCTTCACGTCGTGGAGCCGCTCCTCGGCGTCCTTACCCGTCCACTCGGAGTTGCGGAGGTCGATCTGGAGCAGGTGCGTGTCGGTGCCGCCCGTGAGCAGGTCGAGCCCGCCGTCGAGGAGCGTGTTCGCGAGCGCGTCGGCGTTCGCGCGCACCTGCCCCTGGTAGTCGCGGAAGGCGTCGGTGGCGGCGATCCGGAAGCACGCGGCCTTCGCCGCGATCGTGTGCTCGAGCGGCCCGCCCTGCATGCCCGGGAAGACCGCGCGGTCGACGTCGCGCGCGTGCTCCTCCTTACAGAGGATGAAGCCGGCGCGCGGGCCGGCCAGCGTCTTGTGGGTGGTCGAGGTGACGAAGTCGCAGTGCGGCGTCGGGTTGGGGTGCAACCCGGCCGCGACGAGCCCGGCGAAGTGCGCCATGTCGCACATCAGGAGCGCACCGACCTCGTCGGCGATCTCGCGGAAGCGCTCGGCGTCGATCGCACGCGGGTACGCCGATCCGCCGCAGATGATCAGCTTCGGCTTGTGCTCCTTCGCGAGCGCGAGCACCTCGTCGAAGTCGACGAGCGCGGTCTCACGGTCGACGCCGTAACCGACGATCCCGTACAGCCTGCCCGAGAAGTTCACCTTCAGCCCGTGCGAGAGGTGCCCGCCGTGGTCGAGGCGCATCGAGAGGATCGTGTCGCCGGGATCGAGCGCCGCGAAGTAGACGCCCATGTTCGCCTGGGCGCCCGCGTGCGGCTGCACGTTCGCGTGCTCGGCTCCGAAGAGCGACTTGACGCGGTCGATCGCGATCGTCTCGATCTCGTCGACGACTTCGCACCCGCCGTAGTAGCGCTTCTCGGGGTACCCCTCTGCGTACTTGTTCGTGGGCACCGACCCGACCGCCTCGAGCACGCTCGGCCAGGTGAAGTTCTCCGACGCGATCAGCTCGATCTGGTTGCGCTGCCGCTCGAGCTCGCGGGTGAGCAGCTCCGCGATCTCCGGATCGATCTCGGAGAGACCCGCGGAGCGAAGGTGCTGGAGGGTTTCCTGCGCGACGGCCATGCGGCTCTCCCTTTTCCCGGGTACGCCGGGATGCTACTCCGGGGCTACGCCGGCGCCGCGAGGGCGCGTTCGACGTCGCCCGCGCCCGCCCTGATCACGACGGGCTTCGGGCCCGTGAAGTCGATCACCGTGGAGGGCGTCCCGGGCAGCTCGCCGTCGTCCACCACCTCGGCGACGCCGTCGAGGATCGCCTGGGGGATGTCCGCGATCGTGCGCGGATCCGGGCCGCCGTGGAGGTTCGCGCTCGTCGCGGCGACCGCGCCCACCCGCGCGAGCAGGCGGCTCCCGTAGCCCCGGACCGACGGCACCCGCACGCCGATCGTGTCCGGGCGCGCGCCGGTCAGCCAGGGGTAGCGCCGCGCGGGGTTCGGGAGGATCAGCGTGTACGGCCCAGGGAGGAGCTCGCGCACGATCGTCCCCGACCGGCCGCGGAGCTCGGGAACGAGCTCGAACAGCATCTCGACGTCGGCCGCGACCACCGCGATCGCCTGGAGCCGGTCGCGCCCCTTCAGCTCGAAGAGCCGCTCCGCGGGCTCGCGGCGGTACGGCGAGGCGACCAGCCCGTAGACCGTGTCGGTCGGCATCACCACCGGCTTCCCGGCGTTGATCGCGGCGCAGGCACGGTCGATCACGGGCGCCGTCCCTCGACGATGCGGTCGCGGCCCGCGAGGTCCTCCGTCACCGTCACGTCCTCGTAGCCGCAGCGCTCGAGCAGCGCCGCGACGGCCTGCGCGCGCAGGTCGGCGACCTCGAGCACGAGGTGCCCGCCCGGGCGCAGCGCGTCGCGCGCGTGGTCGGCGATCTCGTCCGTGTGGTCCTCGCCCACGGTGGCGAGCCGCGGCTCCCAGTCGCGCACCTCGGGCTGGAGCGTCGCCCACTCCTCCTCGGTCACGTAGGGCGGGTTCGACACGACGAGATCGTATTCGGCCTCCCCGAGCCCGCCCGTCAGGTCCTGCTCGACGAGCTCGACGGCGACGCCGGTGCGCGCGCTGTTCTCGCGGGCGAGCGCGAGCGCCTCCGGCGAGACGTCGATCGCCGTGACCGCCGAGCCCGGATGCTCGTCCGCGATCGCCAGGGCGATCGCTCCGCTCCCCGTGCCGACGTCGAGTACCCGGGGAGCAGGCAAGCCGTCGAGCAGCGCGAGACACCGCTCGACGAGGACCTCGGTCTCCGGGCGCGGGACGAGCGCGCGGCGGTCGGTCGCGAGCGTCAGCCTCCGGAACCCCCACTCGCCGAGCACGTACGCGAGCGGCTCTCGCTCGCCGCGCCGGCGGATCAGCTCGCGGAAGGCGTCGCGCTCCGGCTCGGCGAGCGGCCGATCGTGCTCCATGTACAGCTGGACGCGCGAGAGCGTCAGCGCCTTCCCGAGCAGGAGCTCCGCGTCGAGCCGCGGGCTCTCGACTCCCTTGCCCGCCAGGTACTCGGTCGCTCGGCGCAGGACCTCGCCGACGGTCACGCCGGTGAGGCTTCGAGGGCGCGGCGGCGATCCTCGGCCGTCAGCGCCTCGCTGAACTCCTCCAGCTCCCCCTCGAGGACGCGGTCGAGCCTGTGCAGCGTCAGGTGGATGCGGTGGTCGGTGACGCGGCTCTCGGGATAGTTGTACGTGCGGATCTTCTCGGCCCGCTCGCCGGACCCGATCTGCGAGCGCCGCGTCGCGTCGAGCTCGGCCCGCTGCTTCTCGCGCTCGAGCTCGAAGAGCCGCGCGCGCAGCACGCGCAGCGCCTTCTGCTTGTTCTGGAGCTGCGACTTCTCGTCCTGCATGGCGACCACCGTGCCCGTCGGCACGTGCGTGATGCGCACGGCAGAGTCGGTCGTGTTCACGCTCTGCCCGCCTGGGCCCGTCGAGCGGTAGACGTCGATCTTCAGCTCGTTCGGATCGATCTCGACCTCGACCTCCTCGGCCTCCGGCATCACGGCGACCGTCGCGGTCGACGTGTGGATCCGTCCCTGCGACTCCGTCTCGGGCACGCGCTGCACGCGGTGCGTGCCGCCCTCCCACTTGAACACGGAGTACGCGCCGTCGCCCTTGACCGCGAACGTGACGTCCTTGAAGCCGCCGCCCTCGCTCGGCGATGCGCCGAGCTCCTCGGTCTTCCACCCGCGGCGCTCGGCGTAGCGCGTGAGCATGCGGAGGACGTCCGCAGCCCAGAGCGCGGCCTCATCGCCGCCGACGCCCTGCCGGATCTCGACGATCACGTCCTTGCTGTCTGCGGGGTCGGTCTCGACGAGTGCGAGCTTCAAGTCGGTCTCGAGCCGTTCCGCCTCGAGCCCGAGCTCGTCGGCCAGCGACGCAAGCTCTGGATCGGACCTCGCATCGTCGAGGTCCCGCATCACCTCTCGCCAACGGAGCGCGAGCTTGTACGGCGCTTCCAGGTCCTTGAGCCGCCGCCCGGTCTCGGCCGCCTCGCGCCGGTCGTTGTAGACCGACGGGTCGGACATCCGCTCCTGCGTCTCGAGGTACTTGCGCTCGAGCTCGTCGATGAGCGGGTCGAGCGACATCACGCCATCACTTCGACGCGCCGCGCCTGCGGCGACGCCTGATCCTCCAAGCGCAGAACCTCGCGCAGCGCGCGGATCGAGACCTCGACCTGGTCGTTCGTCGGCTCGCGCGTGGTCAGACGCTGGAGCCAGAGCCCCGGCGCGAGCAGCGCCATCAGCAGCCGGTTGTCGGAGTGCTTGCCCGCGAAGCGGATCAGCTCGTACGCAAGGCCGGCGATCACCGGGAGCAGCAGCACGCGGCTCGCGATCAGGTACGGCCACCACGGCTGGCCGATGAACGCGAACACGAAGATCGCGATCACCATCACCCAGAGCAGGAACGCCGTCCCGCAGCGCGGATGAAGGAGCGAGAAGCGCTGCACGCGCTCCGGCGTCAGCTCCGCGCCGGCCTCGAGCGCGTTGATCGCCTTGTGCTCGGCGCCGTGGTACTGGAACACGCGCTTCAGGTCGGGCAGGAGCGAGATGAGCAGGATGTAGGCGATGAAGAGCGACACACGGATGAGCCCCTCGACGATCACGAACCAGCCCGTCGTCTCGATCGGCAGCCAGCTCGTGATCAGCGCCGGAGTCACCTTGAACAGCATCAACGCGAACCCGATCGCGATCGCGAACGCGAAGATGATGCTCGCACGCGAGAGCTCGGTCTCGATCTCCTCCTGCTCCTCCTGGTTCGCGTCCTGGGCCGCGTAGTTCGCCGAGATGGCGAGCGCGCGGAACCCGATCGCGAGGGACTCCCCGAGCGCGATCACGCCACGGATCACGGGCAGGCGGAACACGCGGTGCCGCGCCATCGGCGACTTGATCGACTGGATGTGCTCCGCGATCTCGCCGTTCGGCTTGCGGACCGCGAGCGCCCAGTGCGCAGGGCTGCGCATCATCACGCCCTCGAGGACCGCCTGGCCGCCGATCGTCTGCATTCGGAGAGTGTGGAGCTAGCCCCGGCGGGTGGAGCCGCCGGCGCGCTCGAGACGGCGCTGGAAGCGCTCGACGCGGCCGCCGGTGTCCATCAGCTTCTGCTTGCCCGTGTAGAACGGGTGGCAGTTCGAGCAGATCTCGACGTGCAGCTCGGGCTTGATCGAACGCGTCTGGAACGTGTTTCCGCAGGAGCACGTCACGGTCGAGAGCACGTAGTCGGGATGGATGCCGGCCTTCATCGCGAAGCCAGGATAGCAGAGGCGGTTTCGGCGGCTACGTTGCCTCCTGAGACGACAAGGACGACGTTCTCGCCGCGTGCGTTCGCGATCCTTCCGGCCACGAGCGCGGCGGTCGTCGCCGCTCCCGCCGGCTCGCAGGCGAGCTTTGCGCGGGCGTAGAGCAGCCGAAACGCGGCCTCCAGCTCGGCCTCCGAGACGAGCACGATCTCGTCGACGCGCTCGCGCACGACTTCCAGGGCGTTCCTGCCCGCGTGCGGCGCGTTCAGCCCGTCCGCGATCGATCTCGGCGTCACCTCGACGCGCTCCCCCGCCTCGAGCGCGGCGTGCATCGCGCGGGATCCCTCCGGCTCGACGCCGACCACGCGCGCATCCGGGCGAAGCCCCTTCACCGCCGTCGCGACCCCGGCGATCAGGCCGCCGCCGCCGATCGGCACGACGACGACGGAGGCGTCGGGCACCTGCTCCACGAGCTCGAGGCCGACCGTTCCCTGCCCCGCCTGAACGAGCGGGTCGTCGAAGGGGTGCACGAGCGTGCGGCCGGTCTCCGCGAGCAGCACGTCCAGCCGCGCGAACGCCTCGCCGGGGTCGCGCGCCTCGAGGTCGACCTGCGCGCCGTACTCGCGCGTCGCCGCGATCTTCTGCTCGCTCGCGCCCTGCCACATGACGACGAGCGCGTCCAGCCCCTCGAGCGACGCGCAGTAGGCGAGCGCCTGCGCGTGGTTGCCGGCGGAGATGCCGATCACGCCGCGCGCCTTCTCCTCCGCGCCGAGCGACGCGAGCTTGTTGAGGACGCCGCGCGGCTTGAACGAGCCGGTGCGCTGGAAGAGCTCCGCCTTTAGGTGCACGCGCGCGCCCGTCAGCCGCGACAGCGCGGCGGACGTGAACGTCGGCGTCCGGTGCAGCCGCTCGCCGATCGTCTCGCGCGCGCGGACGACGTCGTCGAGCCCGATCAGCGCCGTTGCCGCCATGGTGGACGAATCGTCACAGGTTCGATCCACCGCTGTGCCCCGACGCGGACGTCCCCGCGGTAGCGTCCGCCTCGGGAGGCGGGAGGACCCACTTCCCCGCCCCATTGGGTGGGGGGTGGGCCGGACGGCGGCTCACGTGCGCGTGTACTCCGGGCCCGAGCCGCCCTCCGGTGGGGTGAGGCGGCCGCCCTTCGCGGTGATCGCGCCGCACTGCACGCAGTTCGACGCGTTCACCTCGACGTGGACGCCGTCGCCGCTCCCGGCGCCGAGCTCGTAGACCTGGGCGGGGCACATGCGCACCCACATCTGCGCGAGCTCGCGCGGCACGTCGCGCTGGATGCGGATGTGGTTCGGCTGGTCGTCGCGCGTCTTGTTGCCCGAGAGAAAAACGGAGGAGAGCTTGTCGAACGTGAGCTTGCCGTCCGGAGCCGGGTAGCGCTCGGCCCTGCCGGTCGCGAACAGCTCGTGCTCGCTGTCGCGCTCGGTGCGGAACGTGAGCGGCGGGAGCTTTCCGCGCGTCGCGGTCATCATCCCGGCGAGCGCGCCGCCGACCCAGAAGCCCCGACCGAAGGCGGGCCGCATGTTGCGCACCTGCTCGAGGTCGCGCCAGATGAAGCTGCTGCGCACCGCGTCGTCGTAACCGGCGAGCGCGCCCGGCGTCGCGGGCGTGCGTCCGGGCCGGAGCGCGTCGAACGCGGCTTCGGCGGCGAGACGGCCGGACTCGATCGCGTAGTGGATGCCCTTCAGCGCGGGGACGTTGACCATCCCGACGCCGTCGCCGCAGAGGAGCAGGCCCGGCGCGTGCAGGCGCTGCGGCAGCGCGAGGAACCCGCCCTCGGGGATCGTCTTCGCTCCCCACTCGAGCCGCTCGCCGCCCTGAAGGATGTCCCGCACGAGCGGATGCGTCTTCAGCTCCTGAAGCAGGTCGTGCACGGAGAGCTCCGCGTCGCGGTAGTCGAGGCCCACGACCAGCCCGAGCGTCACGAGGTCCTCGCCCATGGGGTAGATGAACGAGCCGCCGAACTCGCGGTAGCGCGCGCCGCCGCGCAGCGGCCAGCCCATCGTGTGGATCACCCGGTCGAGCGGCCTCGCGACGCGCCAGACCTCCTTCACGCCGAGCGCCCACACCTGCGGGTTCTCCCCGTTCAGGCCGAAGCGGTCGAGCGCCGCGCCGGTGAGGTGGCCCTGCGTCCCCTCGGCGAGCACGGTCACGCGCGAGACGAGGTCGGCGCCGGGCTCGAAGTTCGCGAGCTCCTCCCCCTCGCGCCCGCGGCCCTTGTCGCCGGTGCGCGCGCCGACGACGCGTCCGTCCTGCACGAGCAGCTTCGTGGCGGCGGTCTCCGGCAGGATCATCGCGCCGGCCTCCTCGGCCCGCTCGGCGAGCCAGCGCCCGAGCTGCGACAGCGAGACGACGTAGTTCCCCTCGTTCTTCATCGTCGGCGGGGTCGGGATCCGCAGCGACCCGCCGCCCGTGAGGAAGTAGACGGCCTCGCCGTCGACGTGGTTCAGGAGGGGCAGCGAGTCGAGCTCCGGCCGCGCGCGGAAGAGGCGCCGGAGCCCGCGTGGGTTGACGACCGCGCCCGAGAGCAGGTGCGACCCCGGCTGCTTGCCCTTCTCGAGCACCGCGACGGGAACCTCCCCGAGCCGCTCCCGCACTTCGGGCTCCTGCTCCAGGAGCTGGCCGAGCCTGATCGCGCACGCGAGCCCGGCCGGCCCGGCGCCGACGACCAGGACGCCGACGTCGATCCGCTCGTCGGGCGGGTCGGTCGGAGGCCCGAGCGCCTCGGCCGCGGTGAACGGCGGCGGGTAGTCGGCCGGCCGCGTCATCCGCGGCGTTCGCGGACGAGCTCGGTCAGCTTCGGGACGATCGCGTGGAGATCGCCCACCACACCGAGGTCGCAGAACTCGAAGATCGGCGCGTTCGGATCCTTGTTGATCGCGACGATCGTGCCGGAGCCCTGCATGCCGACCTTGTGCTGGATCGCGCCGGAGATCCCGCACGCGATGTAGAGCTTGGGCGCGACGGACTTGCCGGTCTGGCCGATCTGCGTCGAGTACGGGTACCACCCCGCGTCGACGACGGCGCGCGTCGCGCCGACCGCGCCGCCGAGCGCCTTCGCGAGCTCCTCGACGAGCGTGAAGTTCTCCGGCCCGCCGAGGCCGCGGCCGCCGGCGACGATCACGTCGGCCTCGGCGAGGTCCGGGCCCTCGCTCTCGGCGTGCGCCTGCTCGATCATCTTCGCCGCCTGCGAGTGCTCCTCGAGCTGCACGCTCGCGTCGACGAGCTCCGCGGTGCCGCCGGTCGCGGCGGGGTCGAACGTCCCGGAGCGGAAGAGCGCGAGCCGGGGCTCGCCGGTCCAGCCGACGTCGACGAACACCGTGTCGCCGAGAGCCGGGCGCTTGCCGACGAGCGCGCCGTCCTGCTGCGCGAGATCGACGAGGTCCCAGTTGAGGCCGGCGTCGAGCCGGGCGGCGAGCCCGGCCGCGACGTCCGCCGCGAGCACGGAGGCCGCGAACAGGACCGTGTCGTATCCGTGGTCACGCACGATCGACGCGATCACGTCGACGCGCTGCTGCGGCAGCGGCGCTCCGAGCGACTCGTCGTCGGCGACGAAGACCTTGGCCGCACCGAACTTCCCCGCCTCCCCGGCGAGAGCGCGCACGCCGGCGCCGATCACGACGCCCGCGACGTCGGGATCGCCGAGCTGCGCCGCCTTCGAGAGAACGGCCAGCGCTCCCTTCTGCAGCTCGTCGTCGTGGTGCTCGAGAAAGACGAGGATGCTCACAGCAGCCGCCGTTCGTCGAGGAACTCCACGATCTGCGCGGCGGCGTTGCCGTCGTCCTCGAGCTTGCGCGTCTCGCCGCGCGGCGGCGGATCGGCGAGCGCGAGCACCTCGGTCTTCGCGCCCGCCTCGACGCCGAGATCGGAGAGCACGAGCGTTTCCTGCGGCTTCGACTTCGCGCCCATGATCCCCTTCAGCGACGGATAGCGCGGCTCGTTGATCGCGTCCGAGACCGCGACGACGGCGGGCAGCGGCGCCTCGATCACGTCGTAGCCGAACTCCGTCTGGCGCTTGCCGCGCGCGGTCCCGTCGGCGACGGTCAGCTCGGCGACCTGCGAGATCACGGGACGGCGCAGGCGCTCGGCGACGGCCGACCAGAGCACGGCGCCGTCGGCGTCGGCGGCCTGCTGGCCGAAGAGGACGAGCTCCGGCGCCTCACGCTCGAGGACGGCGGCGAGCACCCGGCTCGTTCCGACGAGATCGGCGCCGGCAGCGGCGTCGTCGGTGACGAGGACGGCGCGGTCCGCCCCCATCGCGAGCGCCTTCCTGAGCGCGTCCGCGGCCTTCGCGGGGCCCATGGAGACGAGCACGACCTCCCCGCCCCCCGCTGCGTCGCGGATCCGGAGCGCCTCCTCGACCGCGTGTGCGTCGAAGGAGTTGAGCGCCCCCTCACCTGAGCGATCGAGCCGTTTCGTGCCGGGGTCGATCCTCTTGGTACCTTCCGGCACTTGTTTGACGCACACGGCGACCTTCATCTAGACGTGGCACTCTAGTGAAGGCGTCTCGGCCCGAAACGCGAAGCGTTCGGGCGACGCAACCCGGAGCCATGACCCCGCCGCACCGGACAACAGCCCGCACACTCGTCGTTCTCGCACTCGTCGCATTGACGACGGGGTCGGCGGCGGCGCGCACGCTGCCCGACGCCTCGCAGGCGAAGGTGCCGCGGCTCGTGTTCCCGGTCGTCGGCAAGGCCGTGTACTTCGACGACTTCGGCGCGCCGCGCGGACAGGGCGGCCATCAGGGCAACGACATCATGACGACCTGGAGATCGCCCGCCGTCGCGGCAGAGGCGGGCACCGTGAAGTTCCACACGACCTCCGCGCGCGCCGGCTGCATGCTCTACCTCCACGGCAAGAGCGGCACGACGTACCTGTACATCCACCTGAACAACGACCGCACGAAGAAGAACGACAACACCGGCAAGTGCGTCGCGGGCACCGCGTACTGGAAGGGGCTCAAGAACGGCGCGCGCGTCGAGGCCGGCCAGCCGATCGGCTACAACGGCAACTCCGGCGACGCCGACCAGGCGGGCTACCACCTCCACTTCGAGGTGCACCCCGGCGACGGCGCCGCGGTCAGCCCGTTCCGGTACCTGCGCAAGGCGAGGAAGCTCCTGTTCGCGGTGCAGCCCGGCGCGGACTTCACGGCCGCGCTGCGCGGGAGCGTCGTCCGGGCGGACGCGGTCGAGCGATCGCTGACGCTGATGGTCGACCGGGTGCAGTCGTGGCCCGGTGGGCTCCGCGTGACCGACGTCAAGCGGCAAGTCCGCCTCGCCGTTCCGCCCGACGCCGTGATCACGGACCCGCTCGGCGTGCTCATCGCGTCGGCGCAGCTCGCGGCGCTCGAGCAGGGACAGAGCGCGATCGCGTGGACGGCGAGGGCGCAGGGGACGCTCGCCGCGGCCCTCGGCGTGCCGCTGACGCTCACCGCCGAGCGGCTCGAGCTCCTTCGGTAGGAGGGCTCGGCGAAACAGGCGCTGTGCCGCCGGGCCGCTCCTACGCGGGAACCCGACCGCGCAGGAAGTCGACGATCTCGCTCGTCGGCGCCCCGGGGGTGAAGACCTCGGCCACGCCCCGCTCTTTCAGCTCGGCCGCGTCCTCCGGCGGGACCGTCCCGCCGACGACGACCAGCACGTCCTCGGCTCCTTGAGCCCGCAGCCCGTCGAGGATCCTGGGGACGAGCGTCATGTGGGCGCCCGAGAGGATCGAGATCCCCACGGCGTCGGCGTCCTCCTGGATCGCGGTCTCGACGATCTGCTCCGGCGTCTGGTGCAGACCGGTGTAGATGACCTCCATCCCGGCGTCCCGGAGGGCGCGGGCGATGATCTTCGCGCCGCGGTCGTGACCGTCGAGACCGGGCTTGGCGATCACCACGCGGATCTTGCCGGCCACGCTGCGAGTATATGGAGGTGAAGCTGAGGATCGTGGGCTGCAGCCCGGCGTGGCCGAACCCGGGCGGCGCGCAGTCGGGCTACCTGGTCGAGAGCCACGGCGCGCGCGTCCTGCTCGACTGTGGGCCCGGCGTGCTGGCGCGTCTGCGCGAGTGGGAGGACTGGCCGCGCGTCGACGCGATCGCGATCACGCACTGGCACCTCGACCACTGGGGCGACCTGATCCCGTGGGTGTGGGGCGCGATGTTCGGTCCCGCGCGCGAGCTCGACACACCGGAGCTGTGGGTGCCGCCCGCCGGCCGGCAGCTCCTCTCCGAGATCGAGTCGCGGCTCGGCCGGCCGAAGATGTTCGAGGAGGCGTTCCGCGTCGCCGAGTACGAGCCGGGAGAGACGTTCACGTCGGCGGGGATGGAGATCACGGCGGTCCGCGTCCTGCACTACGAGCTCGAGGCGTACGGGTTCCGCGTCGCGGCGAACGGCAGCGTGCTCGCGTACTCCGGCGACAGCGGTCCGCACGAGGGCCTCGCCGAGCTCGCGCGCGACGCCGACCTGTTCCTGTGCGAGGCCACCCTCGCCGACGGGACGGAGGAGCGCGAAGGGAGCCCCCGCGGCCATCTCTCCCCGCGCGAGGCGAGCGGCGCGTTCGAGACCTCCGGCGCGAAACGGCTGCTGCTCACCCACCGTCCGACGGAGCGCGGGCTGGACGGTGGCTACGAGCAGGTACGCGACGGGCAGGAGCTCGACGTCTGACGCCGCGGAGGCGGGGCTTCGCCCCGCCGGAGCTCGGGCCGCTGACGGACGACCGCTGCCAAGAAGGAGGGGGCTCGTGGGGGGACCACGGGTTCCCCCACGCTAGAAGACGGGGGTTTCCCGCCAGATGCCCCAGACCTCGCGCCAGGCGTCGCACATCTCGCCCATCGTCACGTAGGCGCGGGCGGCGTCGAGGATCACGGGCATCAGGTTCACGTCGTCGCGCGCGGAGGCGGCCTTCAGCTCGGCGAGGCAGCGCTCGGCGGCGGCCGAGTCGCGGCGCGCGCGGAGCGCCCGAACCCGGTCGATCTGCTTCTGCTCGAGCGCCGGGTCGATCTTCAGGAGCTCGAGCGGGCGCTCGTCGTCGAGCTCGTAGCGGTTGACCCCGACGACGATTCGCTGCCGCGCCTCGACCTCGGACTGGTAGCGGAACGACGCCTCCGCGATCTCGCGCTGGAAGAAGTTCTCCTTGATCGCCTCGACGACGCCGCCGAGCTTCTCGATCCGGTCGAAGTAGTCGTAGGCCTGCCGCTCGAGCTCGTTCGTGAGGTGCTCGACGTAGTACGAGCCGCCGAGCGGGTCGATCGTGTTCACGACGCCGGTCTCGTGGGCGATCACCTGCTGCGTGCGGAGCGCGATCCGGACCGCGTCCTCCGTCGGCAGCGCGAGCGCCTCGTCGTACGAGTTCGTGTGCAGCGACTGCGTGCCGCCGAGCACCGCAGCGAGTGCCTCGAGCGCGGTCCGCACGATGTTCACCTCCGGCTGCTGCGCCGTCAGCGACACGCCCGCGGTCTGCGTGTGGAAGCGCATCAGCCAGGAGCGCGGCGACTTCGCGCCGTAGCGCTCGCGCAGCTCGCGGGCCCAGAT
>JAICPI010000095.1 GCA_025929895.1 Thermoleophilia bacterium
CGCTGATCAACAACGTCGAGACGATCGCGACCGTGCCGAAGATCATCGAGCTCGGCGGCGAGGCGTACGCCGCGATCGGGGTCGAGAACTCCGCCGGCACGCGCGTCTTCTCGCTCAGCGGCAACGTCGTCAACGGGGGCAACTACGAGCTGCCGCTCGGGACGACGCTGCGCGAGCTGATCTACGACCTCGGCGGCGGGATCCCGAACGGGCGCGAGCTGAAGGCGATCATCCCGGGCGGCTCGTCCGTGCCCGTGCTGACGGCGGACCAGGTCGACACGCCGCTCGACTTCGACTCGATGGCCGCGCTGAAGACGTTCCTGGGCTCCGGCGCCGTGATCGTGATCGACGACCGCTGCTGCATGGTGCAACTCGGCCTGCGCGTCGCGCAGTTCTACATGCACGAGTCGTGCGGCAAGTGCACGCCGTGCCGCGAGGGGACGCGCTGGCTGGTCCAGATCCTCGAGCAGATCGAGGACGGTCGCGCGGAGCACGCCGACCTCGACCTGCTCCTCTCGGTGTGCGACGAGATGCTCGGCACCGCGCTCTGCCCGCTCGCGGACGCCGCCGCGCTGCCGATCGCGAGCTACGTCGAGAAGTTCCGCGACGACTTCCGCCGGCACGTCGTCGAGGGCGGGTGCCCGTTCGGCGACTCGCCGCTCGAGGACGTCCTCGCGCCCGTCGACCAGCACGCCCACGCCGCCGTCACGGAGGGCCACGCGTGAGCGCCCCCGAGCTCGTCGGCGTCACGATCGACGGCAGGGTCGTGGAGGTGCCGAAGGGCACCGGACTGGTCGAGGCCGCGCTCGCGGCGGGAATCGAGATCCCCGTCTTCTGCTACGAGCCGCGGCTCGGCGCGGCGATCGGCGCGTGCCGGATGTGCCTCGTCGAGATCGAGGGGATGCCGAAGCTCCAGGCCGGGTGCACGCTGACCGCGCAGGACGGCCTCGTCGTGCACACGGCGCAGACATCGGCGAAGGCCGAGGAGGGCGCGCGGGCGATGCTCGAGTTCCAGCTCGTCAACCACCCCCTCGACTGCCCCGTCTGCGACAAGGGCGGCGAGTGCCCGCTCCAGGACCTGACGTTCCGCTACGGGCCCGGGAACACGCGCATGTCCTTCTCGAAGCTGACGATGGACAAGCCGATCCCGATCTCGCCCCACATCGCGCTCGACCGCGAGCGCTGCATCCTCTGCTACCGCTGCACGCGCTTCTCCGAGAGCGTCGCGGAGGACGGCGAGCTCGTCGCGGTCAACCGCGGAGCGCAGTCGATGATCGCGACGTTCGAGGACGAGCCGTACCGCGACCGCTTCTCCGGGAACGTGATCGAGCTCTGCCCGGTCGGCGCGCTCACGTCGACCGAGTACCGCTTCGAGGCCCGGCCCTGGGAGATCCAGAGCGTGCCGTCGGTCTGCGGCCTCTGCCCCGTCGGCTGCAACATCGCCGTGAACACGCGCGAGGGCAAGGTCAAGCGGATCCTCTCGCGGAACCATCCCGAGGTCGACCAGGGCTGGCTCTGCGACAAGGGGCGCTTCGCGTTCCCGTCGCTGCGCGCGGCCGACCGGATCGTCGATCCGCTCCTGCGCGTTCGACGGCGCGGGTTCGACGCGGTCTCGTGGGACGACGCGCTCGACGCCGCCGAGCGGATGCTGCGCGACGCGGGCTCCGACGTGCTCGTCGAGCTCTCCGGCTCCGAGACGAACGAGCTCGCCTACGGGCTCGCGAAGCTCGTCGCCGCGCTCGGCGGGACGATGCGCCTGCCGGAGGACGACCCCGCGCCGCTCGGCCGGCCGCTCTCCTCGCTCGCGGACGCCTCGTCGGTGGCGACCGAGGACGGGGCGCCGCTGGAGGAGGCCGCACCGGTCGCGGCGCTGTGGGCGAAGCAGGGCCGCCGCAACGGCGCCGACGGGCCCGGAGTGACCCTGCGCGTGCCGCGCACGGCGAACGGCGTCGGGGTCGCGCACGCCGTCGCGCGCGCCGGGGCGAAGACAAGTGGCAGTCTGTTGCAAGCACCGGCCCTCCTGATCGTCTCGGGGGACGATGCCGCGGCCGAGCCGCCCGTGCGCGAGCTCGCGGAGGCGTCCGGATCCGTGATCGCGCTGACGATGTTCCAGGGGCTCGCCGTGGGCTGGGCCGACCTCGTCCTCCCCGGGACGAGCTACCTCGAGCGCGACGGGTCGCTGACGAACATGGAGGGCCGCACGCAGCGCCTGCGCCGCGCGGTGATCCCGCCCGCGCCGGACGAGCTCGCATGGCTGGCGAAGCTCGCGGAGCGCTTCGGTGTCGAGCTCTCGGCCCACGCGCCGGTCGTCCACGAGGAGCTCTTCGGTCGCCCCTTCGAGGAGCTCGGCGAGCGGGCCCCGCTCGACGTGGCCGTTCCGGACACGTCCGGTGCCAGGCACCTGACACGTCCCCGCGGGAGCCGTCTGGTTCGGTACCGGCCGCTGTTCTCCGGGCCTGCCGTGGAACGCGTGCCGAAGTTCGAGTTCCAGCGCCCGAACGGCGACGTCGAGCTCTCGCCCGAGCAGGCACGAGAGCTGGGCGTCCGCGGCGGCGACGTCGTCACCGTGCGGACGAACGGCACGTCGGCGCAGCTCCGAGCGCGGATCCGGCGCGGGCTCGAGCCCGGCGTCGTGCTGGTCGCGGAGGGCGCGGCCGACGAGCTCGCGCCCGGCGACGTCGAGGTCAGCCGCCCGTGAACGAGGTCTGGTGGGTCAGCGCGATCAAGTCGGTGATCATCGTCAACGTCGTCCTGCTCTCCTTCGCGTACCTGACCCTGATCGAGCGGAAGGTGCTCGGGCGGATGCAACTGCGCTACGGGCCGAACCGCGCGGGGCCGTTCGGGATCCTCCAGCCGATCGCCGACCTGATCAAGCTGATCCGCAAGGAGAGCTTCTTCCCCGCCGCCGCGATCGACGCGCCGTACATCCTCGCGCCGGTCGTCTCGGCGTTCACGGCGCTGGCGGCCTTCGCGGTGATCCCCTGGGGCGGCGGCTGGGAGATCCTCGGCTACCAGGTCAACGGCTACATCATCGACGTCCCGATCTCGCTGCTGCTGATCTTCGCGCTCGGGTCGATCGGGATCTACGGCTTCATCGTCGGCGGCTGGGCGAGCGAGTCGAAGTACTCGCTGCTCGGCTCGATGCGCACGTGCGCGCAGCTCGTCAGCTACGAGGTCGCGCTCGCGCTGACCGTGCTCGGCGTGATCCTGATGGCCGGTTCCCTCTCGCTGACCGACATCGTCGCCGAGCAGCAGCGCAACCTCTGGTTCGTCGTTCCGCAGTTCGTCGGCTTCGTCACGTTCTTCATCGCCGGCGTCGCGGAGACGAACCGCGCGCCGTTCGACCTCCCCGAGGCCGAGCAGGAGCTCGTCGCCGGTTACCACACCGAGTACTCCGGCATGCGCTGGGGGCTCTTCCAGATGGCCGAGTACATCAACATGCTCACGCTCTCGGCGCTCGCGGTCACGCTCTTCCTCGGCGGGTGGCACTTCTTCTGGCTCGACTGGCTCGGGCCGCTCTGGTTCATCCTCAAGCTCGCGCTCGTCGTCTTCGTCTTCATCTGGCTGCGAGCCACGTTCCCGCGCCTGCGCTACGACCAGCTGATGTCGTTCGGCTGGAAGTTCCTGCTCCCGGTCGCGATCCTCAACGCCGTGGTGACCGCGATCCTCGTGGTGGCGCTCTGATGGCGCAGCCGTTCTCCACGCTCAAGGGCTTCGGCGTCACCTTCAAGCAGATCTTCAAGAAGCCGATCACGCAGCAGTACCCTGAGTACAAGCGCCCGCTCTACCCGCGCTTCCGCGGGCGCCACCGCCTCCACCGCTTCGAGAACGGGCTCGAGAAGTGCGTCGGCTGCTCGCTGTGCGCGGCCGCCTGCCCCGCCGACTGCATCCGCGTCGTCCCGGCCGAGAACACGGCGGAGAACCGCGTGTCCGCGGGGGAGCGCTACGCCCGGATCTACGAGATCAACATGTCGCGCTGCATCTTCTGCGGCTACTGCGAGCTCGCGTGCCCGTTCGACGCGATCACGCTCGGCAACGAGTTCGAGATCTCCGAGTACTCGCGCGACGACCTCATCTACACGAAGGACATGCTGCTCGCGCCGCCGATCAAGCGCGTGCCGGTCGCGGACCCCGACCTCTACGACACACCGATTCCCTACTACAAGACGAACGCCTAGATGGACGTCGGGAACGTGCTCGTCTGGGCGGTCTGGTTCGTGGCGGCGTTCGCCTGTCTCGGCTCCGGTATCGCGGTCGTCAGCTTCTCGAACCCGTTCTACTCGGCGCTCGCGCTGATCGGGAACCTCGCGTCGCTCGCGGTCCTCTACCTGCTCCTCTCGGCGGAGTTCGTCGCCGCGGCGCAGGTGCTCGTCTACGCGGGCGCGGTGATGGTGATGTTCCTCTTCGTCGTCGCCTACCTCGGCGGGCGCGCCGACGCGCCCTGGGCCGGCGGCGCGAGCTGGCAGCAGGTCGCGGCGCTCAGCGCCGCGGGTGCGCTGCTGATCGAGGTCTTCCTCGCGGTGGGGCTCGAGGCCTCGGACCGGTTGTCCGAGGAGCCGCCCGTGGAGGCGTTCTTCGGCGGGCCGCACGAGATCGGCCGCCTCTTCCTGACCGACCACCTGCTCGCGTTCGAGATCACCTCGATCGTGCTGCTGGTCGCGGCGGTCGGCGGCGTGATCCTCGGCTCCCACACGCGCCGCTTCGAGCCCGGAGTCGACCGATAGACGGCCCGGACGTCACCTGGTACCTCGTGATCGCCTCGCTGCTGTTCACGATCGGCGCCCTCGGCGTGCTCGTGCGGCGCAGCCCGTTGATCATCCTGCTCGGCCTCGAGCTGATGCTGAACGGCGCGAACCTCGCGCTGATCGCCTTCGCGCGCCACCAGGGCGAGGGTGACGGCCACGTCTTCGCGCTGACGGTGATGGCGGTCGCGGCGTCCGAGGTGGTCGTCGGGCTCGGCCTGATCGTCGCGATGTCGCGCCGCCGCCTCGCGCTCGACGTCGACCGGATGACGAGCTTGCGCGGATGACCGTCCAGCGGCCCCCAGCGGTGGCGTCAGAGCGGCTGCGGAACGTCTGCACGCGGCGCGCTGCCGCGTCCTCAGTCGCGGCAATGCTTCCTAGCATTGCCGCTCCCTGCGTCCTTGCATCGCTTGGTGCAGACGCCCCGCAGCCTAGGAGACGCCACCACTGGTGACCGCAGCCTCCGCCTGGGTCTGCCTGCTCTCGCCGCTCGCCGCGGCGATCCTGATCACGCTCGCCGGCACGCGCATCACGCGGCGCGGGGCCGGCTACCTCGCGACGCTCTCGACCGCCGTCTCCTTCGTCGCCGCGCTCGTCGCGTTCTTCGGCATCACCGGCGACGAGGACGAGCCGGCCTCGCACACGACGACGGCGTGGACGTGGCTGAAGGCCGGCGACTTCGAGGCGGGGCTGACGCTCCTCGCCGACCCGCTCAGCATCTTCATGATGCTGATCGTCTCCGGCGTCGGCTCGCTGATCGTCGGCTACTCGGTCGGCTACATGGACGGCGAGGACGAGGAGCGCCGCTACTTCGCGTACATGGCGCTGTTCGTCTTCTCGATGCTCCTCCTCGTCGAGGGCGGGAACCTCGTCCTGCTGCTCGCGGGGTGGGGGCTCGTCGGCCTCGCGTCGTACCTGCTGATCGGCTTCCACCAGGAACGGCCCTCGGCGATCGCCGCCGCGAAGAAGGCGTTCGTGATGAACGCGATCGGCGACGCGACGATGGTCCTCGCCATCTTCCTGCTCTTCTGGAAGACGGGCGAGGTTGCGTACGAGGGCGTCTTCGGATCCGTCGACGGCCTCTCCGACACGGTGCTCGTGCTCGCGGCGCTCGGGCTCCTCGGCGGCGCGGTCGCGAAATCGGCGCAGATCCCGCTGCACACCTGGCTCCCGGACGCGATGGAAGGGCCGACGCCGGTCAGCGCGCTGATCCACGCGGCGACGATGGTGACCGCGGGCGTCTACCTGCTCGTCCGCCTGCACCCGATCTTCGAGGCGGCGCCGGGGGTGCAGGAGCTCGCCGCCGGGCTCGGGGCTATCACGCTTCTCGTCGCCGGCCTGATCGCGCTCGTGCAGACCGACATCAAGCGCGTGATCGCGTACTCGACGATGTCGCAGATCGGCTACATGTTCCTCGGCGCGGGCATCGCCGCGTACGGCAACGCGATGTTCCACCTGATGACGCACGCCTTCTTCAAGGCGCTGCTCTTCCTCGCCGCCGGGATCGTGATCCACGCACTCGCGGGCGAGCAGGACATCCGCAACATGGGCGGCCTCCGCGATGCGCTGCCGCGCACGTACGCGTTCATGCTCGTCGGGGCGCTCGCACTCGCCGGGATCTTTCCCTTCGCGGGCTTCTGGTCGAAGGACTCGATCCTCGCCTCCGCGCTCGCGTCCGGGACCTACGGGCGGATCCTCTTCGTCGCCGGGCTCGCCGGCGCGTTCCTGACCGCGCTCTACACCTTCCGGATGATCTTCCTCGTCTGGTTCGGGCGCCGCTCGCCGTACGCGCGCGAGCACCTGCACGACACGAGCCACGGCGAGGCGCCGTTCTCGATGTACGGCGCGGTCGCCGTGCTCGCGGCGCTCTCCGTCGTCGGCGGGCTGATCCAGATGGCCGGGATCTGGCATCCGCTCTCCGACTTCCTCCACTC
>JAICPI010000029.1 GCA_025929895.1 Thermoleophilia bacterium
AAGCGTGGTTGCGATCTAGAGATCCGTCATGGCACGAGCCCGAGGGGCTCACGCGGGATCTTAGCTACGATGCCGCCGCTCATGGCCGTCCCCAAGAAGAAAACGTCGAAGTCCCGCCGCGACAAGCGCCGTGCGACCCATCGCATCGAGGCGCCGCGCGTCAACCTCTGCCCGCAGTGCGGCAACCCGAAGCAGCCGCACCGCATGTGCCCGACCTGCAAGACCTACAACGGTCGCGAGGTCGAGCCGATCCGCATCCAAGCCCCGTAGACATGATCCGCGTCGCTGTCGACGCGATGGGGGGAGATCGCGCTCCGGAGGAGATCGTCGCCGGCGCGCTCGAGGCGCGGACGAGCGAGCTCGAGCCGATCCTGTTCGGCCCGGCCGGCATCGACACCGGTGGGCTGGAGCTCGTCGAGACCACGAGCGTGATCGCGATGGGCGAGAAGCCCGCGGAAGCGGTCCGCGCGAAGCCCGACAGCTCGCTCGTCGCCGCGAACCGCGCGGTCGGCGAGGGTGGCGCGGACGCCGTCGTGTCCGCGGGCAACACCGGCGCGATGCTCGGCGCGGGGCTGCTCGAGATCCGCCGGCTGAAGGGCGTGCTGCGGCCCGCGATCGCGGTCGTGATCCCGGCCCGGCGCGGTGCCTCGGTCCTGATCGACGCGGGCGCGAACGCGGACGCGCGGCCCGAGCACCTGCTCCAGTTCGCGCACATGGGCGCCGTCTTCGCCGAGGAGGTGCTCGGCCGCAGGAGCCCTGAGGTGCGCCTGCTCTCGATCGGCGAGGAGCCCGAGAAGGGCAACCAGCTCACGCTCGAGGCGCACGCGCTCCTGCGCGAGAGCACGCTCAACTTCGCCGGCAACACCGAGGCGCGCGAGCTGCTCCGCTTCGCCGCCGACGTCGTCGTCACGGACGGGTTCACCGGCAACGTCGCGCTCAAGCTGCTCGAGGGGACGATCATGGAGCTGCTCGACGCCCTCCGCGAGGAGATCGGCGCGTCGAGCCGGGGGAAGCTCGGCGGCCTCCTGATCCGGCCCGCCGCCCGGCGCCTGCGCGACGGGCTCGACCCCGACACTCACGGCGGCGCGTACCTGCTCGGCCTCCGCGGCCTCTCGGTGATCGCGCACGGAAACTCGTCCCGGACCGCGATCGCGAACGCGATCCGGCTCGCCGCCCGAGGCGTCGAGCACCGCGTCGTGGATCGTCTTTTCGAGCGGATGGTGGTAGATTCCGCGCGCCCGGAGGTCCCCGATCAAGCGAGGTGAGATGGCAGCGTCGCGCGAGGAAGTCTTCCAGCGTGTCAAGGAGGTCCTGACGGAGCAGCTCGGCATCGACGAGAACGAGGTCACCGAGGAGGCGTCCTTCACCGAGGACCTCGACGCGGACTCCCTCGACCTCGTCGAGCTGATCATGGAGCTCGAGGACCAGTTCGGGATCAAGATCTCGGACGAGGACGCGCAGAAGATCACGACCGTCGGGCAAGCCGTCGACTACGTCTCCAAGAACCAGTAGCGAGACTGCCGCCCTCGAGCGGCTGATCGACGAACTGCCGCCCGAGCGGCTCGAGCAGGTCTTCCGCCATCCCTCCCAGACCGAGGACCGGGCCGAGTCCTACGAGCGGCTCGAGTTCCTCGGCGACAGCGTCCTCGGCTTCATCGTCGCGCGGGCGCTCTACGACCGCTACCCGGACTTCTCCGAGGGGCAGCTCTCGAAGATCCGCGCGCACGTGGTCTCGCGCCGGACGTGCGCGGTCGTCGCCGCGGAGATCGGTCTCGACCGGCGGCTCGAGCAGCACGGGCGCGTCCCGGACGACCTCCGCCGCTCGGGGAACGTCCTCGCGGCCCTGATGGAGGCCGTGCTGGCGGCGCTCTACCTCGAGCGCGGGCTCGACGCGATCGCCGGGCCGGTCGTCGGCGCGTTCGAGTCCCGGATCCAGGAGGCGCTGACGGAGGACGTCGACAACAAGACGGCGCTCCAGGAGGAGCTCGCGAAACGGGGGCGCCGCGTCGAGTACGTCACGCTCGGCACCGAGGGCCCCCCGCACGACCGCACCTTCCGCTGCGCGGCGGTCGTGGACGGGCTCCAGGTCGGCGCCGGCACCGGGCGCACGAAGAAGGACGCCGAGCAGGCCGCGGCGCGCGAGGCGCTCGCGACGCTCGACCTCAGCGGGGCGTAGGCCAGCCTGCGAGACTGTCGCGCATGGCGAAGCTGCTGATCAACCTCACGAGCGGCCCGGAGCATCCGACCCGCGCCGCGCTCGGCTTCCTCGTCGCCCGGGCCGCGATCGACCAGGGGCACGAGGTGAGCCTCTTCCTCGCGGGCGACGCCGTCCAGCTCATGCGCGACGCCGTGCTCGACAACCTCGTCGGGCTCGGCACGGGAAACCTCCGCGAGTCCTACGACGCGCTGCGCGAGGGCGGAGCGACGTTCTACGTCTCGGGGATGTCGAGCAAGGTGCGCGGCTACGAGCCGGACGGGTCGGCCGAAGCGGCGATGCCGCCGAAGCTCGTCGAGCTCGTCCTCGACGCCGACCGCGTTCTGACCTACTAGAGGCCCGCGGCCGCGGCATCCGCGGCGCCCGCTAGCCTCCCCAGCGCGTGCACCTGAGCGCGATCAAGCTGCGTGGCTTCAAGTCGTTCCCCGACCCGGTGGAAGTCCGGCTCGAGCCGGGCGTCGCCGTCGTCGTGGGGCCGAACGGCTCCGGGAAGTCGAACGTCTCCGACGGGATCGTCTGGGCCGCCGGCTCGCTCTCGCCGTCGGAGCTTCGCGCCGAGAAGCCCGACGACGTGCTGTTCGCCGGCGGCGGAGCGCGCAAGCCGGTCGACTTCTGCGAGGTCGAGCTGCTCTTCGACAACGCGTCCGGGGACGGGCCGGTCGACTACTCGGAGCTCTCGATCGCGCGGCGCCTGCACCGCGGCGGCGAGGGCCAGTACCTCGTGAACCGCGCGGGCGTGCGCCGGATCGACCTCGTCGAGCTGCTCGCCGACCTCGGGCTCGGGGGCGGGATGCACTCGATCATCGGGCAGGGGAAGGTCGAGGAGGTGCTGTCGTCGTCGCCCGAGCGGCGGCGCGAGATGATCGAGGAGGCGGCCGGTCTCGGGCGGTTCAAGCGGCAGCGTCACCGTGCGGAGCTGAAGCTCCAGCGCGTCGCGGCCCAGGTCGAGCGCGCGCGCGACGTCGAGGCCGAGGTGAAGAAGCGGCTTCGCCCGCTCGCGCTCCAGGCGACGGCGGCCGAGCGCGCCGAGAAGCTCGGCGGCGAGATCGAGTCGCTCCGCGCGCGCGTGGCGCAACTCGACCTCGACGGGCTCGCCGAGCGGCTCGCCGAGGGCGAGGAGCGGCGCACCGCGGCGACGATCGCGCGGCGCCGCGTGGACGAGCGTTTGGAGGCCCTGCTCGAGGAACGCAACGCGGTGGAGGAAGAGCTCACCGACGCCGCGGGCCGGCGAGAGCAGTCGACCGCCGCGCTCTACCGGCTGCGCAGCGCGGGCGAGCGGCTCGGCCTGCGGCTCGAGTCGGTCGCCGCGTTCCGGACGACGCTGCCGACCGGCGTGGAGCCCGCGAGCGAGGGCGCGGAGCTGCGCCGGGCCGCCGCGGAGGCCGCGGCCGCCGCCTCCGCCGCGGCCAAGGAGCGCGAGGACCTCGGCGAGCAGCTCGAGCTCGCGCGCACGCGCCTCGCCGCGCTCGACCGCACGCTCGCGGAGCGCGAGGGGATCCCCCCCGCGGCCCGTGCGCTCGCGGAGGAGGGGGAGCGCATCGCCCTCACGCAGCTTTCGGTCGCCCCCGGCGACGAACGCGCCGTCGCGGCGGCGCTCCGCTCGCGCGCGTCGGCGATCGTCGCGCCCGACGCGGAGGCCGCGCTCGCCCTGCTCGAGCGGGCGCGCGCCGCCGGGCTCGGGAACCTGACCGTCGTCACACGCGTCCCCGAGCCGCTCGCGCAGGCGCGCGTCGTGGCGAAGGAGGAGCTGCTCGCGCAGACGGAACGCTCGGTCACGCGCGAGGGCTTCGGCTTCGACCCCGCGACGGGCGAGCTCTGGTTCGCGGGCGAGACCGCGGAGGCCGTTCTGCTGGAGCTCGAGGCGCGCCGCCGCGAGCTGGTCGCGACGGTCGACGAGCTCGACTCCTCGACCGCGCGGATGGCGGCCCGCGCCGCCGAGACCCAGCGGCTCGCCGCGGAGTCGCGCGCCGCGCTCGACACCCTTCCTTCCGGTCGCCTCGACCCCGTCGTCGCCGCTCGGCTCGCCCGGCTCGCCGACCGGCTCGTCTCGGCGCTCGAAGGCGGCGTCGCGGTCGGCGCGCGGCTCGAGTCGCCGCTGCGCGCGCGCGTGGACGCCGGCTCCCACCGGGCGCAGGAGCTCGGCGAGACGCTGCGCACGCTCGGTGCCCGTGAGGTCGAGCTCCGCCGCGAGTCCGCGGAGACGTCCGAGCGTGCGAGCGCGGTCGAGGTCGAGCTGGCCCGGATCGACGCCGAGGCGGCCGAGGCGCGCCGCCGGCTGGAGGCCGCGGGCGCCGAGCCCGCCGAGGGCGACGACCGCGAGGCGCTCGTCGAGCGTGCCGACCGGCTCGAGAAGCGCCGGCTGGCGCTCGGACAGGTGAACCCGCTCGCGAAGCAGGAGTACGACGCCGAGAAGGAGCGCCTCCAGGAGCTGAGCGCCCAGCGCGCCGACCTCGAGGCCAGCCTCGCCGAGCTCGAGAAGCTCCGCGCCGACCTCGACGAGACCGTCCGCCGTCGCTTCGCCGAGACGTACGCGGCCGTCGAGGAGCACTTCCACGAGGTCGCCACGACGCTCTTTCCGGGCGGTGAGGGTCGCCTGCGGCTGACCGCGCCCGAGTCGGAGGAGGATCAGCCCGGCATCGAGGTCGAGCTCCGGCCTGCGGGGAAGAAGGTGACGCGGCTCTCGCTCCTCTCGGGCGGCGAGAAGGCGCTCGGCGCGATCTCGTTCCTGTTCGCGCTCTTCCTCGCCCGGCCGTGCCCGTTCTACCTCCTGGACGAGGTCGAGGCCGCGCTCGACGACACGAACATCGGCCGGTTCGTCGAGCTGCTGCGGCGCTACGCCGACCGTGCGCAGTTCATCGTGATCACGCACCAGAAGCGCACGATGGAGGCGGCCGACGTGCTCTACGGCGTGACGATGGCCGCCGACGGCGTCTCCCAGATCGTCTCGCGGCGGCTCCCGCGCGAGCAGGCCGTCGCGATCAGCGCCTAGCTCCTCACTCGAACTCGTGCCGGGCGGCCAGGCGCTTGGGCGCCTGGATCAGCCATCCGTCGATCAGCCGCTCGCGCACCTCGTCCTCCTCGATGTGCTCGAGCCAGATCAGGAGGAACGCGTGCGCCTTCTCGAAGTGCGGCGTCAGGCGGTACGCGTCGGGGTTCGACTCGACGAGGAGCGGCCGCTCGTCGCGGTCGCAGCGCGCCCACATCGCGCCCTCGTGCCGGGTGCTCAGTCCGGCGAACGTCTTCCCGCGCACCTTGAACGACGGCTTGCCCCACGACGTCGTCTCCTCGACCTCGGGCAGCTCGCGGGCCAGCTCCGCGACGCGCTCCCAGGTGACCATGCTCTGAGGCTAACGTTCCGCGCCGGTGGCGAGAAGCTGGTCAGAGTTCCTGGGCGAGGGCGACGACGAAGGGCCGCGCGAGACGGACGAGCAGCAGCGCGGGTTCTTCGGCCGCCTGCGCGAGTCGCTGGGCAAGAGCCGGCGCGCGCTCACCGAGCAGCTCGAGGTCGCGGTCTTCGACCCGAGCGACGACGCGGCGTGGGAGCGGCTCGAGGAGGCGCTCATCGGCGCGGACGTGGGCGTCCCCGCGACGGCCGAGGTGGTGCGCCGGCTCGAGCAGCGCGGCGAGCTGCCGGATCTCGAGGGCGCGCTCGTCGACGAGCTGACCGAGGTCCTCGGCGAGCCCGCCTCGCTCGACGTCGCCTCGCGCCCCACGGTGATCCTCGTCGTCGGCGTGAACGGGACGGGCAAGACGACGACGATCGGGAAGCTCGCCATGCGGCTGCGCGAGCACGGGCGGGACGTCGTCGTCGGCGCGGCGGACACGTTCCGCGCGGCGGCGGAGGAGCAGCTCGAGATCTGGGCCGAGCGCGCGGGCGCGGGCTTCGTCGGCGGCGAGCGCGGCGGCGACCCCGCCGCCGTCGCCTACGACGCGATCGAGCGCGCGCAGCGCGACGGCGCGGACGTCGTGATCGTGGACACGGCCGGTCGCCTCCATACGCAGCAGAACCTGATGGACGAGTTGGCGAAGGTGCGCCGCGTGATCGAGCGCAAGCTCGACGGCGCGCCGCACGAGACGCTGCTCGTCGTCGACGCGACCACGGGGCAGAACGGACTCCAGCAGGCGCGGCTCTTCGGCGAGGCGGTGGGGGTGACCGGCGTCGCGCTGACGAAGCTCGACGGCTCGGCGAAAGGCGGCATCGCGATCGCGATCGCGCACGAGCTCGGCCTGCCGGTCAAGCTCGTCGGCGTGGGGGAGGGGCTCGAGGACCTGCGCCCCTTCGACCCGCGCGACTTCGCGCAGGCGCTGGTCAGGGGCTAGCCCGCCCCCAGTGGGGGGACACGACGGCCCCCAGCACGAACGCTACCGAGGGCCGCCGCGCATGTCTGTCACGGGTTCGGATCGAAACCGTGTCGATCGATCAAGAGCTCTCGACTCCGAAGGCGATGTTCACGGTGGTGCGGTACTCGCTGATCCGGTTGCCGTCCACCTCGGCGCTCATCGAGATCACGTCCGCGCCGGTGATCCCGCGGATCGTCTTCGCCGCCTCCTGCACGGCGGCGTCGGCGGCCTTCGCGAAGCTCTCCGGCGACGAGCCGATGATCGTCACGACCTTGGCGACCTTGGCCATCTGACTCCTTTCCTGGCTTGGGCCGGTGGAGGATAAGGCCGCCGGTACACTCCTGCGGCCGTGTTCGACACGCTTTCCGACCGGCTGCAGGGCGCTCTCGGGGACCTCAGGAAACGCGGGACGCTCGACGAGGAGTCGATTTCGCGCGCGATGCGCGAGATCCGTCTCGCCCTGCTCGAAGCCGACGTCAACCTCGAGGTCGTCAAGGACTTCACCGCCCGCGTCCGGGAGCGGGCCATGGGCCAGGACGTGCTCAAGTCGGTGACGCCGGGCCAGCAGGTGGTGAAGATCGTCCACGACGAGCTGACCGCGCTGATGGGCACCGGCGGCTCCCGGCTCGTCTACACCTCGAAGCAGCCCACGGTGATCCTGCTCGCGGGCCTCCAGGGCTCGGGCAAGACGACCACCGCGGCGAAGCTCGCGCTCCTCCTGCGCAACGACGGCAGGGAGCCCGCGCTCGTCGCCGCCGACCTCCAGCGGCCGGCCGCGATCGACCAGCTGGAGCAGCTCGGCCGCGAGCTCGGGGTGCCGGTCTACAGCGAGGAGCGCCGCGACCCCGTGGCCGCCGTCCGCGACGGGCTCGCGCGCGCCCAAGCCGACGGCCGCGACACCGTCGTGCTCGACACCGCGGGGCGGCTGCACGTCGACGAGGAGCTGATGGACGAGCTCGCGCGCGTGCGCCAGGAGGCGAAGCCGCACAACGTCCTGCTTGTCGTCGACGCGATGACCGGCCAGGAGGCAGTCCGCGTCGCGCAGAGCTTCCAGGAGCACGTGGCCTTCGACGGCGTCGTCCTGACGAAGCTGGACGGCGACGCGCGCGGAGGCGCCGCGCTCTCGATCAAGGCCGTCACCGGCCGCCCGATCAAGCTCGTCTCGGTCGGCGAGAAGCTCGACCAGCTCGAGTACTTCCATCCCGACCGGATGGCGTCGCGGATCCTCGGCATGGGCGACGTGCTCTCGCTCGTCGAGAAGGCGGAGCAGGCGATCGAGGAAGACGAGCAGGAGGAGATGGAGGCCCGGATCCGCAAGGGGCAGTTCACGTTCGACGACTTCCTCTCCGCCCAGCGCATGCTTCGCCGCATGGGGCCGCTCCAGGGCGTGCTGAAGATGATCCCCGGCATCGGCTCCCAGCTGAAGGACGTGAACATCGACGAGCGCGAGCTCCGGCGCGTCGAGGCGATCGTGCTCTCGATGACGCCGCACGAGCGGAACACGCCGCACGTGATCGACGGGAAGCGCAGACTCCGCATCGCGCGCGGCAGCGGCACGACGGTGCAGCAGGTCAACCGCCTGATCGACGCGCGCAAGCAGATGGAGAAGATGATGAAGGGGATGAGCAAGGGCAAGATGCCCCAGCTCCCCGGACTGACGCCCGAGGCGGGCAACGGCGCACCCACTCGGGCCGTGCCGCGCAAGGCGAAGAAGAAGAAGAAGAAGCAGAAGCGTACCCAGAACCGGAGGTGAGATGGCAGTTCGCATGAGGCTGACGCGGGTCGGGTCGAAGAAGAACCCGATCTACCGCGTCGTGGTCGCCGACTCGCGCTCGCCGCGCGACGGCAAGTTCATCGAGATCGTGGGTCGCTACAACCCGCAGACGGACCCGTCGACGATCGAGTTCGACGAGGACAAGGTCAGGGACTGGCTCGGCAAGGGCGCGCAGCCCTCCGACGCGGTCTCGAAGCTGCTGAAGGTCAGGAACCTCGGCGGCTGACGTGGCGGAGCTCGTCGAGTTCCTCGCGCGCCAGCTCGTCGACGAGCCGGACGAGGTCCGGGTCGAGCGCGAGGAGCGCGACGACGTCCTCGTGCTCCTCCTGCACGTCGCGCCGAACGACGTCGGCAAGGTGATCGGCAGGCAGGGCCGGATCGCGCGCGCGTTGCGGGCCGTCGTCCGGGCCGGCGGGGTGCGCGAGAACCGACGCGTCCAGCTCGAGATTGCCGGCTGAGGAGCTCGTCGTCGTGGGGCGCGTGGGCCGGGCCCACGGGCTCGGCGGCGCGTTCGTCGTCGAGGACGCGAGCGAGGATCCCGAGCGCTTCGAGGTCGGGGCGACGCTGATCGCGGGCGGGGAGCCCGTGCGCGTGCAGGAGTCGAAGCGCGCCGGGAACCGACTCGTCCTCAAGCTCGACCGGCGAGTCGAGCGCGGCGCGATCCTCGCCGTCCCTCGCTCCGCGCTGCCCCCGCCGGGCGAGGACGCGTACTACGTGTTCCAGCTCGTCGGCCTCGAGGTGGTCGAGGAGGGCGGGCGCGCGCTCGGCACGGTGCGCGACGTCGCGCCCTACGCCGCGAACGACGTGCTCGAGCTCGACTCCGGCCTCTTGCTGCCGCTCGTGGAGGCGTGCGTCCGCCGGGTCGACCTCGAGTCGGGCCGGATCCTTGTCGCGCGCGGCTTCGCCGACCACGAGTAACCTCACGCCCCGGTGCAGATCGACGTCTTCACGCTCGTCCCGCACGCGTTCGCGTGGCTCACCGAGCAGCGACCGCTCGCGGCGGTGCTGGGCACCGAGCTCGACCTACGGCTGTTCAACTACCGCGACACGTCGCCGCTCGGCGCGCGTCAGGTCGACGACGAGCCGTACGGCGGCGGCGCCGGGATGGTGCTGCGCGTCGACGTGGTCGCCGCGGCGCTCGACGCCGCATACGGCGGTGCGCCGGACCACCGCGTGATCGCGATGACCCCGGGTGGGCGGGCGCTGACGCAGGAGGTCGTCGAAGAGCTGGCGCGCGAGGAGCGTCTGACGGTCCTCTCCGCACGCTTCGAAGGCTTCGACGAGCGGATCGTCGCGAACCTCGCGTCGGACGCGATCTCGATCGGCCCGTACGTGCTCTCGAACGGCGATCTCCCGGCGATGGTGCTCGTCGACGCCCTCGCGCGTCTCCTTCCCGGCGCACTCGGGAGCACGGAGTCGAGCGTGCACGAGAGCTTCTCGGTGCAGCTCGAGCGCGGGCTCGAGTATCCGCACTTCACGCGGCCGGCTGAGTTCCGCGGTTGGGGCGTGCCCGACGTGCTGCTGTCCGGGGACCACAAGCGGATCGAGGACTGGCGCCTGGAGCAGAGTCGCCTGCGGAGCGTCCGCGGGTGAGGAACCCGATCGAGCGCCTCGGGCTGCCGCACGGATGGACGGTGGCCCTCGACTGGCTGGTCACGATCGTCGGGGCCGTCGCGATCGTGCTCGCGATCAAGGCGTGGGTGGTCAACCCCTACCGCATCCCGACCTCGTCGATGGAGCCGCGCCTCCACTGCGCGCGGCCGGGGCCGGGCTGCCTCGCGCGCTACTCCGACCGCGTGCTCGCGAACCGCTTCATCTACCACTTCCGCGATCCTGCTCGCGGCGACATCGTGGTCTTCGACACGCCACCGAACGCCGAGCAGCAATGTCCGCCCGCAGGCACGTTCGTGAAGCGGATCGTCGGGCTGCCGGGGGAGACGATCGCGATCCGCGACGGCGAGGTGCGCATCGACGGCAGGAGGTTGATCGAGCCCTACATCCCACGGGGCCGGCGCGACTTCAACTCGTACGACCCGCTGACGATCCGTCCGGGCGAGTACTTCGTGATGGGGGACAACCGGACGCAGTCGTGCGACTCGCGAATCTGGGGGACGGTGCCGCGCGAGAACCTGATCGGGAAGGTGTTCGCGACCTACTGGCCGCCGAACCGGATTTCCATTCGGTAACATCAACCCTCGGCCCGCAGGGCCTCCTTCCTATGAGCAACGTGATCGATTCCATCGAGCGCGCCCAGCTGCGCAGCGGCCTCCCGCGGTTCAAGGCGGGCGATACCGTCCGCGTCCACTTCCAGGTGATCGAGGGGCAGCGGCGCCGCGTGCAGGTCTTCGAGGGCGTCGTGATCAAGCGCCAGGGGGCCGGGGCCCGGGAGACGTTCACCGTCCGGAAGCAGTCGTTCGGGGTCGGCGTGGAGCGGACGTTCCCGCTGCACTCGCCCAAGATCGAGCGCCTCGAGCTGATGGCGGTGGGCGACGTCCGGCGCGCCAAGCTCTACTACTTGCGCGGCCGGGTCGGCAAGAAAGCCCGGATCCGCGAGAAGCAGCAGCGGCCGGGGGCGGCGGCGGTCGAGGCCCCCGCCGAGACGACGTTGGCCGTGACGGAGGACGCGCCCACGGCGACCGAGCCGGCCGACCTCGAGCCGGAGGCGACCGTCGAGGACCAGGTCGTCGACGCGGAGGCCGTCACGGACGACGACGTCGAGGCCGAGCCCGAGCCGTCCCAGACGCAGGCGTAAGACCTTTTCCACAGGCCGGGATCCGGCTGGGCCCGGCGCTATCCTCGCCGCGTGCCTCCGAGCAGCGGACAGCGGCTCCTGCGCTTCGATCGAAAGCTCGGCGCCCGGTTCGTCGCCGGCGTCGACGAGGCGGGTCGCGGGTCGCTCGCGGGCCCGCTCGTGGTCGCGGGCGTCCTGCTCGACTACGAGTGCCTGCGCGACCACCGCGTTCGCCCGCTCGCGCTGCTGAACGACTCGAAGCAGCTCTCGCCGGCGGAGCGCCAGGAGCTCTTCCGTGCCGTCGTGGGGTGCGCGGCGAAGGTCGCCGTGCGGATCTTCTCGGCCCGGGAGATCGACCGCAACGGCCTCCACCGCTCGAACCTCGCCGGCATGCGCTCGGCGCTGCACGCGCTGACGCCGCCCGCCGACGTCTGTCTCGTCGACGGCTTCCGCCTCGGCCCGTCCGCGCCGCCGCACCGCGCGATCGTGGACGGCGACACGAAGAGCGCCGCGATCGCGGCCGCGTCGATCGTCGCGAAGGTCGTGCGCGACCGCGCGATGCGCCGGATGGACGCGGTCTTCCCGCACTACGGGTTCTCGTCGCACGTCGGTTACATCACGCCCGGGCACTCCGCGGTCGTCCGGCAGCGCGGGCCGTCGTCGATCCATCGGCGCTCCTTCGAGGCGCGCTGCTACGCGGACCTTGCCGAGAGCGGGGTCGGGTCAGCTCGCTGAGCGCCGCGCGCTCCGGCACTACCGGCTGCGCGGCTATCGCATCCTCGCGACGAACGTCTGGGTCGCGGGCTACGAGCTCGACCTGATCGTCCGACGCGGCCGACGACTCGTCTTCTGCGAGGTCAAGTCGAAGTCGGGCCCCGGCTTCGGGGCGCCGGAGGAGATGGTCGACCGCGAGAAGCAGCGGCGACTCGTCCGCGCGGCGGAGGCGTGGCTGGCCCGGAACCCTGCCTGCCGCGACCTCGACGTCTCGTTCGAGGTGATCTCCGTGCAGCAGGGTTGGCTGCGCCGACTCGCGCTAGGAGATCCGTTCTGAGCCCCGAACGGAGTCCCCGGCGTGGCAACTCAGGACGCTCTCTACGACCGGATCGACCTCGAGCTCTCGTGGTCGGAGCGCGACCTCCCGGAACGGGAGCGCACGAAGCACGTCCACCGGCTGCACCCGTACCTCGGGAAGTTCATCCCGCAGCTGGTCGAGACGCTGCTCGCGCGCTACGTCCGGCCGGGTGGCCCCGTGCTCGATCCCTTCGCCGGCTCCGGCACGACGCTCGTGCAGGCGCTCGAGAGCGGTCACGACGCGACGGGCGTCGACATCGCCGCGTTCAACGCGCTGCTGATGCGCGTGAAGACGGACGAGTACAACCTCTTCGTCCTCGAACGTGAGCTTCGGGACGCGTGCGCCCGGCTCGACGCGGCCGAGCCGGGAGGGCACGAGGGTGCGTCCGCGTACGTCCGAAGGTGGTTCGCACCGCGGGCGGCGGCAGAGCTCCTCTTCTTCCGGTCGCTCGTCGACGAGTACGAGCACGCTGACGTTCTGCGCGTCGTGCTCGCGCGCGCGGCGCGGTCTGCACGCCGGACGACTCACTTCGACCTCGATTTTCCGCGGGCGCCCCAGCGTGGCGCGTACTGGTGCCACAAGCACAAGCGCGAGTGCCGGCCCGTCGCTCGCGCAGACCACTTCCTGCGCCGCTACGCGCTCGACACGCTCGCCCGCATCCGGGCGTTCTCGCGTGTGCGCGCGAAGGGGAGGACCGCGAGCGTGCTGCACGGGGACGCGAGAGCACTTGGGCTCGGCGCGGACCATGCCGCCGTGCTGACGTCGCCGCCGTATCCCGGGCTGATCGACTACCACGAACAGCATCGGTACGCGTACGAGCTGCTCGGCCTCGAGGACCGCGGCGCCTCGGAGCTGGGGCGCGGCGCGACGAAGGCCGCGATCGCGGACTACGTCGACGGCGTCGCGGACGTGCTCCGTCGTTCGGCGGAGCAGCTGGAGGACGGCGCGCCGGTGCTGGTGGTCGTGAACGACCGGCGCGAGCTCTATCCGAGCATCCTCGAACAGGCGGGTCTTCGACTCGAGCATCGTGTGCGCAGACACGTAAACCGTCGCACCGGACGACGAGCGGGCGAATACTTCGAAGACGTGCTGATCGCGCGCACGTCGATGCAACGTTGATTCACAACTGACCCAGAGCTGAGACGAAGCGCTCCACGTTGCCGCCTACGCTCGGCAACGTGCTCGCGCGCGCGATCACCCATGCCCTGGTCGGCCTCGACGCCAGGCGCGTCGAGGTCGAAGCCCATCTACAGGGACAAACCCCGTCCTTCACGATCGTCGGGCTCGCCGACCGCGCCTGTCAGGAGGCGAAGGAGCGTGTCCGCAGCGGCGTCCGGTCGGCGGAGTGCGAGTGGCCGCTCGGGCGGATCACGGTCAACCTGGCGCCGGCGTCGCTGCGCAAGGAGGGCTCGGGCTTCGACCTCCCGATCGCGCTGGCCGTCCTCGGCGCGTCCGGTCAGGTCCCCCGCGACGAGCTCGAACGCCACGCGGCGCACGGCGAGCTGGCCCTGGACGGGCGAGTTCGCGCGGTCGCGGGCGTGTTCGCCGTCGCCGAAGGAGCACGGCGCGCACGGCTGCGGAAGATCATCTGCGCGGCGACGTGCGCTCCCGAGGCGGCGCTCGCAGGCGTCGAGCCGGTGCCGGTGTGGCATCTCGCCGAGGCCGTCGCCTATCTCCGTGGCGAGCTCGAGCCGGAGCCGGTTGCCGCGCGGAACGGGGCGGAACCGCCGAGCTGGCCGGACCTCGCCGACGTCCGCGGCCAGGAACGCGCACGCCGCGCGCTCGAGATCGCGGCCGCGGGCGGGCACAACCTCCTGCTCGCGGGGCCGCCGGGCACCGGTAAGACGATGCTCGCGCGGAGACTGCCGGGGCTGCTGCCCGACCTCGACTCCGAGGCGTCGCTCGAGGTCACGCGCATCCACTCCGTGGCGGGGGTGCTCCGCGCCGAGCACCCGCTCGTGACCTCGCCGCCGTTCCGCGCTCCGCACCACACGGCGTCTGCTCCGGCGATCGTCGGCGGCGGGCGCGGGCCGAGACCGGGCGAGGCGAGCCTCGCGCACCGTGGGGTCCTGCTCCTCGACGAGCTTCCGGAGTTCGCGCGGCCGGCGCTCGAAGCGCTCCGTCAGCCGCTCGAGGACGGGGTGATCAGCGTCGCCCGTGCCGAGGGGACGGCGCTCTACCCGGCGCGCTTTCAGCTCGTCGCGACGATGAACCTCTGCCCGTGCGGTGCGCGGGGCGATCCCGCGGTCGCGTGCTCGTGCTCGGCGCAACGGCTGGCGGCGTACGCGAACAAGCTCTCGCGCGCGCTGCTCGACCGGTTCGACCTCCTCGTCGCGGTGCCGCGCCCGCGAGCGCGCGAGCTCGCCGGGGAGCGCGCGGAGTCCTCGCAGGCCGTGCGCGCCAGGGTGCTCGCCGCGCAGGCCGCCCTCGCGAGCCCACCGCGCCGGTCCGACGAGGCGAACGCGCTGCTGACGCGGGCGGTCGAGCGCCTGCCCCTCTCCGGACGCGGTCGGAGTCGCGTCGCGCGCGTGGCCGCGACGATCGCGGCGCTCGCCGGGTCAGGGGTGGTCGGGCCGCAGCACGTCGCCGAAGCGCTGTCGTATCGCGCGCCGAAGGAGTTGACGTCCCTGTGAGCGAGCTCGCGCTCGCCGCGTTCGCCGCCGAGCAGAACGTCCACCCGCGCACGCAGGAGCGAACGGCGCGCTTCGCAGCGTTCAGTGCCCGCTTCGACGGTGCGGCGTACCTCGCCGCGCTCGAGCGCCGAGGCGTGCGCTGGCTGCCGCGCTCGTCGCGGGCGTACCCGCCGCTTCTGCGCGCCGTCGCCGATGCACCGTCGGGGCTGTTCCTGCGCGGGGCGGGCGACGCCGAGCTGCTCGCGCGCCCCTCCGTCGCCGTCGTCGGTGCCCGTGCATGCTCGGGCTACGGCGCGCAGGTCGCCCGGACGCTCGGGCGGGACCTCGCCGGCGCAGGTGTCGTCGTCGTGAGCGGGCTCGCGCGCGGGGTGGACGCCGAGGCGCATCGCGGCGCGCTCGAGGCCGGCGGGCCGACGGTCGCCGTGCTCGGCTGCGGGATCGATCGCGACTACCCCGCGGCGCACGCGGAGCTTGCGCGCCGCATCGCCGAGACGTGGCTGGTCGTGTCCGAGTACGCCCTCGGGGTGGAGCCGGCGCCCTGGCGGTTCCCTGCACGGAACAGGATCGTCGCCGGCCTCACCCGCGCGACCGTCGTTGTCGAGGCGCGCGAGCGAAGCGGTGCCCTGATCACCGCCGACTTCGCCCTGGAGGAAGGGCGCGAGGTCTACGCATGTCCCGGCGAGATCACCTCCGCGCTGAGCGTGGGCACCAACGCGCTGTTGAAGCTCGGCGCGACGCCGCTGACGGAGGCAGGGGACCTGCTGGAGCTGTTCGGGCTCCGGGCGCCGGCCGGGGCGGAGGCCGACCTCACACCCGCGGCGCGAGCGGTGCTCGACGCGCTCGACGCGTCGCTGAGCGCCGACGAGCTCGTCCGCGCGGTGTCGGTCGACGCGGGGACGGTGGCCGCCGCGCTCTCCGAGCTCGAGCTGGCAGGCCTCGTCGGCGCGTCCGACGGGGTCTTCCGAAGGACGGGGCGGTGACTACGATCGCTCGGTGGCGTCGTACTGGCTCGAGGATCCCGTCGAGCCGCTGCCGCGGTCCGCCGAGCACGGCGCGCCCGAGGTCGAGATCGTGGGCGGCGGCGTCACGGGCTGCTCCTGCGCGCTCGCGCTCGCCTCCGCAGGTGTGCGGGTGCGCCTGCACGAGGCGCGGGAGGTCGCGAGCGGTGCGAGCGGCCGCAACGGCGGCTTCGCGCTGCGCGGGGGCGCGATGGGCTACCACGTCGCTCGGGAGCAGCTCGGGTCGACGCGGGCGCGCGAGTACTGGCAATTGACAGAGCGATCGCTCGAGCGCATGAGCCGGATCGCCGGCGACGCGCTTCGTGTGATCGGGAGCCTCCGCCTCGCCGTCGATGCGGCGGAGACGGCGGAGCTGCGCGCGGAGCACGATGCGCTCGTCGAGGACGGGTTCGACGTCAGGTGGCTCGACGCCTCCGACCTGGACGCCGCGCTGCGAGGGCGCTTTCTCGCTGGATTGGTGCATCCGGCGGACGGTGCGCTCCAGCCGGCGCGCTGGGTGCGTCGGCTCGCGTACGCGGCCGCCGCCGCGGGTGCCGAGATCCGCGAAGGCAGCCGCATCGAGTCACTCGACGCACTCGAGGCCGACCGGGTCGTGATCGCGACCGACGGGTACACCGACGGGCTCGTCCCCGAGTTCGACGTGCGCATCCGTGCGACGCGCGGTCAGGTGCTCGTGACCGAGACGCTGCCGGAGCTCGTCTTCCCGCGGCCGCACTACGCGCGCCACGGGTACGACTACTGGCAGCAGACGCCGGACGGCCGCCTCGTGATCGGCGGGTCCCGCGACGCGGGCCTCGAGGACGAGTGGACCGCCGAGGAGGCGACCACGGAGGTCGTCCAGCGGCGCATCGAGTCGCTGCTGCGCGACCTGCTCGGGTCGAGCCCGCGCATCACCCACCGCTGGGCGGGGATCTGGGGCACGACGGACGACCTGCTCCCGTTCGTGGGCCCGGTCCCAGGGCGCGAAGGCGTCTGGGTCGCTGCCGGGTACTCCGGCCACGGGAACGTGCTCGGCTTCGCGTGCGGCGAGCTGGTCGCGCGCGCGCTGACCGGCGACCGCGACCTGCTGCTGGACGTGCTCGACCCGGGCCGGCCGGAGCCCTCCTAGGGCCGGAAGAGCGGAAGCTCGAGCTCGTCCGCGCGCTCGAGCGCGGCCAGCGCGATCGCGAGGTCCTGGATCGCGAGGCCGGTCGAGTCGAACGCCGTGGCCTCGTCCGCGGACGAGCGCCCGCGGGCGCCGCCTGCCAGCACCGCCCCCAGCTCGGTGACGTCCTCTCGGGCGACGGCGCCGGCCTCGACCGCGTGCACGAGGTCGCCGTTGTGGCTCGCCTGCTCCCAGTCGTCGCAGAAGACGCGCACGCGGGCAAGCTCGCCCGTTGCGATCTCCTGCTTCCCCGGGCCGTCCGCGCCCATCAGCGAGACGTGCTGGCCCGGCATCAGGCTGCCCTCCGCGAAGATCGGCTCGCGACCGGGCGTGACCGTGACGACGAGATCCGCCGACAGCGCGTCCTCCCTGGAGGCCGCGGTCTCGACCCCGAGCTCCTCGGCCACGGCGTGCGCGCGGGCGGCGTCGACGTCCCAGAGCAGCACGCGCCGGCCGCGCGCGGCGAACGTCCTCGCCGCGGCCCGACCGTTCACGCCCGCGCCGATCACGGCCGCCGCGTCCGCGTTCTCGCGCCCGAGCGTCTCAGCCGCGAGCACGGCCGCCGCGCCCGTCCGAAGCGCGGTCACCGCTCCCGCGTCGAGCACCGCGCGCAGCGCGCCGTTCGACGCATCCGACAGCAGCACGAGGCCCATCACCGTCGGCAGGCCGAGGCCGGGGTTGCCGGGGAACGACGTCACCCACTTGAGCAGCGCGTGACCAGCACCGAGCGCCGGCATCGCGCGGAAGTCGCCGGCCGGGTACGCCGGCACGTACACCTTCGGCGGCATCGTCCACTCGCCGCGCGCGTATGCGACGAAGGCCTCCCGCACCGCCTCGAGCGCGCGCTCGGGCGAGACGGCCGCCTCGACGGCGCGGCCGTCGAAGAACGGCGCGGCCGGAACGCTCACACGGCCTTGACGGCGGACACGAGCCGCTGGAGCGCCGACTTCGCGTCGTCGAACAGCATCACCGTCTTCGGGTCGTAGAAGAGCGGGTTGTCGACGCCCGCGAACCCCGTCGCGAGCGATCGCTTGATCACGACGACGTTCTGCGCCTTGTCGACGTCGAGGATCGGCATCCCGTAGATCGGGCTCCCCGGCGAGCTTCGCGCGGCGGGGTTGACGACGTCGTTCGCGCCGACCACGACGACGACATCCGTCTGCGGGAACTCGGGGTTGATCTCCTCCATCTCGAACAGCTCGTCGTAGGGCACGTTGGCCTCGGCGAGCAGCACGTTCATGTGACCGGGCATGCGGCCGGCGACGGGGTGGATCGCGTAGCGGACGTCGACGCCCTTGCTCTCGAGCAGCTCGGCCAGGCCGCGCACGTCGTGCTGCGCCTGCGCGACCGCGAGCCCGTAGCCGGGGACGAAGACCACGCGCCTCGCGTACGCGAGCATGTAGCCGATGTCGTCGGGCGAGGCCGTGCGCACGCTCGCGCCGTCCCCGGAAGGCCCGACGCCTTCCGCCGCCCCGGCCGCCGGTGCGGCGCCGAAGGCCCCGAAGAGCGTCTGGACGAGCGGTCGCCCCATCCCGCGGCCCATCAGCACCGTGAGCAGCGTCCCCGAAGCGCCGACGAGCGTGCCGCCGATGATCAGCGCCGTGTTGTCGAGGACGAACCCCGTCGCCGCCGCCGCGAGCCCCGTGCACGCGTTCAGCAGCGAGATCACGACGGGCATGTCCGCGCCGCCGATCGGGAGCACGAAGAGCACGCCCAGGACGGCCGCGACGACGCAGAGCAGCAGGATCCAGATCCCGTCCTCGGTCGTCGCCGTCAGCGCGACGAGCGCGACGAGCGCGAGGCCGAGCAGCGCGTTGACGACGTTCTGCGCCGGGAAGACGACGGGCCGGCCGGTGACGAGCTCCTGGAGCTTCCCGAACGCGACGAGCGAGCCCCAGAAGCTGATCGAGCCGATCACGGCGGAGAACAGGATCCCGACCAGCAGGTCGCCGTCCAGCCGCTCCGAGCCGGGCGCGAGCCGGTGGAACTCGGACGCCGCGATCAGCGCCGCAGCCCCGCCGCCGACCCCGTTGAAGAGCGCGACCATCTGCGGGATCGCGGTCATCCGCACTGCGCGTGCGGAGACGATCCCGATCGCGGTCCCGACCGCGATCCCGGCGAGCATCAGGCCGTACGAGTCGATCTCCTCGACGGCGAACGTGAAGCCGATCGCGATCGCCATCCCGACTGCGGCGATCCAGTTCCCCGAACGTGCGGTGCGCGGGTGCGACAGGCGCTTGACGCCGACGATGAGGAGGATCGCCGCGACGAGGTACGCGACGTCGATCCAGGTGCGACTCATTCGCCTTCGCGCTCGTCCGGCCGGCGCTGCTTGAACATCTCGAGCATCCGGTCGGTGACGAGGAAGCCACCGACGACGTTGATCGTCCCGAACACGACCGCGACGAACCCGAGCACCTGCTCGAGCGTCGAGTCGGCGGTGCCGACGACCAGCATCGCGCCGATCAGGATGATCCCATGGATCGCGTTCGTGCCCGACATCAGCGGCGTGTGGAGCATCGTCGGCACCTTCGAGATCACCTCGAAGCCGATGAAGATCGCGAGCGCGAAGACCGTGAGCTCGGCAACGAGCTGCGCGTTCACGGCCGTGCCTCTTGGCCGTGAAGGTGTGGAGGGGGTGCGGGGGAACCGGGAGGTTCCCCCGCACTAGATGAAAAGAAGGGGGCTCGTGGGGGAAACATGGTTTCCCCCACGGGAGCTCGCCGCAGGCGGGCGACGTTCACGCGGGGACTCCCGCGCGCGTCACGCACGCGCCCGCCGTGATCTCGTCCTCGAAGTCGAGCCGCAGCTCGCCCTCCGGGGCGAGATGCTGGAGCAGCGATGTCACGTTGCGCGAGTAGAGGCGGGAGGCGTCGTACGCCATCGTGCTCGCGAGGTTGGTCGGCCCGAGGATCGCGACGCCGCCTTCGTCGACCTCCTCGCCCGGTCTGGTCAGCTCGCAGTTGCCGCCGGTCTCGGCGGCGAGATCCACGATCACCGATCCCGGCCGCATCGCGCGCACCGCGCCCGCGGGGATCAGGCGGGGCGCGGGCCGCCCGGGAATCGCGGCGGTCGTGATCACCGCGTCGAACTCGGGGATCCGCCGCTCGAGCTCTTCCTGCTGGCGGCGCTGCTCGTCCTCGGTCAGCTCGCGCGCGTAGCCGCCCTCGGTCTCCTCGCCGACGACGCCGAGGTCCAGGAAGCCCGCGCCGAGCGACTCGACCTGCTCGCGGACGACCGGCCGCACGTCGAACCCCGAGACGACGGCCCCGAGCCGCCGGGCGGTCGCGATCGCCTGGAGCCCCGCGACGCCGGCGCCGAGCACGAGCACCTTCGCGGGCGGCACCGTCCCCGCGGCCGTCATCAGCATCGGCAGGAACTTCGGCAGCCGGTCGGCGGCGAGGAGCGCGGCCTTGTAGCCGGAGACCGTCGCCTGCGAGGAGAGCGCGTCCATCGGCTGCGCCCGCGTGATCCGCGGGATCGACTCCATCGCGAACGCGACGGCGCCGCGCGCACTGATCGCCTCGATCCCCTCGCGGTCGTTCAGCGGCTGGAGGAAGCCGATCAGCACCTGGCCGTCGCGCAGCCGCGCGAGCTCCTGCGCGTCGGGCTTCTGCACCTTCGCGACGACGTCGGCCGACCACGGCTCGCCGATCGCGGCGCCTGCCTCGCGGTAGTCCGCGTCGGGGTACGACGCACCCTCGCCCGCGCCCGCCTCGACGACGACCTCGATCCCCGTCTGCGCGAGCCGCCGCACGGAGTCCGGGACGAGCGCAACGCGCCGCTCGCCGACTGCGGTCTCGCGCGGGACGCCGACTCTCACCGCGCGGATCCTATGTACGGGCGCGAGGAAGGGACGCGCCACCCGACCGCGAAATCGGCGCTCCGTGCTGGCCGAGCTGACCGAAGCGGTCGAGGAGTCCCACCCGTGGACTCGGGGCCACGCGCGCCGCGTGGCCGACCTCGCGCTCTCCGTCGCCGAAGCGCTCGGCTGGGAGGAGGCGCGGCTCGAGGCTGTCCGCGCAGGCAGCCTCTTGCACGACGTCGGCAAGCTGATGCTCCCGAGCGAGCTGCTCGGCAAGCCGGGCCCGCTCACCGAGCCGGAGCGGGAGCAGGTTCGGACGCACCCCGCCGCCGGTGCGCGCCTGATCGCCGGCGCTCCCGGCGCGCGCGAGGCGCTCGCGTGCGTGCTCTACCACCACGAGCGCTGGGACGGCCTCGGCTACCCGGCGATGCTCGACGGCCCGCTGATCCCCGTCGAGGCGCGGCTCGTCGGGCTCGCCGACGCGTTCGACGCGATGACCTCGACGCGCCCGTACCGCCCGCCGCTGTCGTACTCGGACGCGCTGCGGGAGCTCGACCAGTGCGCGGGCACCCAGTTCGACCCGAAGCTCGCGCGCGCCTGCATCGACGTCTGGTCGACGCGCATGCTGCTCGCGGTCTGATGGACTGGAAGCGGGGCTTGCTCGTCGCGGCGGTCCTGTCGCTCGCGGCGACGGCCGCCCTCGCGATCCTGATCCTGCTCTTCGGCGACTTCGGGTCGACCGAGGGCCGGATCCTCGGCACGACCGCGGCGATCTCCTTCTTCAGCCTGCTCGCGCTGCCCGGCGGCATCCTGCTCGAGCACCGTCGCGCGCAAGCGCTCGGAGTCGCCTCGATCGCGCTCGCCGCCGGGGCGTTCGTGCTCGTGCTGGCCTGGATCTGGACGTCCGGCAACTCGGAGACCCTCGCGCGGCTCGCGGGTGCCGCGACGGCCTTCGCGGCCGCGGCGACGCAGGTCGCCGGTCTGACGGCTCGCTCGCGAGACACGGACCCGTCCTCGGTCCGGTTCGCCTACGCAGGCGCGTCGGGGCTGGCCCTGGTGCTCGCGTCGATGACGACGTTCGCGATCTACGAGGAGGTCGACAGCGAGGGGTTCTACCGGGTGCTCGCCGCGCTCGCCGTGCTCGACGTGTTCCTCGTCGTGCTCCAGCCGTTCCTGCGCCGCCTCGGAACGGCGGCCGCGACGACGACGAGCGTCGTCCTGGAGGGAACGCCCGAGCAGATCGACGACGCCCTCACGCGCCTCGAGGGCACCGGCGTGCGCGTCCGCCGGTAGCTAGAGCGCGGCCCAGACCTCGAGCTTCGTCCGCACGCGGCGGATGACCTCGTCCATGAACTCGGACGTCCCGAGGTGCCCGCCGAGGTCCGCGGTCCGCTTTCCCTCCGAGACCGCCTCGAGGCACGCCTCCCGGACGGCGCGCGCGGCCTGCTGTGCGGGCTCGTCCCCGTGGACGAGCAGCGCCCCCGCGGCGAGGATCATCGCCATCGGGTTCGCGATGTTCTTCCCCTCGAGCGCCGGCGCGGTTCCGTGCGCGGCCTCGGCCATCAACGCGCGCGGCACGTAGTTCTCGTCGAACGCGACGAGCAGCGACTCGGAGCCGGCGATCGAGCCGAAGAGCGGCAGGACGAAGTCGGAGAGGATGTCGCCGTCGCGGTTCAGCGACGGGATCACGAGCGGCTCCGACGCCCGCGCCATCAGGAGCGCGAACGTGGCGTCGATCAGCTGCGGCTCGTAGGGAACGTCGGAGTGGCGGCCGGCGGCCGCGTCCATCTCCTCCTTCAGCATCCCCTCGTACGTCGGCGAGACCGTGTACTTCGGCCCGCCGAACACGCGCGCGTTCGTGCGCCCAGCGAGCCTGAACGCGTACTCCGCCACCGACCGGCAGATGCGCCGCTCGATCCGCTCCGTGCGGAACGCGAGCTCGTCGTCGCCGGAGCCCTCACGCCACTCCTTCGCGCCGTAGGCGTCGCCCACGGCCATGCGCACGATCGAGATCGGCGCGAAGATCCCGCCCACCGGGACGACGCCGGGGATCCGCCGGCCGGTGCGCACGATCACCCGCCCGCCGATCTCCTCGCGGAGGATGCGGTTCGGCGAACCGACGTCGCCCTGGCCCTCGGGCGTGATCGTCGCCGCCTTCAGCCCGAGGCCGCGGTCCCGGATCGCGCGGGCGGCCTCGTGGACGACCTCGTTGCCCGTCTCCCGCCGTCGCTCGAGCGAGAGGTCGAACCGGGGGAACTCCAGCTCGAGCCCGACCACGTCCGGCGCGAGCACGCGGAGCGCCTCCTCCAGGAGCTCCTGCCCGGTCTGGTCGCCCTCGAGCACGACGATCGTCCGCGTGTCCATGGGCGGCGAGATTACCGCCCCTCCGCGTCGGTTAGAGAGGGCACGTGGGACGGACAGGGGGCTGGGTCCGCCGCGGCTCGAAGAGCCGCGGCTTTCGTTACGAGGACGCGCGCGGTCGGCAGATCACCGACCACGACAAGCTCGAGCGCATCGACGCGCTGCGCATCCCGCCCGCCTGGCGCGACGTCCGGATCTCGCCGAGACCGAGAGCGAAGCTCCAGGCGGTCGGCTACGACAAGGCGGGGCGGAAGCAGTACCTCTACTCGGCGGAGTACCGCGCGCAGCAGGAGCGGGCGAAGTACGACAACCTCCTGCGCTTCGGCGAGCGGCTTCCGAAGCTGCGCACGGCGATGGCCGAGCACATGGACCGCGACCACCTCGAGCGCGAGCGGGTCTGCGCGATCGCGCTGCGGCTGATCAACCTCGGCTGGTTCCGACCGGGGTCCGAGCGCTACGCGAAGGAGTCGCGGACGTACGGGATCACGACGCTCCGCAAGGGGCACGTGCACGTGCGCGGGAGCAGGATCTCGCTTGACTTCCCCGGCAAGCACAAGGTCCGCGTCCGCACGGCGGTCGTCGACGAGGAGCTCGCGGGCGCGATCGAGGAGCTGCTCGAGCTGAAGGGCGGGCGCCGCCTGTTCCGCTTCCGAAACGGCGACGACGCGCTCGTGGGGCTGACCGACCGGCACCTGAACGCCTACGTGCAGGAGCACATGGGAGACGACTTCACGGTCAAGGACTTCCGCACCTGGGGCGGAACGCTGCTGGCCGCGATCGCCCTCGCGGAGCGGGGTGCGGTCGAGCCGGAGCCCCAGGCGAAGAAGGTCGTCACCGCCGTGTGCCGCACGGTGGCCGAGCGCCTGGGCAACACGCCGGCGGTGTGCCGCGCGTCGTACATCAGCCCGCCCGTGATCGAGCAGTACCTCCAAGGGCGCACGATCGCCGATTTCCGGCCCAGGCACCTGCGAGTCGTCTCCGCCCGCGATCCGGGGCTCGATCCGGAAGAGCAGGCGCTTCTCAGCCTGCTTCGCTCGTGGCGAATTCGGCAAGCACGGTCCGCCGCGTAGCTTCGGCTAGAGTCGCAATCCCGACGAATATCCAGGAGGAAACCGTGGCGCGAAAGACCGTGCTTGTTTGCGACAATTGCGGCAACGAAATCGATGAATCGAAGGGCGCCGTGATGCGCATCAACTTCAACGACGCGCGCCGCGGCTCGAAGCAGGCCGACCTCTGCGAGGACTGCGCCGGCAAGCTGCCGGGGCAGCCGGCCGCACGGCGCGGGCGCCGGCCCAAGTCGGCGGCGGCGTGAGCTGAGGGCGGCGAGAGCCGCCCTTCGTGTCTTTCGGCCGCAGTTTGCGGGCAGGCGCATCCTGATCCGTCAGGAGGCCGCACTACGATGGGTCGATTGTGGGTCTGAGCCTGCTCGTCGGCCCCGCGAATGCGGGCAAGGTGTCGCTGCTGCTCGAGCGCTACCTGGCCGCCCTCGATCGCGAGCCCGTCCTGATCGTGCCGAACCGGTCGGACGTCGAGCGGGTCGAGCGCGAGCTCGTCGCGCGGAGCGGCTGCGTCTTCGGCGGCGCGATCGGGACGTTCGACGACGTCTTCGAGCGGATCGCGTACGCGGGCGCCCCGCGTCCGCTCGCGAGCGAGGCGCAGCAGCACCTGCTCCTGCGGCGCGCCGTCGCCCGCGCCTCCCTGAACGGGCTGTCCGCGTCCGCGCGCTCGGGTGGGTTCGCCGAGACGCTCCGCGAGGCGATCCGCGAGCTCGAGGGGGCGCTCGTCGCCCCGGACCGGCTCGAGGGCGACCTCGCGCACCTGTACGCGGCCTACCGCGCGGAGCTCGACTCGCTCGGGCTGTGGGACCGCGAGCTGCTGCGCGCGGAGGCCGTGGAGCGACTGCGGAGCGAGCTCGACGCGTGGGGCGGGGAGCCCGTGTTCGCGTACGGCTTCGAGCGCCTGACCGCGGTCGAGTGGTCGCTCGTCGAGGCGCTCGCGGGCCGTGCCGAGGTCACGGTCTCGCTCCCGTACGAGCAGGGACGTGCCGCGTTCGCCTCCCTGCGCCCGACGGCCGAGGATCTCGCCGCGCTCGCCGGCGGCCGGATCGAGGAGCTGCCGGCCGCCGTCGGCGTCGCGCACCCCGCGATCGCCCACCTCGAGCGCGCGCTCTTCTCCGACGACCCGGCGCCCGCGCCGCCGATCGAGGGGGCGCTCGCGTTCTTCGAGGGCGCCGGCGTCCGCGGTGCGCTCGAGCTGGTCGGCGACGAGATCCTCGGGCTCGTCCGCTCGGGCGTGCGCCCGGAGTCGATCGCGATCGTCTGCCCGTCGCCCACCCGCTGGCGCGCGCCGCTCGAGACCGCGTTCCGAACGTTGGGCATCCCGTACGTCCTCGACGGCCGGCCGCGGCTGTCGGAGACGCCGTTCGGCCACGCGCTGCTCGCGCTCCTGCGCTACGCGTGGGCGGGCGGGCCGCGCTCCGACCTGTTCGCGTTCCTGCGGTCGCCCTACTCCGGCCTGACGCGCGCCCATGTCGACTTCGTCGAGGGCCGGCTGCGCGGCCGGGCGGTCGCGGCGCAGGAGCGGATCGAGGCCGTGCTCGAGGAGCTGCGCGGGTCGCCGCTCCGCCAGCTCGAGGCGCTGCGCTCCGGGTCGACGCCGGCTGCGGCGGTCCGCTCGCTGGCGCAGTCGATGCTCCGCGCGGCGCACGGGCTCGAACGGCCGCCGGCGGGCGAGGAGCCGGCCGACGACCTGCGCGCGCTCGACGCCGCGCTCCGGTTGCTCGACGAGCTCGAGTCGTGGTCGGCGCGCGTCGGCGAGCCGGTCGCGGCCGACGACGTGATCGCGACGCTGGAGCGCTCCCGGCTCCGGCGCCCCCTGCTCGATCCGGGCAGGGTCGCCGTCCTCGACCTCGACCGTGCGCGGACGGCGCGCTTCGAGATCGTCTTCGTGCTCGGGCTCGAGGAGGGAAGCCTGCCGCGGCGCCCCGCCGGCTCGCCCTTCCTCGACGATGAGGAGCGCGAGCGGCTCGGCGCGCGGCTGGAGCGCGTCGACCAGGTGAGCCGCGACCGCTACCTCTTCTACGTCGCGTGCTCGCGGCCGACACGGCGCCTCTACCTCGTGCGCGAGTCCGCCACCGACGAGGGCAGCCCGAGGGAGGCGAGCCCGTTCTGGGACGAGGTACAGGCGCTCTTCCCGCGCGAGGAGGTCGAGCGGGCGACGACGCGCCGGCGGCTCTCCGAGCTGACGTGGCCGATCGACGAGGCCCCGACCGAGCGCGAGCGCCTGCGCGCGCTCGCGTCGATCGCGCGCGACGAGCCGGCGGAGGCGGACGGGCTCGCGAACGCGAACGGGTGGGAGCGCCGGCTCCTGCGCGCGCGCCGGGCGCAGGACCGGCGGACGAGGCTCCGCCACCCGCTCGTGCTCGAGACGCTGCGCTCGCGCACGACGTTCAACGTCACGGAGCTCGAGCGCATGGCGGACTGCTCGTCCGCCTGGTTCGTCGACCGGCTGCTCGATCCGCGGACGATCGACGCCGAGGTCGACGCGAGGCTCCGCGGCTCGGTCGCGCACACCGCGCTGAACAAGTTCTTCACCTCGCTGCCGAAGGAGCTCGGCGCCGACCGCGTTCCGCCGGAGCGCGTCGAGGACGCCGTGCGCCTGATGCGCCGGTGCCTGGACCAGGCGCTCGAGGGCCAGCGCATCGAGATGACACCCATGCAGCGGCGCGAGCTCGACGCCGGGCTCTGGCGCGACCTCGAGGCGCTCGTCCGCTTCGAGGCCGAGGACGACGCGCAGCTCGTGCCGAAGCGCTTCGAGGTCTCGTTCGGGATGGAGCGCTCGCCGCAGGAGCTCCAGCGCGGGCTCGACCTCGGAGAGGGGCTCACGCTGAGCGGGAAGATCGACCGCATCGACGTCGATCCCTTCAGCGCGCGCGGGATCGTGCAGGACTACAAGGCGGGGAAGACCGCGCATTCGGCGACGCAGATCGAGAAGGAGCTGCGGCTCCAGATCCCGCTCTACATGCTCGTGCTGCGCGACCTCGTCGGGATCGAGCCGCTCGGCGGCGTGTACCGGCCGCTCGGCGGCGACCGCAAGCCGCGCGGCCTGCTCCGCGCCGACGCGCGCGAGGAGGTGCTCGCGGGGTACGTCTCGCGCGACTACGTCGACGACGACGCGTTCTGGCGCCAGGTCGAGACCGCCCGCGACACGGCGCGGTCGCTCGCGCAGCGGATCCGGACGGGCGACGTCAAGCACGACCCGCGCGGCGGCGAGTGCCCGCAGTGGTGCGACCTCTGGCCCGTCTGCCGGGTGCAGCGCGCATGACACGGCTCGCGCCGAACCCCGAGCAGCAGCGCGCGATCGAGGCGGGCGGCCGCGTGTTCCTCTCCGCGGGCGCAGGCACCGGCAAGACGGCGGTGCTGGTCGAGCGCTTCGTGCGCGCGGTGTGCGACCGCGGGCTCGACGTCGGCTCCGTGCTCGTGATCACGTACACGCGCAAGGCCGCCGGCGAGCTGCGCTCGCGGATCAGGCGCGAGCTCAGAGACCGGGGCCGCGTGGACCTCGCGCGCGAGCTCGACGGCGCGTGGATCTCGACGATCCACGGCTTCTGCGCGCGCCTGCTGCGCACGTACCCGTTCGAGGCGGGGCTCGACCCGCGCTTCCGGGAGCTCGACGAGGCCCAGTCGGCGGTGCTCGCCGGCGAGGCGTTCGACGCCGCGCTCGACGAGTTCTGCGCCGGCGAGGAGCCGGAGCGGCTCCAGCTGCTGGCCACGTACGGCACGCGTGCGCTCCGCCGGATGCTGGTCGGGATCTTCGAGACGCTGCGCTCGGCCGGGCGGCCGCTCGCGCTCGAGCTCGGCGAGCGCGCTCCCCTCGACGAACGCGTCGAGCGGCTGCGCGAGGCCGCGCGCTGCCTCGCCGACGACAGCGACGCCACCGACCTCGCGCGCGCGAACGCCTCGCGCCTGCTCGAGCTCGTCGAGGGCGAGCCTCGCGCCGAGCGCCTGCTCGAGCTCTCGGCGCACCGCGCGCGCGGCGTCCGCGCGACGACGTACGAGGCTGCCCGCGCCGACGTGGAGCAGGCCGCGCTCGACGAGCTCGCGCTGCGCGACCGCGACCTCCTCCAGGCGCTGCTCGAGGGTTTCGCCCGCGCGTACGACGACGCGAAGCGGCGCGAGGGCGTGCTCGACTTCGAGGATCTCCAGCTCGCGGCCCGCGAGCTCCTGCGCTCCAACGAGCGGATCCGCGAGCGCGAGCACCTGCGCTTCAAGGCGATCATGGTCGACGAGTTCCAGGACACGAACCGGCTCCAGTGCGACGTGATCGATCTGCTCGCCGACGGCCCCGGGGCTCCCGAGCTCTTCTTCGTCGGCGACGAGTTCCAGTCGATCTACGGCTTCCGCCACGCGGACGTGCAGGTCTTCCGCGAGCGTCGCGAGGCGGAGGGCGGAGGCATCGCCCTCGTGCGCAACTACCGCTCGCGGCCCGAGGTGCTCGCCGCGGTCAACCACCTCTTCCACGACGAGTTCGGCGACGGGTTCCAGCCGCTCGCCGCCTCGGGCGAGTTCCCCGACCCGGTCTTCGGTCACCCCGTCGAGCTGCTCCTGACGGAGAAGGAGACGTACGCGGGCACCGGGACGCACTGGCGCAAGGCGGAGGCGCGTCACATCGCGCAGCGCGTTCGCGAGCTCGTCGACGAGGGCGCGGCGACACCGGGCGAGATCGTGCTCCTGTTCGCCGCGGGCACCGACGCCGAGGTGTACGAGGAAGAGCTGCGGCACGCCGGGCTGCCCACGTACCGCGCGACGGGTCGAGGGTACTTCGGCCAGCAGCAGGTCGTCGACCTGCTCTCGTACCTGCTCCTGCTCCAGAACCGCTACGACGACCAGGCCCTGCTGGCCGTGCTCGCGTCGCCGTTCGTCGGCGTCTCCAACGACGCGCTCGTGCTCATCCGGCGCGCCGCGTCGAAGCGGCCGCTCTTCGCCGGCATCGAGAAGGGTCTGCCCGCCGAGCTCGACGAGGCCGACTCGCAGCTGCTGCGCGCGTTCCTCCAGCGGTACGAGCGCCTCGTCCGCGCGCTCCCGCGACTGCCGCTCGAGCGGCTCTGCGAGCGGATCGTGGCCGAGCACGACTACGACCTCGCCGTGCTCGCGCAGTGGGACGGGCGCCGCCGCTACGCGAATCTCCGCAAGCTCGCGCGGCTCGCGCGCTCGTATGAGGAGCTGCGCGGTTCCGACATCGAGGGGTTCGTCCGCTTCGTGCGCGACCAGGAGGCCGTCGGGGCGCGCGAGCTCGAGGCGGTGGCGGAGGAGGAGGGTGCGGACGCGGTCAGGCTGCTGACGATCCACGCCGCCAAGGGGCTCGAGTTCAAGGTCGTCGTGGTCGCGGACGCCGGCCGCGACCGCCGCGCGCCGGACGGTGACGAGATCCTCGCGCTCGCCGACGGCAGGTTCGGCTTCCGCGTCGCCGATCCCGCGACGAGCAAGCGCCGCGGCGCGTTCGCGTACGACGAGGTGCGGAGAACGCGGGAGGAGGAGGAACGCGCCGAGCGCCTGCGCCTCTACTACGTGGCGATGACGCGGGCGATCGACCGGCTGGTCGTCTCCGGCGCGATCGATCCCGAGAGCAGCGCCGACCGCTCGACGCCGATGGGGTGGGTGCTCGAGCGGCTCGACGCGGGCGCGGAGCTCGCGGCGGCCGACGGCGCGCCGCTCGAGCTCGTGCGCGGCGACGCGACGATCCAGTTCCGCTTCGACCGCTTCCGGCCGGTCGCAGAGGAAGACGGCGAGCCCGACGCCGAGCCGGGGCAGCTCGAGCTCTTCGCCGAGGGTGCGGTGGCGCCGCTGCCGCCGCCGGCGCCGACGCTGCCGGAGCTGACCGCGATCGCCCAGCCGGCGCTGCACCACGTCCGACGGCTCTCGTTCACCGCGCTCTCGCTCTTCGACACCTGCTCGTACCGCTACTTCGCCGAGCGCGTGGCGGGGATGCGCTCGGCCGACGTCCACGAGGTGGGGCACGAGGGCCTGTCGGGAACCGCGATCGGCAGCGCGGTGCACGCCGAGCTCGAGCATGTCGACCTGGCGGCGCCGGCACTTCCGGCCGGGTGGGAGGAGCGCCTGCGCGCCTCGCATCCCTCGGCGACGCCCGTGGAGGTCGAGCGAATCCGCACGCTGATCGAGGCGTACTGCGAGTCCGAGCTGGCGCGCCGCGTCGCGCGCCTCGACGGCGTGGCGAAGGAGCGCCACTTCACGTTCGAGCACGACGGCGTCCTGCTGCACGGGTACCTCGACGCCTACCACGAGAAGGGCGGCCGCGCCCTCGTCGTCGACTACAAGTCGAACGCGCTCGAGGACGAGGAGCCCGCGGAGATCGTCGCGCGCGCCTACGCGCTCCAGCGGCTCGTGTACGCGCTCGCGGCGTTCCGCGCGGGCGCGACGGAGGTCGAGGTCGCGTACCAGTTCCTGGAGCGCCCCGAGGAACCGGTGCTGACGACGTTCACGCGGGACCAGCTACCCGCGCTCGCGGCCGAGCTCTCTGCGGCGATCGGGCGGCTCCGCGCCGGCGAGTTCAGGCCGACGCCGAGCGAGTACGCGTGCGCCGGCTGCCCCGCGCTCGACGTGGTGTGCGCCGGGCCGCGACTGCCGGTCGCTGCACCGGTGCTGCAGGCCGTCGGCTAGACGCGTGCGGTCGTTCGTC
>JAICPI010000014.1 GCA_025929895.1 Thermoleophilia bacterium
ACCTTCTTCATCAACGGCCGACGCCACTACGGCGCCTACGACATCGCCACCTTGTCGGCGGCCGTCCATGCGGCCGGTGCCCGGGCGACCCTGGCTACGGCGGCGGCGGATTGACGGCCCGTCTTGGAGCTCGCGTTCGCTTCGCCTGCGCCGAGGAGGCGGAGTGCCTCACTCCCGTACTCCGAGCTCATCGAGCGATTGCCGGAGCTCGGCGGGGTCGCGGTAGACGCGGAATGCGCCTCCGCGCGCCAGCTCGTCCTCGCCGTAGCCACCGCTCAGAAGGCCGACGCTGAGCATCCCGGCTCGCCGGGCGGCCAGCAGATCCCAGACGGCGTCGCCGATGACGTATGAGTCCGAGGCGGTCACGCCAAGTCGCTCGGCGCACGTCAGGAAGAGATCCGGCTCCGGCTTTGCGCGCTCCACGTCGCCGCGTTCGACGACGACCGTTTCCTCCCCGACGCCGAGCGCTTCCAGTGACGCATCGATCTCCGGTCGCCGGCCCGAGGTGGCGATGCCGTGGACGATCCCCTCAGCCCGTAGGTCGCCGAGCAGCTCGACCGCTCCGGGGAGCGGATGTCGTTCCGGCAGGATCTCGCGGTAGATCTCGCCGTGGCGGCGCTGGATCGTCTCGACCTCGGTCAGCGAAAGCGGTCGACCGATCTCGCGCGCCGCGGCGCGGGCGAAGAGCCCGCCGCTCATCCCGATCCGACGGTGGATCCGCCAGCCGTCGATCGGTAGTCCGAGCTCGGCGAACGCACGCTGCCAGGCAAAGACGTGCGCGTACACGGTGTCGACGAGAGTCCCGTCCAGATCGAAGATGAGCGCGCGGGCGGCACGACTCATGGGTCGGCGAAAACCGGACATCGTTGCTCAGCCCACCGTTGCCTTCGCAGCGTCGATGTCTTTGGGCGTGTCCCCGACCACGAGGATCGTCTGCGGGTCGAGCATTCGGTAGCCCTGAGACTCGGCGACGGCACGGGGCAGGTGGGTTATCCGTTTTGCCATGAGTGCGGCCATCTCCTCGGGAGTCGGGTCAGGTCCGACCACGCCGACGAAGGTTAGGCGCCCGACCTCGGGATCGGTCATGCCGGCGTCGGTGAGTCGGTCGATGTCGGCGGGAATTCCGTAGACAGCATCGTGCGGCGTTCGGTCCGAATGCGTGGCTCGAAGCGCGTCGCGAGCGTCGCGACCAGGCCGCCGGCACCGACGATCAGGTAGAAGAGGAGCGCGGTCGTGTCGTCCCAGAACCCGACGATGAACGGCAGCACGATCAGCGCGACGGTGACCGCGATGTCCGCATAGCCGTGGAGGAGTGGCGGAATGACGCGGACGATTCCGGTCGACCAGGCTGTGCCCACGGCGAGCACCGCGGCGCCGATGCCGAAGGCGACGGCGATCCACGTGGCGGCGGCGTCGTCGAAGCCGAGAACGAGCGGCAGCACGATCAGGACCGCCGCGAGTGGGTAGTCGAGCACCCCGTGGACGACCTGCGAGATGAATCCGCGGCCCATGAGGTTGTTGAGCCCAGACATTGCGTACCTCCTGTGTTGAATGACGTGGCCTGGTTGGCGCCCGTGGCCACGGACCCAACGTAGGCTCGGCACGAGGGAATTCGGGAACGCGAACGGACGACTCGGCCGTCATTGGAGACCAGCGCACGCGGTCGTTCCCGCGGTGACTCGCAGCGGGGTCGACCCGCTCGCCTGACGATCGCCAAAGTTGGCGTAGACCGACCGCTCCGGAAGGGCCGAAGTCACCGCCGTAGAGCAGGCGGAGCTCGTGCGCGGCTTGTGCCTAGACGGTGGCCGCTTTTGTCCGTTCCGCCAGAACCCAGTCCGGGCGAACGTAATGACAGGTGTAGCCGTGCGGGTTTCGCTCGAGGTAGTTCTGATGCTCGGGCTCGGCTTCCCAGAACGGGCCGGCGGGGGTCACCTCGGTCACGGCCTTCCCGGGCCAGCGGCCCGAAGCGTCGACGTCGGCGATCGTCTCCTCGGCGACGCGGCGCTGCTGCTCATCGAGATAGAAGATTGCCGAGCGATAGCTCGTCCCGATGTCGTTGCCTTGACGGTTCCGCGTCGTCGGGTCGTGGATCTGGAAGAGGAACTCGAGCAGCTCTCGGTAGGAGGTTCGCTTGGGATCGAAGACGATCTCGATCGCCTCTGCGTGCCCGCCATGTTTGCCGTAGGTCGCGTTCGGAACATCGCCGCCGGTGTAGCCGACCCGCGTCGAACTGACGCCGGGTCGCTTCCGGAAGAGATCCTCCATTCCCCAGAAACATCCTCCGGCCAGGATCGCTTTCTCAACGCCATCGCTCACGTACTGACCTCCTCGCTCATCCGATTCCTCAACAGCCTGCCGGCGAGCCCGTAGCCCGAGGTCATGCCGTTGTGTCAAGGGAATGACGCCGTGCCCGTGAGAGGTCTCGCGATCTCCGGCTGAGACGAGCCGGGAACGTCTGCCCGCCCCTGTGCACCTCGCGGTAGGCATGCGCGTCCTTGAGCCCGGCAGATTGATCTCGACCCGCGAGTGCTGGAACGCGGACGATGACAAAGGGAGTGCAGATGTCCTTGAGCAATCCTGTTCTGACGGGTCCCGGCGGAGGTCGCACCGTCGAGTCCGGCCACGGCTCGAGCGCCGAGCTGAAGATCGCCGGTGAGCAGTCCGGTGGGGAGTGGGCCGTCGTCGAGTGGCGCATCCGCGCGGGCGACGAGCCACAGATCCACACGCACACGCGCGAAGACGAGACGATCTACGTTCTCGACGGCGCGATCACCGCATTCGTCGCCGACGAGCGAATCGACGTCGAAGCCGGCTCGTACGCCGCGCTTCCGAAGAACGTGCCACACGGCCTGAGCGTTCGTGGCGAGGAGGCGCGCCTGCTCGTCACGCTCGAGCCCGCAGGGGCGGAGTATCTGTTCGTGCCGCGCGACGAGAACGACGCCGATCCGAGCCGCTTCGGCGTCGTCCTCAACGGCGCAGCCCCGACAGGCTGACGTCGAACGTCGTCTGACGAATCGGAACCCGTGCACGCCGCCGCCCAACACCGCTCGGTAGCGGGCGGCGGCGACGTCGATTTGGTCGTCGCGGGCGCATCAAGCCGCGTAGCTGTACGAGCGGCCTCACACGATCGAAGCGAAAGCTCGACACCGGCACGTGCCGGATGAAGGCGATCGTGGTGACGGATCAAGCCGCGGGGACAGCCGGGATGACGCTCGTGGAGCGGCCCGAGCCGGATGCCGCGAGGCTCGCCAGCCTCTCGGGCGCGAACTACGGCGATGTCGTCGTTGAAGTTCATGCGTCGGGATTCACCGGGAATGAGCTGGAGTGGCCCTCGACCTGGATCGATCGCCTCGGCCGTGACCGGACGCCGTCGATTCCGGGGCACGAGGTGGCCGGAGTAGTCACCGCCCTCAGCTATGGCGCGACGGGGCTGTCGGTGGGCCAGGCCTGACCGCGTGGCAAGGTCTGTTCGAGCATGGCCGCCTCCGGGTCGGGCAGAGCGTCCTCGTGCACGGCGCGGCCGGCGCAGTCGGGTCAATGGCGACCCAGCTCGCACGTGAGGCCGGCGCCCACGTCATCGGCACCGGACGCGCTACCGGCCGTCAGACGGCTCTCGACTTCGGCGCGCACGAGTTCGTCGACCTCGAGAGTGATGCCCTGGAAGACGTCGGCGGAGTGGACCTGGTTTTCGACGTCATCGGCGGCGACATCGGGAAGCGGTCCGCGGGCCTGACTCGGGCCGGAGGAACGCTGGTGACCATCACGGGGCCGCCCGAGGCCCGGCCGGTTGGCGGCCTGGCGATCGACTTCATCGTCGTGTCCAACCGCGCCCAACTGGGTGAGATCGCTCGGCGGGTGCGTGACGAACGGCTGCGGACGAACATCGGCAAGGTCTCGGCCCTCGAGGATGCCGTCGCCGCCTTCAACCCGACCGAACGGATCAAGCGGAAGACGATCGTCCGCGTTCGTCCGTGAGGACTCGGGGACGGCGAGTCGTTCCGCGGCAGCACGCGCCCGCGCGTGCGGGGTCAGCCGAGCGCGTCGCTGCGGTTGGAACTCGGCCGGACCGTCAAGCCGCCGCGGTCGTCGCACGCGCGGCAGGGGCAGATCCGAAGTGTCCTCGACCTCCGCGCCGGGTGCTCGAACCTCCCAGGTCCACGTCGACGGCGGATCGCTTGCTGGAAACGACGCGTCGGTCACTCGTCGACGCTCACGCCGCCGCCCGGCAGGGCGCTTTCGCCGGTTCCCGAGGTGGAGGCGTGCTGCGATCGCGGCCCGATCCTGAGGTCGTCGAGTGCGGCGACCGCCTGCTCGAGATCGGCGCACACGCGGACTGACACGTACACGGTCCATGGGTGCGGCGGCGCGCCGCCCGTGTAGGCGACGACGGGCGTCCCGGCGGCGTGTGCGTACCAGGCCTCCATGGCCGTTCCCTCGTCGGGCTGCGTGAAGGCCGCGAGGACGGCATCGCACGTGTCCATGTCGGCGAGGTCTCCCTCGACCAGCTCGCGTTCGCGCCCTTCGGTGCGGCCGCGGAAGTCGCGCCGCATCGGGTCGACCGGCTCCCAGGCTCGCTGCTGCACGAGGATCGCCGCGCGGCGCCGGTACTCGTCCGCGTACGGCGGCCCCGCCAGATAGACACGCCTCGCGGCTCCCACCGGCACCTAGAGTACGGGCATGAACGTGGTTCGTCCGACTGACGAGTTCGTCGCTCTCGGACATCCCGGCTCCGAGCGCTACGCGGGGCTCGAGACGTTCGAGAACCCAGGCGTCACGCGCGTCGAGATGACGAGTGACGAGCTGACCGCGGTCTGTCCGATCACGGGGCAGCCGGATCTCTACGTCGCCACGATCGAGTACGTGCCCAAGCGTGTCTGCCTGGAGTCGAAGTCGATGAAGCTGTACCTCGCGCGCTACCGGAACGAGGGAGCGTTCTGCGAAGCGCTGGCCGTTCGGATTCGCGACGACGTCGCCGAGGCGCTCGAGCTCGAGCGAAGCGACGTGACCGTGACGCTGGCGCAGAAGGCTCGCGGCGGAATCACGATCACCGCGACGGCCTGACCGGGCGGACCTCTCCCTCGACCCCGCCGTTGATCGTTGGGTGGGACGTGAGCGGGACCCCGCGTCGAACGGCCTGCCTCGCGTCTCTACGGCGTCGACGCCGCTTCGACCGGAGGCTCGAGCTCGTAGCGGACGAAGAGGTGGTCGCCGTGCAGGCGAACCGACCGGAGGTGCGTCCTGAGCCGGCGTGACGGTAGGAGCTCCGTGTGCTCGACGAGCCCGAGCTTCGATTCGGCCCCGGACCGGCTGCCCAGGAGGGGCGAGACCGTCAGGAAGAGCTCGTCGACCAGCCCCGAGGCGGCGAGGGCTCCGAAGAGCGTGGGGCCGGCCTCGCTCAGGATCCGCTCGTGCCCGCTGGCGTGCAGGAACGCCAGAGCCGCGCGAAGGTCGACCTCGAGCTCGCCGGGAAGGACGGCCGCGCGCGCAGGGTCCGGAAGCCGGTCGGCGAGCTTCGCCGCGCCACGGGCTGTCGTCAGCACGAGCGCACCTGCGCGGATGGCGGGATGCGCGGGATCGATCGACCCGCTGCCGGTGACGACCGCCACCTCGGGTCCTGCGGGGCGCCCCAGCAGCCGGCGGAGCTCGGCCAGCTCAGCGGCGGCCGGCGGGTAGGCGCCCTCGGCCTGCCAGCGGGCCGTCGGCGATCCGATGAGCGTGCCGGAGCCGACGAGAACGACGTCCGCGCAGGCGCGGAGCAGGGCCATGACGAACCGGTCGGCCTCGCTGTCCTCGCTGATCAGCCTGTTCGAGCGGCGAAGGGAGGGGATCGCGACCACGCCGTCGATCGTCGACACGAAGTTCGCGAAGACGCAGCGTTCCGGCAGCCCCAACTCGCCGCCGTAGAGCCGTTGGAGCTCGGCCGGCAGCGGGAACGGCCGCACGTCCCCCCGGTCGTACACGAGCGTGAGCGGCTGGAGCGTGCTCACCGTGCGTCGCGCCGGTGCACTTCGGCGAGGAACTCGCGCCGCAGCTCGGCTTCACGGAAGGCGCCGCGCCAGAAGGTCGTGGTCGTCCTCGAGTGCTCTTCGACGCCGCGCATCTGCGTGCAGAGGTGCGACGCCTCGATGTGCACGGCGACGCCTCGGGGCTCGATGAGGTCGAGGAGCGTGTCGGCGATCTGCTCGCCGAGTCGTTCCTGGACCGTGAAGCGGCGCGCGAACAGCCGCACGAGGCGTGTCAGCTTCGAGATGCCGATGATCTGGTCGCCTGCGATGTAGCCGATGTGGACGTGACCGTGGAACGGCAGCGCGTGGTGCTCGCAGAGGGCGTTGAAGGCGATCGGGCCCTCGATGATCTGGCCGAGCGGCGCCTCCCGTCCGCCGGCCGCTTCGCTCGGAAACGCCGTCATCAGCTTCGGGTCGCCCTCGTAGCCGGCAGTCGCCTCGGAAAGCGCGCGCAGGAAGCGCTGCGGCGTCTCGCGCGTGCCCGGGGTCTCGGGCGGCAGTCCGAGCACCGTCAAGATCTCCTCGATGTACGCCTCGTAGCGCCGCCAGTCCTCGGGCGCGATCTCGCGCGGAGCCAGGGAGAGGACCGGCTTCCCGCCCCGCAGCTCGACCACGTTCTCGGGTTCCGCTGCGACGGCGACGTCGTCGGTCAGCATGTCTGGCTCCTCTCGGTAAGGACGAGTTGGTCGGTTCGTGCGGCTCTGAGCCCGCGCCGGAGCTCGAGCGGGACGAGCGCGACCCCGCAGGCGAGCACGATCGCGAACTCGAGCTCCGGGAGCCCGATCGCGAGGCAGAGCGCGAGTGCCGTCATCTGCCCGGAGAGACCGAGGTTGTGCAGGAAGGCGATCGAGCCGCGATCGTGGTAGGCGAGCCTCGCTGCGGCATTCCGTTCGTAGCTCCGCAGCCGCCGGCGGACGAACCGTTCGATGAGGCGGTCCTGGGGCGAGTAGAGGGCGGCGTAGACGCGGCGCAACGCCGCCGCGGCCCCGGAAGCCGCCGGCATCGGGTCGGCCGGGCGCCCACGCTCGAGTTCGTAGAGCCGACGCAGGTTGAAGTTCACGCTCAGGACGAGCGTCAGCACGGCGAACGACGCGAGCGCGAGCACAACGCTGCCGGTGGCGTACGCGAGGCCGGCGAACAGCGCTGCGTTGACGAGCAGGTCCAGCTCGGAGTCGAGGTAGCGCCCGAACGCGGTCACGCGGTTCGAAGCGCGCGCGAGCTGCCCGTCGGCGTTGTCGAGGACCGTCTTGAGGACGACGAGCGTCGCAGCGGCGACGAGCTCGCCCCGCGCGAGCGCCAGCGCGGCGGCGATCCCGGCGGCGCCCGCGGCGGCGACGACGGCCGGCGGCGGCACGCGCAGCGGGAGCAGCGCGAGCACGACGAGATGGGCCAGCGGCCGGTACAGGTACTCGCACGCGAGCTCGCGCGTCGGCGTCGGCTTCCGCGAGCGGCGAAACGCTCCAGCCTCGACGGCAGAAGCGTCACACTCCGTGCCGTGTCCGGGATCAGGGGCCGAGACCGGGAGTTGGCCGTGCGTACGGACGAGCTCGTGTGACGAGCGAGCGCTCAATCCGCAAGTTCCCGTAGCGAGGCCGCGTCGAGCGGCTTGCCGGCACGGACCAGGTCGGTCGCAGCGTCCACCTTGTCGAAGATCCCCCAGAGCAGGAAGCCGCGCGGGCGGCGCGCGCCGTCGAGGTAGCCGATCACGCCCTTGCGGACCGGGTCGCGCCACTCCGCGACCGTCTCGAGTCGCGAGTCGACCTGCCCGACCGCCTCGTAACCGAGGTCGAACAGGTCGGAGTAGAAGAAGGGCAGATGCTCGTAGGGCTCGTCGGCGCCGGCCATGTTGGCCCCGACGAGCTTGCCGTGACTCTTCGCGTGGTCCTCGTGCTCGACCCGCAGCTCGGTGTCGAGCGCGCGGGCCGGAAAACGGGCGACGTCTCCGGCCGCGAAGACGTCGTCGCGACCCGCAACGCGTCCGCGATCGTCGACGGGGATCCCGTTCGCGGCGGGCAGGCCGGCGGCGACGGCGAGCTCGCCGCGCGGCTCGATGCCGAGGCCCGCCACGACGACGTCGGCCTCGATCGTGCGGCCGCCTCCCGTGCGAACGGCGAAGCGCTCGCCGTCCCGCTCGACGCCCTCGACTCCCTCGCCGGCGAGGACCTCGACGTCTTTCGAGCGGTAGTAGTCGTTGAGCGACTCCGCGAGGTCCGCCGGGAACAGCCGGAATCCGATCGCAGGCTCGGGGAACACCATCACCACGTCGCTCCCCGTCGACGCAAGCGCGGCGGCGATCTCCGAGCCGATGAACCCCCCGCCGATGACGACGGCGCGGACACCGCCGGACGTCTCTGCACGCAGCCGGCGGTAGTCGTCGAGGGTCCTGAAGTAGATGACGTCGTCGACCGCGTTCGTCAATCGTCGCGGGCGTCCGCCCGTCGCCAGCAGGACGCGCTCGTACGCGTACGTCTCGCCACGGTCGTCGGTCGTGCGCCGCCCGTCGAGGTCGAGCGCCACGATCGTGCGCCCGAGCCGGAGGTCGACGTGCTGTTCCTCGGTGCCGCGCCAGACCGTCGACTCGTCCTTGCCCTGCCACAGCTTCTTCGAGAGCGGCGGGCGGGCATACGGCGGATGCGACTCGTCGCCGACGAGGACGATCGACCCCGCGCCGTCGACGGAACGGATTCCCTTGGACGCGGCGTCGCCCGTCATCCCGCCGCCGACGATCAGGTACTTGGATTCGACCAACTCGCCTCCTTCTAAAAACTTGATGCCGTACTATAGAATACCGGCAATGGATCCGCTCGAGGCCGTCGGTGTTCCCGAGCTGCGCGAGGCGCTCCTGTTCGCGCGCGGCCGGCCTCGGCCGATCACCGCCGACGAGCTCGCCGCCGATCGGCGGATTCACCGCACCGTCGCCCGTCGCCGGCTCGACCGTCTCACCGCCGCCGGACTGCTGATCAGCCGCTTCGAGCGTCGGACCGGGCGCAGCGGCCCGGGAGCCGGCCGGCCCGCGAAGATCTACTCGCCCGCGCCCGAGACCGCGGCGATCGAGTTCCCGGCGCGGCACTACGAAGAGCTCGTCGGGCTGCTGCTCGAGGCTCTGCCCGCGCAGTCGCGGTCGCAGCGGCTTCGAGCCACCGGGGTTGCACTCGCAGCCCGACTTCTTCGGGGTTCGCCGATCGTCCCGGTACGCGACGTTCGTCTCGGTCTCGAGCGAGCCTGCGAGGCGCTCGGGCACCTTGGCTTCCAGGCGAGCGTCGAGACGGTCGACGGCGACTCCGCCGTGATCGCGAGCCCCACGTGCCCGCTACGCCCACTCGTGGTCGCACGGCCCGAGACGGCCGAGATCGACCGCGGCATGTGGTGCGGTCTCGTGGCGGCCGCGCTGCGCGGGGCCACCGCCGACGACGTCCGCTGCGACACACGGGACTGTCTCGACGACCATGCGTCGTGCCGGATCTTGATCACGCTCGACCGCCGAGCGACGACGGCCGGGACGTAGGTGCTGAACCGCTAGGAGCTGCCATCGCGCGGCCGCTGCGACGCGTAGCAACGGCTTCGACATTCGGGCGACCCTCGTCCGGGTGATCGGTCTTGGCGGCCCGGGGGCCGATCGGACGGGCGACCGGTGCGCCTCCTCCTCGTATCCCTTGCGGCCGCCGTCGGCTTCGCGGCGCACGCCGGCACGGCGGACGCGGCCGCGTTCGTGCGCTGCGGCGGGGACGCCGGGAAGGTCGGCTTCCAGTGCGGGGCCGTGAAGGTGCCGCTCGACCGCGCGGGTGCCGTTGCGGGAGAGGTGGCGCTGCACGTGCGGCGCCTGCCTGCGCAGGGCTTTGCGTCGAAGCCCCCGCTCCTCGCGCTTGCGGGCGGACCGGGGCAGGGCGCGAGCAACTTCGCGACGATGTTCGCCGCCGTCTTCGAAGAGGCGCTCTCCGACCGGGACCTCGTCGTCGTCGACCAGCGCGGGACCGGTCGCTCCGGTGCCCTTCGCTGCGCGTCGTTCGAGACCGTCATCGCCGACGAGGAAGCGCTCGCGAACGCGATGCGGACGTGCGTCGGGAGCCTGTCCACCGGCGTCGGGCACTACCGCACGCTCGACTCGGTCGAGGACCTCGACGCGGTCCGGGCCGCGCTCGGCGCGGAGCGGATCGCGCTCTTCGGCGTCTCGTACGGGACGAAGGTCGCGCTCGGGTACGCCTCCCGTCACCCGACGCGGGTCGAGCGGCTCGTGCTGGACTCGGTGGTCGAGCCGGACGGGCCGGACGCGCTGTGGAGATCGACGTTCGCGGCCATGCCGCGCGTGCTGCGCGAGGTGTGCGGTCGCGCCTGCCCGTTCACCCGTGATCCTGCCGCGGACTTGGCGGCCGCGGTGGAGCGGCTCGACGCCGAGCCACTCCAGGCGGACCTGGTCGGCCCGAACGGAAAGCGGGCCCGCGAGGCGCTCTCGAGCGTCGATCTCTTCTCGCTGCTCCTCACGGGCGACTTCGACCCGTGGGTCCGGGCCGGCATCCCCGGCGCGGTCGCCGCCGCCGCCAAGGGTGACGGGGCCCAGCTCCTCCGCCTGCTCGACGACATCAAGCGGTTCACCCCGAACGAGCAACCGCAGGAGTTCAGCTGGCCACTCTTCTACGCGACCACGTGTACCGACAGCGCGTTGCCCTGGGGCGCGACCGAGACGGTCGAGCAGCGCCTTGCCTCACTTCACGCCGAGGTCGAAGCCCTGCCGGTCGAGTCGTTCGCTCCGTTCGGTGCGGCGACGGCGCTCGAGGTGGGAATTCCGTCGCTGTGCCTGCACTGGGCCGGGCCGGCTGCGCCGCCGCCCAGGCTCGGAGCCGTTCCGGACGTGCCCGCGCTGGTGCTCAACGGCACGCTCGACCTGCGCACCCCGCTCGCCGACGCGCAGGCGCTCGCGTCGCGGCTTCCGCACGCCCGCCTGATCGAGGTCGCCGGAACCGGCCACTCCGTCGTCCTGAACGGCCCCACCTGTGCGCAAAGGGCGACGGTTGCATTCCTGAACGAAGGCGCGACCCCCGCTCGGCCGTGCCGGACGCCTCGGTTCTTCGTCCCGGAGCGGCCCGCACCGCGCTCACTCGCCGCCGTCGGCGGCACAGGCCGTGCGCGGATCTCGGCCGCCGCGCAGCTCACCCTCCGCGACGTCCTGCGCCGGCTACCGCTCTCGACCGGCGCTCTGACAGGACGGAGCTTCACGCTGCGGGGCGGCGGCCTGCGCGGGGGACGCTACCTCGCGCGACCGAGCCTTCTCGTCCTCCACGGCGTCGAGTTCGTCCCGGGCGTCACCGTGTCCGGGACGATCACGGGAGACGTCGACCCCTTCGGCGCGGTCGAGCGCGCGCGTGGAACCCTCGTCGTCCGAGCCGGCACGACGACCGTGCGGGTCAGCATCGCCAGACGGCTCCTGGTCGGCTAGCCGTCCCTCGTCCGAGGGACGGGCACGAGCGCGCGGTGCGTCGATGCTGATGACTCGATGCCGCCCACGCCCGCAGAGGGCCTTCACGTCTAGGAGGTCGTTGATGTCACCGGGGTTCCTTCGTCTCCTTCTGTGCAGCCTGCTCTGCTGCGCGCTCTTCGCGCCTGCCGCTTCGGCTCGGCCCGACGCGCCCGAGGCCTCGGCCGGCGGCTCGTGCACGGGCCCGCTGCGGATGCTCGCCGCGAGCGGCGGGGCGAACGGGCTCAAGACTTTCGACGACTTCATCGAGGACACGGCCGGCCCCGACATCTGCGGGGAGAACGCGGTCACGAACGACAACGAGGGCACGATCACCTTCGGGCTGCACATCCACAACCGCACCGCGTGGGCGGCGAACGAGCACTACGGGGCCCTCCTCGACTCCGACAACGACCCCGCCACCGGGATCGAGGGAGCGGACCACCTGGTTCGCGTCTCGCCCGAAGGCGTCGAGCTCGCCAAGTGGGACGGGACGACGTTCGTGACGCAGACGGCGCTCCCGCCCGCGGAGTGGGCTCCCGGCTACGGCCCCGTCTTCCAGCTCAAGGCCGCCGACCTCGGCAACGCCACGAGCTTCGGGTTCTTCTTCTACTCGACCGACGGCACGAACGTCGACTACGCGCCGAACGCGGGCGTGTGGTCGTACCAGCTCGCGCCGCTCGTGCTCGCGGCCCGCGCGGTGACGCACGACCGCGCCAGAGCGGGGAGGTCGTTCACCGCTCGCATGACCGTCGTGCGCAGCGACTTCGACAGCGCGCTCACCGAGGGTGCGATCACGTGCGCTGCCCGGCTCGGCGGGAAGCCGCTCGCAGGGCGCGGCCGGTTCGCCGGCTCGCGGGTCACGTGCACCTGGCGCGTGCCGAAGAACGCACGGCGCAAGCGCCTCACGGGCACCGTCGCGGTCAGCTTCCAGGGCGTCGAGGCGAAGCGCGCCTTCGCGACGACGGTTCGCTAGGTGCGCCTCCGCACGTTCGCACTCCTGCTCGCGCTCGCGGTGGCCGTGCCGGGCGCCGGCTCGGCCGCGTCTCACTCGGTGCCGCAGGCGGCCGTGCACGTGCGTTCGGCCATCCCCGCGATCGAGGCATACCGCGCCGACCGCGGCACGTACGTCGGGCTGACGCTCGCGAAGATCCGCTCGTACGATCGGTCGGTTCGCAGCGTGACCGTGAAGCGCGCGAGCAAGACTCGCTACTGCATCCAGAGCACGATCCGGGGCCCGGTCGTGCACTTCGACGGTCCGCGAGGCCCCGTCCGCCGCGGCCGCTGCGGCGTGCGCGGCGCGGTCGTCGCCCAGCCGCCGAGCCAGGTGCCGCCGCCGGCGGCCACGGACGCCGCCGAGGCTCAGAGCCGCCTGCGCGCGGCGGTCCCGGCGATCGAGGCGTATGCGGCCGACAACGACGGCTACGCCGGCATGACGCTCGAGCAGATCCGCTCCTACGACTACGGCGTGCAGGGCATCACGGTGGCCTGGGCACTCCGAGCCGAGTACTGCATCGAGAGCACGGTCGGCGCCGAGACGGTCCACCAGCACGGCCCGGCGAACGGGCGCGAGCCCGGAGCGTGCCCGGCCGCGCCCTAGCACTGCTCGCCGTCGGTCTCGTCGCCGCGGCGTGCGGAGGGCAGGACCGCGGGGCCGAGGGACCTCCCGCGAGCGTCTCCGCTCCTGCGCCGGCGGCGGCGCCGCCACCGCCGGGGTTCACCGCCTCGGCAGAGTCGATCTGCGCAGGGATGGAAGACGCCGCGAGCGCCGTGACCGCGGGCTCGAAGCCCACGGACGACGAGGCTCTCGACCTCGTCCGCACGTGGCGCGCCGCGCTGGACGAGCTCGAGGCGATCGATCCGCCCGTCGACGTCCGCCCGGACGTCGCCCGAATGATCGCCGCGTACCGGAACACGACGCGCGCGCTCGAGACGCTCGTGACGGTCGACGACGAGACCGTGCTCGCAGCAGCCGCGGGAATCGCCGTGTTCGGTCAGCGAGGGAGCCGTGCGGCCCGCGAGGCCGGCCTGGATCGGTGTGCCTTCTTCCCGGCGATCGAGCAGCCGGGGCCGGACCCGCAGGGGATGTACGACGCGACCCGCGAGCTCGTTCCGCCGGGCGCAACCGTGCTGTTCGAGGACGAGGCCGCGTGCGGAGACGAAGGCTCCTGCCGGTTCGAGTTCGAGACCGAAGGGCCGGTCGGAAAGCGCATGGACGCGGTGCGGCGGATCGTGCGCGCGAACGGCTGGTCGAACGTCCGCGAAGGGCGCTCGCCACCCGCGACGACCTGGCTGATGGCCAGTCGCAACGACTACGCGCTGACGGTGGAGCTCGTTGGCCGGCCGCTGCCCGAGCACTGCGGGCGGAGCGACCTCTCCTGGGGCTGCGTCGACTCGGTGTGGGTGCACCGCATCGACGTCCCCGACGTGCTGACGGGCGGCTAGCCCGCCGGACCGCGCGTGCTTTCCGCCACGGTGCGTGTCACCATGGCCGCGGGAGGGCGCGATGACTACCGATGTGGTCGGCAGAGACGAGGAGCTCGGCGCGCTCCACGCGTTCCTCGAACGGCGCGTTCCCGTTACGGCGCCGACGGCGGTCGCGCTCGAGGGGGAGGCCGGGATCGGGAAGTCGACGCTCTGGAGCGCCGCGATCGACGCGGCCCGCGAGGGTGGAGCGCGTGTCCTCGTCGCGCGGCCGGCGGAGACGGAGCGCGGCTTCGAGCACGCGGGCCTGGCCGACCTCTTCGAGGACGTACTCGAGGAGACGTTGCCGGCGCTCACGACGCCCCAGCGCCGCGCGCTCGAGGTCGCGCTCCTCGTCGACGACGCCGACGACGCCGCCGTCGACGCCCGGGCGCTCGGCGTCGGCGTGCGCAGCGCGCTCCAGGCCCTCTCCGCGGACGGGCTCCTCGTGCTCGCGGTCGACGACGTCCAGTGGCTGGACGCGTCCTCCGCGAACGCCCTCGGCTTCGCGCTCCGGCGGCTCTCCGAGGCGCCGGTCCTGCTCCTCTGGACGCGTCGCCTCGGCGAAGGCCGCCCGCCCGCAGCCCTCGAGGACGCCGTCGGCGAGGAGCGGATCGAGCGCGTCCGGGTCGGCCCGCTGAGCCTCGGCGCGATCCAGCGGATCATCCAGCGCCGCCTTTCCCGCGTCGTCTCCCGGCCGACGCTGCTCCGGATCCACCAGGCCTCCGGAGGCAACCCGTTCTACGCCCTCGAGCTCGCGCGGGCCCTCGAGGCCGGTGACGCCGTCCGCGACCCCACGCAACCTCTGCCCATCCCCGAGCGCCTCGAGGAGCTCGTCTCCGCGCGGCTCGGCGGGTTCGACGGCGCTGCGCGCGACGCGCTCGTGCTCGTCTCGGCTCAGGCGCGCCTGACCGTCGCCCAGCTCGCCGCCGCGGGGATCGACGAGCGCGCGCTCGATCCCGTGCTCTCCGAGCACGTCCTCGAGCTCGTCGACGGGACCGTGCGTTTCACGCACCCGCTGCTCGCCTCGGCGCTCTACCAGGGGCTCACGACGGGCGAGCGGCAGCGGGCGCACCGCCACCTCGCCGAGCTCGCCAAGGATCCCGTCGCTCGCGCGCGCCACCTCGCGAGCTCGACCGACCGGCCGGACGAGGAGCTGGCGCTCGCGCTCGAGCACGCGGCGACCGACGCCGCGCAGCACGGCGCGCAGATCGCGGCGGCCGGGCTCGCCGAGCAGGCGCTGCGGCTCACGCCGGCGGACGACCTTGCCGATGCCGATCGTCGCGCCGCCGCGGCCGCACGGGCGCACGCCGCTGCGGGCGAGGTCGGGCGCGCGCGCGTGCTCGCGGCCGACGTCCTCGCCCGCGCCTCGGCCGGCCCGGAGCGCGCGCTCGCGCTCGCGCTGCTGGCGGAGGTCGACTCGGAGGATCCCCGGCTCGCGATCCCGCTGCTGCACGACGCGCTGCGCGAGCCGGGCGCACCGCGGGCGCTCCGGGCGACGCTGCACCAGCGGCTGAGCCTGCTCGTTCGGTTCACGGAGGGGCTCGCCGAGGCGGAGCGGCATGCCCGCGCGTCCGTCGCGCTCGCCGAGCAGCTCGGCGACGTTTCGCTGTTGGCCTCGGCGCTCGCGGGGCTCGCGCTCATCCGTTTCAACGCGGGCCAACCCGGCGCGCTCGAGCTGGCAGGGCAGGCGCACGAGCTCGCGGCGCGGATGCCGACCTCGCAGGCCGCGGCGGACGCCGGCTTCGCGCTCGCGCACGTCCTCGTCTGGTCGGGCCGCTTCGTGCGCGCACGCGCGCTGCTCGACGAGCTCTTCCAGGGCTGGAGCGAGCGCGACGAGCGGATCGCCGGGTACGCGCTGTGGTACCGCTCGTTCGTCGAGCTCCGCTGCGGCGCGCTCGAGCTCGCCGAGGCGCTCGCCGAGCAGGCGAGAGCCCTCAGCGCCCAGTACGCGCGCGACGAGGTCGAGCCGCCGCAGTCGCTGTACCCGCTCGCGCTCGTCGCCGCCCATCGCGGCGAACTCGACGGCGCGCGGGAGCTCGCGCAGGAGACGCGGCGGCTCGCGGAGCTCCACGGCTCGCGGATGTGCGCGCCGACGGCGACGCTCGGGGTGGTGGAGCTCTGGAGCGCCGACCCGGAGGCCGCCGTGCGCGCGTTCGCCGCCGCGGAGGCGATCGAGGACGCGCCCGATGCGTTCGATCCGGGCATGTGCTGGTGGCGCGCGGAGCACGTCGAGGCGCTGCTCGAGCTCGGCCGCGTCGACGACGCGGTCGCGCGGCTCGACGAGTGGGAGGCCGACGCGCGTCGCCTGGAGAACGAGTGGGTGCTCGCGGAAGCCCTGCGCTGCCGTGGGCTCGTCGCGGCCGCGGCCGGGGACGTCGAGGGGGCCGCGTCCCTGCTCGCCGGCGCGGTCGAGGCGGCTCGCGACCCGTTCGTGCGCGCCCGGGCGCTGCTCGCGCTCGGCGTGGCGCGCCGGCGGCTGCGCCAGAAGCGCGCGGCCCGCGAGGCGATCGAGACCTCCCTGGCCGAGTTCCGGCGGATCGGCGCGCCGGGCTGGGCCGAGAAGGCACGCGCGGAGCTCGGACGGATCGGCGGCCGCGAGCGGGTCGAGGGCCTGACCCCGGCAGAGCGGCGCGTGGCGAAGCTCGTGGCGACGGGGCGGACGAACGCGGAGGTGGCGGCTGCGCTCTTCCTCACGGAGCGGACGGTCGCGAGCCACCTGACGCGCGTGTACGCGAAGCTGGGCGTGCGCTCGCGCACGGAGCTCGCGGGCAAAGTTCAGCTGTTCTGACGTTTCCACTCGGTGGCCCGCCGCCCTAGCGTCGAGGCATGCCGAGCTACCTCGTCGAAACGTACCTCCCGCGCGGCGGCAGCGCCGAGCGGTGCGCGTGCGAGACGCGGTCCCGCTCGGCCGCCGAGGAGCTAGCGCGGGCCGGCGTGCCGGTCAGCTTCGTGGGTCTCATCCACGTACCCGAGGACGAGACGTGCTTCTTCGTGTTCGACGCGCCGTCGAGCCGAGCCGCAGCCCGCGTGGCGGAGCTCGCAGCGCTCGACCACGTGCGGGTCGTCGAGGCCGTCACGTCGGGAGAGGAGTAACCATGCTGAAGAAGGTCGTACTGACCGTCGCGGTGGGTGCCGCGCTCGCCGCGCCCGCCGTCGCCCGAGCGGACGCGGTCACCCAGTGGAACCTGAACGCGAGCAACGCGCTCTTCACCGTCGCCGGGCAGCCGCCGCAGGTGTCGGTGTCGCACCTGGCGATGGTGCACGGAGCGGTGTACGACGCCGTCAACGCGATCGACGGCGGGCACGAGGGCTACCTGCTCACGTCCCGCGTGGGCACGCCGTTCGACTCGAAGGACGCGGCGGCGGCGGCCGCGGCGTACCGTGTGCTCCTGCACCTCGTGCCGGCGCAGCAGCCGCTGCTCGACGCGCAGTACTCGGCGTCGCTGGCGGCGATCCCCGACGGGACCGCGAAGACGAGAGGGATCGCGGTCGGCGAGGCGGCGGCCGCGGCGATGATCGCCGCTCGGACGAACGACGGACGCTTCGGCGCCTACCGCTTCCCCGTCGGCTCGGTGCCCGGCCAGTGGCGGCCGGTGCTGCCCGCCTTCATCAGCGACCCGTTCGCGTGGCTGAAGGACGTGCGGCCGTTCCTGATCGAGAGCTCATCCCAGTTCCGCTCGAAAGGGCCGCTCGAGCTGACGAGCCCTCAGTACGCGCGGGAGCTCGCCGAGGTGCAGTCCGTCGGGTCGCTGACGAGCACGACGCGGACGGCCGACCAGACGCACGCCGCTCGGTACTGGGCCGAGAACCCGCCGGCGACGTGGAGCCGTGTCTTCCGCACGATCTCGGCGCAGCAGGGCCTGTCGCCGGCGGAGAACGCGCGCCTCTACGCGATGCTCTACCTGACCGCCGCGGACGCGCTGATCACCGTCTGGGACGACAAGGCGCACTATCTCTTCTGGCGCCCGATCACCGCGATCCGCGAGGCCGACGTCGACGGGAACCCGGCAACCGTGGCCGATCCGGCCTGGCTGCCGCTGATCTCGACGCCGCCGTACACCGAGCACTCGTCGGGGCACGCCGCGCTCAGCGGCTCGATCGTCGCGACGCTCCAGGACTTCTTCGGAACCGACCACGTCGGTTGGAGCGACACGACGAACGGCGGCCTGACGCGGAGCTTCTCGCGGCTCTCGCAGGCGATCGACGAGGTCGTCGACGCCCGCGTGTGGTCGGGGATCCACTTCCGGACCGCGGACGAGCAGGGCGCGAGGATCGGCCGGCAAGTCGCGCAGTGGCGCAAGCGCCACGCCTTCGGCGCCGTTGGCGGCAACGGCTGACGCACGATCGACGACGAACGAAAGGAAGGTGGAGCATGGCAACGCCGGACCTCGCCGACCTGAAGCAGGCCCACCGCACGACCTGGGCCGCCGGCCGCTACGCGGCGGTCGCGGAGATGATCGACGTCGTCGCGCCCGACCACCTGATCGAGCGGTCTGGGGTCGCAGCGGGCGACCGCACGCTCGACGTGGCGACCGGGACGGGCAACGTCGCCGTGCGCACCGCGGCGCTCGGTGCGGACACCGTCGGGCTCGACCTGACACCCGAGTTGCTGGAGCTCGCGCGCAGGCGCGCGGACGACGCGGGCGTCGAGGTCGAGTGGGTCGTGGGCGACGCGGAGGAGCTGCCGTTCCCGGACGAGAGCTTCGACCGCGTGCTCTCCGCGTTCGGGACGCAGTTCGCGCCGCGGCATTCCGTCACGGCCGACGAGCTCGTGCGCGTCTGCGCGCCGGGCGGCGTGATCGGCCTCGCCAACTGGACGCCGCAGGGCGCGATCGGCGAGCTGTTCCGGATCCTCGGCCGCTACCTCCCAGCGCCGCCGCCGTTCGCGTCGGCGCCGCCGCTCTGGGGCGACGAGGAGCATGTCCGCGGGCTCTTCGCCGGGCACGACGTCGAGCTCGAGCTCGAGCGGACGACGACGCCGTTCCGCTTCGACTCCGCCGAGCACTGGGTCTCGTTCATGGAGACGAGCTACGGCCCGCTGCTGAAGGCGCGCGAGCGCCTCGGCGCCGAGGGCACGTGGGACGACTGCCGCTCCGAGATCGTCGCGATGATGGAGCGCCGAAACGAGTCGCCCGGCGGCGGGCTGCTCGTCCCGGCCGAGTACCTGCTCGTGCTCGCGCGCAGACCCTAGGGCTGGTGCCGGCTGGCGACACCGACGCGCACGACCCCGTCGTGCGCGTCGTAGCGCCAGCTGAAGCGCTCGTCGCGGACGAGTCGCTCGTGCTCGTAGACGCGCCGCGTGTAGTCGACGGTGAAGCCCGACGCGCCGGGCGCCTGGACGAGGATCCGCGCGCCCGGCGCGAGCGACGGGTCGAGACGCTCGCGCGTGGTCGCCGCCGTCCATGCGTACGGCTCGCCGGTCGTCGTCTCGACGCGCCGGCCGAGGGCGGACGAGTAGAAGCGCACGGTGATCGAGGTGTCGGTCGCGACGAGCCGGATCAGCAGGCTCGCCTCCCAGTCGTTGCGGAAGACGAGCTCGGGGCCGCCCCACGAGATCGTCGCCTCTCGGCCCATTGGGTAGCGGTCGATGTAGAAGGAGTGCGGCGTGTGCTCGACGAGGTCGAGGCCCGCGAAGAACGCCGCGTTGTAGAGCGTGGTCGCGACCTGGCTGATCCCGCCGCCGACGGAATCGACGAGCACCCCGCCGGAGATCATCGGCGCGGGCACGAAGCCCCTGGCCGTCGTCCGCTCGCCGAGCACCTCGTTCATCGAGAACGTCTCCCCTGGGCCGAGGATCGTCCCGTCGAGCAGCTCGGCCGCCCGCTCGATGTTGACGACGCGCGGCTGCCCGGCCGGGTAGTGCGTCGTGAACTCGCCGACGAGCTCGCGGATCCGCAGGGCCTCGAGGTCGCCGGTGGGGACCTCCGGGCGCGTCCACCGAAAGCGCACCGGATGGCGCGTCCGGGCCGGGGCCTCGAGGAGCGCTCGCGCAGTGGCCGCCGGGTCGAGCGACCTGCCCGCAACGCCGGGGACGACGAGGACGCGATCGCCGGCGATGCGCAGGCGCGCGTCGCGCGCAGCGTTGTCCGGAAACGCGGGGGAGAGCAGTCGCCCGAGCGCAGCGGCGTCGATCGCAACCGCGTCGCCGCGCTCGCGCAGGAGCGGACGGAGCTGGCGGGGGTCGATCGTCGTCGACGCGCTACCCGAGGAGAAGACGTGCGGGTGCGAGAGCAGGATCGCGAGCTCGCTCGTCGTCGGGGAGGGGGACGTCCGCAGCGCGAGCCCCGCGCCCGCGAGGGCGCCGAGGATCAGGACGAGCGCGCTGCCGAGGAACGCGAGGAGCAGCCGGCGGCGGCGCATCGGGGCTCACCGGAATGTGCGTTCATATCTGGTGAAACGCGCGCTGCCCAGACGTATTCCCGTGCGTAGGATGTCCGACGTGCAGAAGGCAGCGACCGCAGGCTTCGGCAGCCTCGAGCTGGCGTTCGAGCAACACCGGTCCGAGCTGATCGGCTACTGCTACCGCATGCTCGGCTCGCCGTTCGAGGCCGAGGACGCGGTGCAGGAGACGTTCCTGCGCGCGTGGCGCGGGTTCGAGAAGTTCGAGGGACGCGCGGCTCTGCGCTCCTGGCTCTACCGGATCGCGACGAACGTCTCCCTCGACCTGCTGAACGGCCGCGAGCGCCGCGCGCGCCCGATGGACCTCGGGCCGGCGCGCGAGCCCGTCGCCGCGAACCTGAACGCGCTGCCCGAGGTGACGTGGATCGAGCCGGTGCCGGACGGACTGGTCGTCCCCGCCGACGGCGATCCCGCCGACGTCGTCGCCGGCCGCGAGACGATCCGGCTCGCCTTCGTGGCGGCGCTCCAGCACCTCCCGCCGCGCCAGCGCGCCGTCTTGATCCTCTGCGAGGTGCTGCGCTGGAAGGCGAGCGAGGTCGCGGAGCTGCTCGAGACGAGCGTCGCGTCCGTGAACAGCGCGCTCCAGCGGGCACGGGCAACGCTCGAGGCGAGCGAAGTCAGCCTCGACGCGCCGCCGTCCGCGGACGAGGCCGACCCGGAGCTCCTCGCCCGCTACGTCGACGCGTTCGAGCGCTACGACATGGATGCGCTCACGGCGCTGATCCACGAGGACGCGACGCAGTCGATGCCGCCGTTCGACCTCTGGCTGCGGGGGCGTGACGACATCTTCACCTGGTGGCTCGGCCCGGGGATCGCGTGCCGCGGCTCTCGCGTGATCCCGACCGTCGCGGCGAACGGCTCGCCGGCGTTCGGGCAGTACAAGCCGAGCGAGAGCGGCGACGGCTATGAGCCCTGGGCGCTCCAGGTGCTGGAGCTCGCCGACGGCAAGATCGTGGAGCTGACGTTCTTCCTCGACACCGACTCGGTCTTCCCGCGCTTCGGGCTCCCCGCCCGGCTCGACGCCTAGCGCAGGACCTCGGTCAGCCCCATGAGCTCGACGAGCTCGAGCAGCTCCTCCGTCCCGTTCCGGAGCCGGACCCGGCAGTGGTGGCGCCGCGCCGCGAGCTGGAGCCGACAGAGTGCGTCGACCGCGACGGCGTCCGGGAGGATCCCGGCGACGTCGCAGTAGGCGACGTCCGGTCGCTCGCGCTCGAACAGGCCGCAGACCCGGGTGGAGAGCCCCGGGAGGTCGGACCGCCTGATCGGACCGTGGATGGAGAAGACAATCGCCGTCGTCGCAGGGGCCGCCATCGGGGAGAGGACCCGGCCGGGCCGAGAAACTCATCGGCGGGAAGACCGATGAGTTCCCGGTCGTTGAGACGTCTGATCCTTCGACCGCACCCCGTGAGAAGGCCGAGGAGGAACCGATGACGCTCGACAACCGCACCCGCTGGCTCGCGCTCTACGTGTTGTGCCTGGGCGACATCATGATCGTGCTGGACGGCACGATCGTGAACGTCGCGCTGCCGACGATCCGGGACGACCTCGGGTTCTCGCAGACGTCGCTCGCGTGGGTCGTGAACGCGTACCTGCTCACCTTCGGCGGCTTCCTGCTCCTCGGCGGCCGGCTCGGGGACCTGTTCGGTCACCGGCGGTTGTTCCTGACGGGGATCGTCATCTTCACGGGCGCCTCGCTCGCCTGCGGCGTGTCGACCTCGCAGGAGATGCTGATCGCCTCGCGCGCCGTGCAGGGCATCGGCGGTGCGATCGTGTCCGCGGTCGCGCTCTCGCTGCTGATGACGCTCTTCACCGAGCAGGGGGACCGCGCGAAGGCGATGGGCATCTTCGGCTTCGTCCTCTCGGGCGGCGGCGTGATCGGCGTCCTCGCCGGCGGGTTCCTCACCGACCTGCTCGACTGGCACTGGATCTTCCTCGTCAACCTCCCCGTCGGCGTCGCGGTCTACGTCCTCACCCTTCGTCTCCTCCCGAAGGGCCAGGCGACGGCGACCGGGCGCGTCGACTTCGCCGGTGCCGTCACGGTGACGGGGGCGCTGATGCTCGCCGTCTACGCGATCGTGAACGGGAACGAGGTCGGCTGGACGTCCGGGCGGACGCTCGGGATGCTCGGCGGCGCCGTCGCGCTGCTCGCCCTGTTCCTCGTGCTCGAGTCTCGCATCCGCGAGCCGCTCGTCCCGCTCGGCCTCTTCCGCAACCGCAACGTCTCGACGGCGAACATCGTCGGCGCGCTGATGGCCGCGGGCATGTTCGCGTACTTCTTCTTCTCGGCGCTCTACCTCCAGCTGGTGCTCGAGTACACGCCGATGGAGGTCGGCCTCGCCTACCTGCCCGGCACGATCGTGTGGGGCGCGTCGTCGGCGCTGCTCTCGGAGCGGCTCGTGATGCGCTACGGGATCAAGCGGCCGCTGCTGGCCGGCCTGACGCTGATGATCGTCGCGCTCGCGCTCCTCGCGCGCACGCCGGCCGACGGCAGCTGGGCGGTCGACATCCTCCCGGCCACGCTCGCGCTCGGCCTCGGCGCCGGGATCGCGTTCAACCCGATCCTGCTCGCGGCGATGAGCGGCGTCGCGCCGCAGCAGGCCGGGCTCGCGTCGGGCGTCGTGAACACCGCGTTCATGATGGGCGGCGCGGTCGGGCTCGCGATCCTGGCGAGCCTCGCGGACTCGAGGAGCGACGGGCTCGTCGCCTCGGGCGACTCGATGGCGCCCGCGCTGAACAGCGGCTACCACGTCGCCTTCCTGGTCGGAGGGATCTTCCTCGCAACTGCCGCCGTCGGGGCCGCGCTCCTGCGGGAGTCCCCGCCCGCGCACGCGCACGAGGAGGCGATGGTGCCGGCGTTCGCGGAAGGCGACAGCTGAGCGCGTGAGCGACCTCGCGATCCGCCTGCGCGGCGTCGTCAAGCGCTACGGGCCGATCACCGCCGTCGACGGGCTCGACCTCGACGTCCCGCTCGGCACGTGCGTCGGCCTGCTCGGGCCGAACGGCGCCGGCAAGTCGACGACGATGCGGTTGCTCACCGCGCAGGCGATCGCCGACGAGGGCGAGCTCGAGCTGCTCGGCTTCCGGCTGCCCGAGGAGTCGAAGCAGGCGCGCGCGCAGCTCGGAGTCACCCCGCAGCTCGACAACCTCGACGTCACGCTCACCGTGGAGCAGAACCTGCTCGTCTTCGCGTACCTGTACCGGATCGGGCGCGGGGAGCGGCGCGACGCTGTCGAGCGTGCGCTCGAGCTGGCGAAGCTCGTCGACCGCCGCGACTCGCGCGTCGACAAGCTGTCGGGCGGGATGCGGCGGCGGCTGCTGATCGCGCGCGCGCTCGTCCACCGGCCGCGGCTCGTGCTTCTCGACGAGCCCACCGTCGGGCTCGACCCGCAGGTGCGGCAGGAGCTCTGGGCGCTCGTCGACGCGCTCCGCAGCGAGGGCACCACGATCCTCATGTCCACGCACTACATCGAGGAGGCGCAGCGGCTCGCCGACACCGTGCTGATCATGTCCCACGGCAAGGCCGTGGCTGCCGGCACGCCCGCCGAGCTCGTGCGCGAGCATGCGGGCGACGAGGTCCTGGAGGTCTACGGTCCGCCGTCGCGCCTGGCCGAGGTCGAGGCGGAGGCCGCCGGTGAAGGCCTGCGCACGCGCCGCACCGGTACGAGCGTCTCGGTCCTCGGCGTGGAGTCGGGGAACGGCTTCGCGCCCGAGGGCGAGCGGCGCCCGGCGAACCTCGAGGACGTCTTCGTCCTGCTCACGGGCGAGGAGATCGCCTGATGACCGTCGCGACGCCCGCGCGCCAGCGCCGCCTGGGCCGGCTCGAGCGCTCGGCGCTCACCGGCGTGCTCGTCCGCGAGGTCGTCAACTTCTCGTCGTACTGGCGCTCCTCGACGTTCTCGTCGACGGTCGAGCCGACGATCTACCTGCTCGCGTTCGGCTTCGGGTTCGGCGCGCTCGTCGGGCGGATCGGGGGCTACGAGTACGTCGAGTTCGTGGGGACGGGCACGGTCGCGACTGCGGTGCTGTTCTCGAGCGCGTTCCCGGCGATGTTCGGGACGTTCGTCAAGTACCAGTTCCAGCGCACGTACGACGCGATCCTCGCGGCGCCCGTCGACACGGAGGAGCTCGTCACCGCGGAGGCGCTCTGGATCGCGACCCGCGCCGGGGTCTACGGCTGCGTGCCGCTGCTCGTGGCGATCGCGTTCGGGCTCGACCCGGCGTGGGGGATGCTCGCGGTCCCGCTGATCGCGTGGGTGTCTGGCTTCGGGTGGGCGTGCTTCGGGATCTCGGTCGCCGGGTTCTCGAAGTCCTTCGAGAACTTCAACTACGTCGTCAGCGCTGTGCTGACGCCGCTCTTCCTCGTCGCGGGGACCTTCTTCCCGCTCGACCGGCTCCCGGGCTGGGCGCAGTTCCTCGGCAACTTCAACCCGCTGCACCACTGCGTCGAGCTCGTGCGGCACGCCGCCTTCGGGTGGGAGGGGTGGACCGACCTGCTCCGGCTCGGCGTGCTCGTCGTCTTCGGGCTCGTCGTCTGGCGCATCGCGATCCGCGCGATGACGCGCAAGCTGATCGACTGAGGCGAGGGGAGTGGCGGGCGGCCGGCAAGGGGGCCGCCCGCCACCGTTGGGGAAGACGACGGTCGTATAACCGGCGGGGACGGCTGCGGCACCCATCACCGCCCGACCGTCGTCTGGTCTTCAGATCGGCAGCCGGTAGGCCGAGCGACCTACCCCAAACGGGTGATTCGGTCCGTCTTCGCGGCCATCACGAAGTCGTTGCGGTGGAGCCCTCGGATCTTGTGGGTCCACCAGCTCACCGTGGTGCGGCCCCACTCGACCAGCAGCGCGGGATGGTGGCCCTCCCGCTCGGCGAGCTCGCCGACCTCGTTCGCGAAGGCAAGCGCGCCGGCGAAGTCGTCGAAGGAGAAGACGCGGCGGAGCCGCTCGACGCCGTCGACCTCGACGAGCTCCCACTCCGGCACCTGCGGGTGGAGCTCGGCGACCTCGTCGGGCGTGACGGTCGGAGCGCCCGCTCGGCACGCGACGCACTTCGCTGCCGCGAGGCTCTCCATGGCAGCCAGCCTAGCGAGGGCCGGGGCGCCGAGCCCCGGCCCTCTGTTCCCACCCCGTGTCCGCCGTTGTACACCCAGTCTGCACCGGGTTCCCAGGGGAGAACGCAGGCTTCGCTCAACGTTCCTTGAGACGGGCGGCGCCCGATTGCGGGAATGATGGAGGCATGCGGATCGGGATGCGGTGGTGGCTCGCGGTCGCCTTCGCGGCCGTGGCGGCGACGACTGCCGTCGCGGTTGCGCAGGTCTCCTCCGCGCGCTCGGAGGCGGAGTTCCGCGAGCGCGCTCAGGCGATCGTGGCCGGGAACGCCTTCGAGGCGACGATCGACCTGCGCGACGACCCCCTCGGTCGCGTCGCCGCCCGCCGGCGGCTGGCGCTGTTCGTCTTCGACGGCGAGGGGCGGCTGATCTCGCCGGAGCGGTCGCACGGCGTCCCGATCGCCCGGATCGCCGACCGCCGCGACGCGGTGCTCGCGGCGCTCGAGGGCAGGCGCGTCGTCTCGACGGACGAGAGCATCCGGGCGACGACGGTCGCGCTCCGGTTCGGCGGCGACGACCCGCGCGTGCTGCTCGCCTACGCCTCGCACCCGGAGCTCGAGGCCGAGCTCGGGATCGTGCGGGACGAGATCGACCGGGCGGCGTGGATCGCGCTCGTCGTCGGCGGGCTCGTCGGCGCGGTGATCGCGAGCCTGATCGCGCTTCGGCTGCGCCGGATCGGTCGCGCCGCCGCCGCGATCGAGGACGGCGACTTCGAGACCGCGCTCACACCGGACTTCCCGGACGAGGTCGGCGACCTCGCGGCGACGTTCGACCGGATGCGCAACCGGCTCCGCGCCTCGTTCCGGCAGGTCGAGGCCGACCGCGACCGGCTCGAGCGCCTGCTCGAGCGCCTCCAAGAGGGAGTCGTGGCGGTCGACGCGGACCTGACGGTGCAGTTCGCGAACCGCGTCGCGCGCTCGATGCTCGGCGAGCTGCGGACCGGCGCGCCCCTGCCGGAGCCGTGGGAGACCGAGTCGGTGCGCGCGTTCGCTGCGAAGCTCTTCTCGGCCGACTCGCCGAAGGAGCGGCGCGTCAGGCCGGACGACGAGCGGGTGTTCGCGCTCGCCGGCGTGCCCGCGGCGCCGGGCGAGCTCGGCATCCTCGTCATCCGCGACCTGACCGACGAGGAGCGCCGCGAGCGCGCGGAGCGCGAGTTCGTCGCGAACGCGTCGCACGAGCTGCGCACGCCGCTGACGACGATCCTGGGCGCGATCGAGCTGCTCCAGGCCGGTGCGAAGGACGAGCCGACCACGCGCGACCGGTTCCTCACCCACATCGAGCGAGAAGCGGGCAGGCTCGTGCGGCTCACCCGCGCGCTGCTCGTGCTCGCGCGCGCGCAGACCCAGGAGGAGCAGCCGCGGCTGACGGCCGTCGAGCTGAAGCCGCTGCTCGACGAGGTCGCGGCGTCGACTCGATCGCTGCCGGGCGTCGACGTCCACGTCCGCTGCGACGAGGGGCTCTACGTCGCGGCCGAGCCCGACCTGCTCGAGCAGGCGCTCGCGAACCTCGCCGGGAACGCCGCCGAGCACACGCAGCGCGGGGACATCGTGATCGCCGCCGCGGGCGACGGGAACGGGAGCGTTCGCATCGAGGTGCGCGACTCCGGGCCCGGTGTCCCCGCGAGCATCCGCGGCCGCGTCTTCGACCGCTTCTATCGGCCGTCGCCCACGAACGGCGACGGCTTCGGGCTCGGCCTCGCGATCGTGCGCCAGGCGGTCCGCGCGCAGGACGGCACGATCGAGCTGGACGACACGCCCGACGGCGGCACCCGGGTGACGATCGAGCTGGCGAGGGTGGACCGGTGAGCTCGCGCGTGCTCGTCGTCGACGACGATCCGGGGATCCTCGACGTCGTCAGCTACGCGCTCGAAGGCGAGGGGTTCGAGGTCGAGACCGCCGCCGACGCCGACGACGCCGAGCGTGCGCTCGAGCAGGCGTTCGACCTCGTCGTCCTCGACGTGATGCTGCCGGGCGGCTCGGGCACCGACCTCTGCCGCAGGCTCCGCGCGAACGGCGACGTCGTCCCGGTGCTGATGCTGACCGCGCGCGACGCGGAGACCGACCTCGTCGTCGGGCTCGAAGCCGGCGCCGACGACTACGTGACGAAGCCGTTCTCGACGGCCGAGCTCGTCAGCAGGGTGCGCGCGATGCTCCGGCGCCGGGAGTACGACCGCTCCGAGGGGCTCTCCGTTCGCCAGGTGGGAGGACTTCGGCTCGACGTGACGCGCTACGAGGCGCAGGTCGAGGACACGGTCGTCCAGCTCACGCCGTCCGAGTTCCGGATCCTCGCGCTGCTCGCCGAGCGGCCGGAGCACGTGTTCTCGCGGCGCGAGATCATGCAGCACCTGTGGGACAGCTCGCACGTCGGGGACGAGCACGCGTGCGAGGTGCACATCTCGAACCTCCGTCGCAAGATCGAGCGCGACCCGGCCGCGCCCGAGCGGCTGCTGACCGTGCGCGGGTTCGGGTACAAGCTCGTCCCGGCCTGAGCATCTTGAGCGTTCGTTGAGGTAGGCCGGGCTCCCCGCGGGCAGAGTCCGCCCGTGGGGATGCACGTCGGCGACCGGGTTCGGCTGCGCGCGGCGGTCTCGAACGCAGCGAGGGGGACCGAGGGCCAGGTCTTCGGCCTCTATCGTCGCCACGGCCGCGTCGAGGTCGTCGTGGCGCTGAACGGCCGCGTGATCATCGTCGAGGAGAGGGACCTCGACCTGGTCGCGGCCGAAAACGGTGAGCGAGACGCCGCGACCTGAGGCGGGCATCGTTTTCGGCGCCGGCGGGAACGAGGACGGCATCCGCAGGCGCGCCACACCAGCTCGCTATGCCCTTCGGCTCGTCGTCGCCGTGGCGTACGTCGGCGCGCTGGTCCTCGCGCTCCAGCTCTCGGGCCTCGGCGGCGGCGTCGCCGACGAGCCGGCGCAGGCGGAGCCCGTCGCGGTGGCGCCCGCCGGGAAAGCCCCGCCGAACCGGCCCGCCACCGTGCCGAAGCGGATCCCGGCGTGGGCCTGGGCGACGTACCGCTGGCACGACGACCGGACCGGCGTCCGCCCGCCCGACGCCCCGCCGACGCTCCCGGCCTGGTACTGGGAGTGGCGCGCGTGGAAGGCGGAAGTCGACCCGTAGAGTCCCGGGTGTGGCGGTCCTCACCGGTGGTTGTCTCTGCGGGGGCGTCCGCTTCGAGCTGACGGAGCCGCCGGCGGCCGCGAGCTACTGCCATTGCACGCGCTGCCAGCGGAGGACGGGGACCGCGGCCTCCGCGCAGGTGCGCATCGTGCCCGGGTCGCTCCGCGTCCTCGAGGGTGAGGCGCTCGTGCGGAGCTACCAGCCGCCGGACGGGTTCGCGAAGTCGTTCTGCTCGGTCTGCGGCTCGGCGCTCTGGAGCGCCGACCCCGAGGGCAACGTCTCGGGAGTTCGTCTGGGCGCGTTCGACGGCGACCCCGGGATCAGGCCGTCGTACCGGCAGTACGTCGCGTACGCCGCCGTCTGGGAGCCGCTGCCCGACGACGGCCTCGAGCGCTTCCCGGAGCGACGCCCACCGGATCCGTAAGCTGCGCGCGTGACGGACGCGCAGCGCGGCCACGACGAACGGGTCGGGCCGCTCGAGCTCTTCTTCGACCTCGTCTTCGTCTTCGCGCTGACGCAGGTGACCGCGAGGCTCGCGGACGACCCGACCTGGAGCGGCCTCCCGCGCGGGATCCTGATCCTCGCCGCCGTGTGGTGGGCATGGGCCGCGTACGCGTGGCTGACCGACAGCGTCGACGCCGAAGAGGGCGGGATCCGACTCGCGATGTTCGCCGCGATGGGCGCCATGCTCGTCGTCGGGCTCACCGTGCCGACGGCGTTCGAGGACGATGCGCTGCTGTTCGCGCTCGCGTACCTGGGCGTTCGCGTGATGCACCTCGTGCTCTACGCGCTCGGCTCGAAGGGCGACGCCGAGGTGGTGGAAGCCGTACTGCGGCTCGCGCCCACGGCGACGATCGGGCCGGCGCTGCTCGTGCTGGGCGCGTTCCTCGACGACCGCCCGCAACTCGCGGCGTGGATCGGCGCGCTCGCGCTCGACTGGGTCGGCCCGGCGCTCGGGCGCGGCCGCGGCTGGCGCGTGCACGCCTCGCACTTCGCCGAGCGCCACGCGCTGATCGTGATCATCGCGCTCGGCGAGTCGCTCGTCGCCCTCGGAGCGGGTGCGGCCGGGCTCCCGATCGACCTCGGCCTCCTCGTCGCCGCGCTGCTCGGGGTCGCCGTGCTCGCGGCGCTCTGGTGGCTGTACTTCGACGTCGTCGCGATCGTCGCCGAGCGCAAGCTGAACGAGGCGACCGGTGTGGCGCGGGCGCTGATGGCGCGCGACTCGTACAGCTACCTGCACTTCCCGATGGTGGCGGGCATCGTCCTCGTCGCGCTCGCGCTGAAGAAGACCCTCGCGCACTACGGCGATCCGCTCGAGCTCGTCCCCGCAGTCGGCCTCTGCGGGGGCCTCGCGCTCTACCTGCTCGCGCACGTCGGCTTTCGGCTGCGCAACGTGCGCACGCTGAACCGGCATCGCCTCGTCGTCGCGGTCGTCCTCGTCGCGCTCGTGCCCGCGGCGACCGAGGTGCCGGCGCTCGCCGCGCTCGCCGGCGCCGCGGCGCTGCTCGGTGGTCTGGTCGCCTACGAGGCGATTCGCTTCCGCGAGGCGCGGGGGCGCGTCCGCCGTCCGCAGCTCGCCGGCTGATTGCGACCCCTCGCCGAGGGAACACGGATCCCGTGACGGTCGTCGAGTCCCTGACCCGCATCCGCGACGCGCTCGCGGCGGTCGAGCTCGGGCTCGAGCTTCCGTCGGCCGAGCGAGGGCGCCTGCTGCGCGACGAGCTGCGGGCGCAGATCGACGACTACTTGCTCCCGCGGCTCCAGCGGATGGACGCGCCGGTGCTGATGGTCGTCGGCGGCTCGACCGGTGCCGGGAAGTCGACGCTCGTGAACAGCCTGGTCGGCGCCGAGCTGAGCCCGTCGGGCGTCCTCCGGCCGACGACGCGCGGGCCGGTGCTCGCGCTCAACCCGGGCGACGTTCACTGGTTCTCGGACGACCGCGTGCTGCCCGGGCTCGCGCGCAAGACCGGCGGGGCGGCGGGCCCGAACGAGCTGCTGTTGGCCCCGACGCCGAGCCTGACGGCCGGGCTCGCGCTCCTCGACGCGCCGGACATCGACTCGGTCGTCGCGGAGAACCGCGCGCTCGGCGCGCAGCTGCTCGCGGCGGCCGACGCGTGGCTCTTCGTCACGACGGCCGCGCGCTATGCGGACGCCGTGCCGTGGGAGCTGCTCGCCGGCGCGCGCGAGCGAGGGACCGCGCTCGCCCTCGTGCTCAACCGCGTGCCGCCGGATGCCGTCGGGGAGGTCTCGTCGCACCTGCGCGAGATGTTGCGCGAGCGGGGGCTCGACGACGCGGAGCTGCTCGTCGTGCGCGAGTCGACGCTCGAGGAGGGGCTGATCCCGGAGGTGGAGCTCGCGCCCGTGCGCCGTTGGCTCGACGCTCTCGCGGAGGACGCGGACCGCCGGCAGGCGCTCGTCCGCCGGACGCTCGCGGGCGCGCTCGACACCGTCCCGGCCCGAGCCGGCGTCGTCGAGGCGGCGCTCGCCGAGCAGCGCGCCGCGGCGGAGGAGTTGCGCGCGGACGTTCGGCGCGCGTACCGCCGCGCGCTCGAGGAGGTCGACGACGTCGTGCGGAGCGGTGCGCTCCTGCGCGGCGAGGTGCTCGCGCGCTGGCACGAGGTCGTGGGCACCGGCGACGTCATGCGCGCGCTCGAGTCGAGGATCGGCGCGGTGCGCGACCGGCTCAGGTCGGTCCTCACCGGGAGGCCGCCGGCGACCGCCGAGCTCGAGGCAGCGGTCGAGTCGAGCGTCGACGCGGTCGTCGTGACCGCCGCCGACCGCGCGGCCGAGCGGGCGGCGAGGAGCTGGCGCGAGCATCCGGCGGGCCGTGCGGTCGCGACGCCCGCCCTCGACACCGTCTCTGCGGAGCTCGACGAGCGCACACGCGACGAGGTGCGCGCGTGGCAGGGCTTCGTCTTCGAGCTCGTGCGCGAGGAGGGGATGAGCAAGCGCGCCGCGGCGCGGCTCGCCTCGCTCGGGGTCAACGGTGCCGGGCTCGCCGTCATGCTCGCGGTCTTCGCGCACACGGGCGGACTGACCGGAACCGAGGTGGTCGTCGCCGGCGGGACGTCGGCACTCGGGCAGAAGGTGCTCGAGGCGATCTTCGGCGACCAGGCCGTGCGGACGCTCGCCGCCCGCGCGCGCGACGACCTGCTCGAGCGCGTGGAGCGCCTGCTCGGCGTCGAAGAGGCGCGGTTCCTGCTCGCGGTCGACGCGGTCGCGCCGGCCGAGGCGTCGGGCGAGCAGCTGCACGCAGCGATCCGCTCCCTCCAGTCCGCGCGTTGAAGGACGGTCTCGACCGGCGGCTCCAGGCGCTCGCCGACGCGGTCGACCTGGCGAGGGATCGTCTCGACGCGGCTGCGGTGTCCGCGGCCTGCCGCGTGGTCGAGCGCGCGGGCGAACGGGTCGGGCTCGGGCTCGAGTCGACGGTCGTCGCTCTCGCCGGTCCGACCGGCGCGGGCAAGTCGTCGCTCTTCAACGTGCTCGCGGGGGCGGACGTGTCGTCCGTGGGGCGCCGGCGGCCGACGACGTCGAGTGCGGCGGCGGCCGTCTGGGGAGATGCGCCCGCCGCGCTGCTCGAGTGGCTCGGCGTCCCGCGCCGCCACCAGGCCGGGAACGGCGAGCTCGGCGGGCTCGTGCTCGTCGACCTGCCCGACTTCGACTCCGTCGAGCGGTCGCACCGGCTCGAGGTCGACCGGCTGGTCGAGCTCGTCGACCTGCTCGTCTGGGTCGTCGATCCGCAGAAGTACGCGGACTCGGCACTCCACGACGACTACCTCCGGCCGCTCGCGCGGCACGCCGGGTCGATGCTCGTGGTGCTGAACCAGGCCGACGTCGTCGACGCCGGTGCAGCGACGCGGATGCGGGAGGACCTCGGGCGGCTGCTCGGAGCGGACGGGCTCGACGGCGTGCCGGTCGTGACGGCTTCGGCGGTGACGGGTGCAGGCGTCGACGCGCTCCGCGGGCAGCTGGTCGAGGCGGTGCGTCGTCGGGCGGCCGCGGCGAAGCGCCTCGGCGCGGACGTCTCGGCGGTCGCGGGTGCGTTGGCCGCCGAGACCGCGGCCGGCGCGCGTCCGTCCGTGCGCGGCGAGGATCGCGAGCGGCTGCGTGCGGCGCTCGCCCTCGCGGCCGGCGTCCCGCCGGTCGGGCGCGCGGTCGACCGGGCGCACCGGCGGCGGGGGGCGCTCGCGACGGGGTGGCCCTTCGTCCGCTGGCTCCGGCGCCTGCGCCCGGATCCGCTGCGGCGGCTGCGGCTGCCCGACAGCCCGGCTCCCGACGTGCGGACGTCGCTGCCGCCGCCGTCGCCGGTGCAACGCGAGCAGGTCTCCGCGGCGGCGCGTGCGCTCGCCGCGGGCGCGTCCGCCGACCTGCCCCCGCCGTGGCCGAACGTCGTGCGCGCCGCCGCGACGCGTCGCGAGGAGGAAGTTGCGGACCGGCTCGACCGCGCCGTCGGCGGGGCGGACCTCCATGTCTCGCGCCCGCGCTGGTGGTCCGCCGCCGCGTTCCTCCAGAAGGCGCTCGCGCTCCTGACGCTCGCGGGGCTCCTCTGGCTGGTCGCGCTCGCCGTGCTGGCGTGGCTCCAGCTCGACGACGTGGTGCCGACGCCGGAGCTGAACGACGTCCCGGTGCCGACGCTCCTCCTGCTCACGGGCGTCGCGGGCGGTCTCCTCGTCTCGTTCTTCGCGCGGCTCCTGAACGGCCTCTCGGCCTCTCGCCGCGCGCGGGCGGCCGGCCGCTCCCTGCGCGCGCGCGTGGTCGAAGTGGGGGACGAGCTCGTCGTCGCCCCGGTCGAGCGAGAGCTCGAGGCCCACGCCGAGCTCGTCCGCCTCCTCCGCGTAGCGCAAGGCTGAGCAAGACAGGTCCGGTGCCAGGCACCGGACCTGTCGAGAACGGACACTCAGGCGATCCCGGTGTCGACGTACCGCCGCAGCCGGCGCCGCGCTTCGTCGCCCTCGCCCCAGTGCCTCAGGAGGTGCACTCCGTGCGAGGGGAGGTCGTGCCGTGGGCCGGGCGGGCCGTACAGCCAGCCGTAGCTGCTCCACTTCCACTGCTCGGGCCGCTCGCACATGCCGGCGACGACGGGATTCCGCGCGATGTAGCGGTAGCACCAGTGGAGGTGCCCCTCCGTCTCGACGAGCACGGCCGTGTACCGGCGCCGGAAGAGGTGCCCGACCTCGCCGTGGACGTCGTTGAACCAGTGGGCGTACGCGGAGTTGAGACGGTGCATGGCGCGGTCGACGTCCGCGTTCGGCGTCGTGAACAGCAGGTGGTAGTGGGTCGTCATGAGCGCCCAGGAGTGAACCTGGAGCTCATGGCGTTCGGCCGTGCGCGCGAGGAAGGCGAGGTACGTCCGGCGGTCGAACGCGTCCACGTAGAGGACGTCGTCGCGGTTCGCCTGGGTGCTGACGTGGTAGATCGCGCCGGCGGCGCGGACGCGGGGCATGCGGGGCACCCGTCGAGCGTACGAGGCTCCGGGCGCACGGAGGCGGTTGTGGAGGAGTCGTCGCGGAGTCGATCCGAAGGACATGTCCGGTGCCTGGCGCCGGACATGTCCGGAAGGGGCGATACGGTGCGGGCGTGCGGTTGATCGTCGCCCGCTGCGAGGTGTCGTACTCCGGCCGGCTCTCGGCGTACCTGCCGGAGTCGACGCGGCTGCTCATGCTGAAGGACGACGGCTCGGTGCTCGTGCATGCCGACGCGGGCGGGTACAAGCCCCTCAACTGGATGACCCCGCCGACCGTCGTTGCCGAGGAGGGCGGCACGCTCGTCGTGCGCAAGCGCCAGGGACGGACCGAGGACCGGCTCGAGATCCGGCTCGCCGAGGTCTACAGCGACGTCCGCCACGACATGGGCGAGGCGGCAAGCCTCGAGAAGGACGGCGTCGAGCGCGACCTCCAGCTCGAGCTCGCCGCGCAACCGCACGCGCTCGGCGAAGACCTGCGCCTCGTCCGCCGCGAGTGGCCGACCGACATCGGCCCGGTCGACCTGATGTGCCGCGACTTCGACGACCAGTGGGTCGCCGTCGAGATCAAGCGCATCGCCACGATGGACGCCGTCGAGCAGCTGACGCGCTACCTCGAGCGGATCCGCCTCGACCCCGCGATGGCCGGCTGTCGCGGGATCCTCGCAGCGCAGAAGGTGCGTCCGCAGGCGGCGACGCTCGCCGACGCGCGCGGGATCCTGACGGTGGAGGTCGACCTCGAGACGCTCCGCGGTCGCCGCGAGCCCGACCTGACGCTCTTCGGCTAGCCGGCGCGTCGCAGCACGTTGACGTCGCCCTCGCGGCCGATCGTCCACTCGCGCTCTGCCGCCTCGAAGAACCGCGCCGCGGTCGGTCGCCCCGGCTCGCCGAGCAGCACCTCCGAGCCGAGCCGCGGGAGCAGCCCGAGCAGCGCGTCGACGTTCCGCGGCTCGTAGAGCACGTCCGCGCAGAGGACGAGGTCGAACGGCGCGCGCTCGAGCAGCGCGTCGGGCGCAGACCAGTCCGCGAGCACGGTCTCGACCAGCGCCCCGTTCCGCTCCGCGTTCCGGCGCGTCACCTCGAGCGCCTCCGGTGCCCAGTCCGTCGCCAGCACGCGCGCGCCGGAGAGCGCCGCCGCGACGCTCGGCAGCCCGAGCCCGCACCCGAGCTCGAGCACCTGCGCGCCGCGGAGGTCGCGCGCCGCGACGGCCGCCGCCAGGGCGACCCCGCTCGCCCACAGCTCCGCCCAGTACGGCATGAACTCGTCCTCGCCGAAGCGTGCCTCGTCGATCAACGCGTCGGCGTTCGGCGGGCGCAGGATCCGCAGCTCGAGCGGCCCGGCGCGCACCGTCTCCTCGACGAGGTCGAGCACGAGCCTCTAGTTCAGCGAGGGATCGGCAGGCATCGTCGCCAGCAGCCTGTAGTACGAGCCCCCCTGCCGCCGCAGCACGTCCGCCCAGAGCTCCTCGCCCGCCTCGAAGACGTCCTCCCGCTCCGCCTGGGCCAGGATCCACCCGTCTGCCTCGAGCTCGTCGTCGAGCTGGCCCGCGCTCCAGCCGGCGTAGCCGGCGAAGACGCGCGCGCGGCGCGTCATCCCGGCCGCGAGCGCGATGTCCGCGTCGCCGCGGACGAAGCCGACGTCGTCGAAGACGGTCGACGCCGAATCGTCCGGGTCGTCGAACTCCGCGAGCACGAGGAGCGACTGCTGGTCGACGGGCCCGCCGACGTAGACGGGCTCGTCGGCGTCGACCAGCGGCGACAGGCCGGGGACGGCCTCGACGACCGTCGTCTCCGCCGGGCGGTTGAGGATGAGGCCGACGGCGCCCTCCTCGTCGTGCTCGGTGACGAGCACGACCGTGCGCCGGAAGTTCGGGTCGAGCAGGTCGGCGCCGGCGACGAGGAGCCTGCCCTTGAGCGAATCGTGCACGCGCCTATCTTCTCCCACGCCGCGCGCCGGAAACGCGGAGGCGCTCAATCCTGGAAGAAGCCTCGCCCGCTCAGAAGTGGAAGTCCTGGAGCGCCTCGGCCGCGCGCCGGTACATCGAGGCGGCGCCGTCGGCGTCCCCACGCCGCGTGGCCGCCTCGCCCTGCGCGAGCCAGACGGCGGCGCGCTCGCCGACCCCTGCGCGCTCGAGGGTGCGGTCCGCCTGCGCGAAAGCCGCCTCGGCCTCGTCGACCCGTCCCTGCCCGAGCAGCGCGCGGCCGAGCACGAGCTGCGCGTTGCCGAGCTCGAGGCGGTGGTCGAGGCGGCTGCCGATGAAGACGAGCGCGCGGTGCGCGAGCCGCTCCGCGTCCTCGAACTCGCCCGTCCGGAGCTGCACCTGGGCGAGCGAGGAGACCGCGCAGGCCGCCTCGACGTCTCGGCCGAGGTCGAGCAGGATCGCGAAGGACTCCTTCAGCTGCGCGCGCGCCTCCTCGGGCTTGCCGAGCAGGAACGCGAGCCCGCCGAGGTTGTTCAGGCAGCGGCCGACGCCGAACACGTCCCCGAGCTCGACGAACAGCTCGCGAGCCCGCTCCGCGTAGCACTGGGCGATGATCCACTGGCCCTCCCGCTCGGCGACGACCGAGGCCTGGAGCGAGGCCTGCGCGATCGTCGCCGGATCGCCGATCGCCTCGGCGAGCTCGAGTGCCCGCTCGACGTCGGCGCGCGCGGCCGTCCAGTCGCGGTGCTGCCGGTGGCAGCGGGCGCGGCGCTCGAGCACGAGCGCCCGCAGCCGGTCGCTCGGCTCGGGGGAGCGGTTGCAGAGGTCGAGCGCGAGCGTCAGGAGTGCCGTCGCCTCCGCGACCTCGCCGAGCGCGAGCCGGGCGTCGCCGAGGTGGAAGAGGAGAGCGGCGCGCTCTCCGTCGGGCGCGTCGAAGGACTCGACGAGCTCGCGCGCGCACTCGAGCGTCTTGGCGGCGCCCTCGGCGTCGCCCCGGGCGAGCTGCGCGGAGCCCTCCTCGACCGCGGCGCGGAGCGTCTCGCCGGCGCCCTCGCGCGCGACGACGACGGAGGCCAGGCCCGCAGTCCCGCTCATCACTTCATCTACGGCGAGTTCGGGTGACGAGGGCAGTCCCGGACGGCGGCTCCGGGCATCCCCGATTCGGGTGAGGAGCGGCTAACGCTCGAGCAGGGTGCGGACCTTCTCGGTCAGCTCCTGCGCGCGGAACGGCTTCTGGATGAACGCCGTGCCGGGCTCGAGCAGGCCCTGCTTGACGACGATCGCGTCCGAGTACCCGGACATGTAGAGCACCTTCAGGTCCTCGCGCGCGACGGAGAGCGCCCGCGCGATCTCGGGCCCACTCATGCGCGGCATGACCACGTCCGTGACGAGCAGGTCGATCGATGGATCGTCCTTCGAGGCCGCGAGCGCCTGCTCCGGGTTGGCCGCCTCGACGACGGTGTAGCCGTCGCGCTCGAGGATCTCGCGCACGAGGCCGCGCACGACCTCCTCGTCCTCGACGAGCAGGACCGTCTCGCAGGCGTCGCGCTCCGGCGAGCTCGCCGGCATCGGCTCGTCGTCGACGGTGACGGGCTCGTCGGAGGCCGGGAGATAGACCTTGAAGCTCGTGCCGAGCTCAGGCGTGCTCTCGACGACGACGGTGCCGCCGCTCTGGCTGACGATCCCGTGCACGGTCGCGAGCCCGAGCCCGGTTCCCTCGCCCGCGCCCTTCGTGGTGAAGAACGGCTCGAACGCATGCTCGAGAACGTCCTCCGTCATCCCGGCGCCCGTGTCGGCGACGATCAGCTGCACGTATCCGCCCGCGGGCAGCGGCCCGTCGTCGCCGACGAGGACGTTCCTCGTCTCGAACGTGAGCACGCCGCCGTTCGGCATGGCGTCGCGCGCGTTGACGGCGAGGTTGACCACGACCTGCTGGAGCTGGCCGGGGTCCGCCCGCACGGGACGGATGTCGTCGTCGAGCGCGGCGACGACGTCGATGTGCTCGCCCAGGGTGCGGCGGAGCATCTGCACCGCGTCGCGGATCACGACGTTGAGGTCGAGGACGCGCTGCTCGAGGATCTGGCGACGGCTGAACGCGAGCAGCTGCCGGACGAGGTCGCCCGCCCGGTCGGCCGCGCGAAGGATCTCCTGCGCGTCCGAGGCGGCGTCCCCGCCGCGCCGCTCGATCGCCTCGCCGTAGCCGATGATCGCGGTCAGGAGGTTGTTGAAGTCGTGCGCCACCCCGCCCGCGATCCGCCCGAGCGACTCCATCTTCTGGGCCTGGCGCAACTGCTCCTCGAGCTCGCGGCGGGCCGTCACATCACGCGTGACGGCGAGGTGCGCGACGATCTCGCCCGAGTCGTCCGGCAGCGGGGCCGCCGTCGTCTCCATCGACCGGCGTGTGCCCTTCAGCCCGATCAGGTCGAACTGGAGCGTGCAGTGCTCGCCCCGGAACACGCGCTCGTGGAGGTCTCGGTACGCGTCGCGGTGCTCGGGCGCGATCAGCTCGACGATGCTCCTGCCGCGCACCTCGTCGAGCGAGCCCGCCTCGATCATCGAGAGCCCGGCCGCGTTCATGTCCAGCAGCGATCCGTTCCGCGCGACGAGCTTGACGCAGTCGGGCTCGTTGTCGAAGGTCGTGCGCAGGGTGCGCTCGCTGTGGCGCAGCGCCTCCTCGGCCTCGAGGCGGTCGGTGAGGTCGGTCAGCATCGCGAGCCCGCCGATGTAGCGGCCGTCCTCGTTGATCAGCGGGCTCGTGCTGATCGACGTGGAGATCGTGGTGCCGTTCTTGCGCAGGAGCGGGAGGTCGAACTTCTGGGACACGCCCTGGCGGAGCCGCTCGAAGTGCATCGCGGCCGTCTCGAGGTCGGCCTCCTCCATGAACGCGAACGGCGACCTGCCGAGCATCTCCTCCTCGTCGTAGCCGAGCAGCTCCGTCACCTTCGGGTTGACGAGCCACGTGCGCTCGTTGGCGTCGACGACCCAGATGCCCTCGTTCGCGGTCTCGAAGATGATGCGGTAAAGCTGGGCGTCGTGCTCGGGGGCGCTCACGCGATCAACCCCTGGCGCAGCGCCTTGGCGACGGCCTCGGTGCGCGTGCTGGCCCCGAGGCGGTCGCACGCCTTGCGGACGTGGGTGCGGACGGTCTCGCCGCTGATCGAGAGGCGCGAGCCGATCTCGTCGTGCGTGAGACCCTCCGCGAGCAGCGCGAGCACTGCCCCCTCGCGCTCGGTCAGCGCGGTCGCGCCGGACTGGCCGACGGTCAGAGCCGCGAGCGCGGGGTCGACGTAGGTCGATCCGTCCACGACGCTCGTGAGCGCGCGCAGCAGGTCGGCGAGCGGTGCCTCCTTGAGCACGATCCCGTTCGCGCCGGCGCCGAGCGCGCCTCGCACGACCGCTTCGTCCGCGTCGGCGGTGTAGACGACGAGCCGGGTCGAGGGCGAGGCCTTCCGCAGCGCCGTCAGCAGCTCGACGCCCGCGAGCCGAGGCATGCGGAAGTCGACGAGCGCGACGTCGGGGCGGGTCTCGGACGCGAGCATGACCGCGTGGTCGCCGTCGGCCGCCGTCGCGACGATCTCGACCCGCGCGGCGTGCAGGAAGTCGACGACGGCCTGCACGAGCGCGGGATGGTCGTCGGCGACGAGGCAGCGCACGCTCACGACGCCACCTCGGCGCGCTGCTCGTGCTCGATCGGGAGCTCGAAGAGGAAGTCGGTGCCGCGTGAGCTGCCGGACTCGACGAGGAAGCGGCCGCCGGCGAGCTCGACCCGCTCGCGCGCGACGAGCAGTCCGAGGCCCTCGACCGTGTGCTCGGCCGGCCTCGCGCCCGAGCCCGAGTCGCTCACGCGACCGCGGAGGGTGCCGTCGTGGAGCCGCAGCTCGACCTCGGCGTCCGGCGCCTCCGAATGGCGCAGCACGTTCGCGAGCGCCTCCTGGACGAGCCGGTACGCGAGGGTCTCGGTCTCGCGCGGCAGGCGGTGCGGGAAGGGCGAGACGCGCACGTCGATGCCGCGCTCGCGCAGGCCCTCGGCGACGACGTCGATCGCGGGGGCGAGGCCCTGGCTGTCGAGGATGGCGGGGTGCAGCTCGATCAGCAGGCGCCTGATCGACGCAGTGATCCGGCCGGTGTCGGCGGCGAGCCCGCGGAGGCGCGGCTGCTCGGTCTTCTGGGCCTCGAGCTCGAGGCGGAAGCCGAGCGCGGTCAGCTGCTGCACGACGTCGTCGTGCAGGAGGTCGGCGATCCTGCGGGAGCCGCGCTCCTGTGCGTTCACGAGCTCGACGAGGAACCGGTCGCGCGAGCCCTGCGCCTGCCGAAGCTCGCTCTGCGCGGCGGCGAGAAGCGCGTTCTGGCGCGATTGTCCGCGCGCGACGGACAGGACGCGCAGAGCCGCGAGCACCATCAGCAGCCCGATCGCGAACGCTTTCGCGGCGAGCACTCCGTGTTCGCCGAGTTGGCGAACGGCGAACGCTCCCGCGGCGATCCCGAGGAGGACCGTGACGATCACCGTCGGCACGAACTCGGGGACGCGGAGGACCGACGAACGGTCCCGGCGCCGCGGGAGCATCGTCGCGGCACCGATGGCGAGGAAGGCGACGGTCCAGCCGGCATCGAAGGCGAGGCTCAGCGAGCCGTCGGCCACATCGAGCGCGAAGGCCGTGTCGACGACGGCGAGCGACAGGATCCCGCCCGCGACGCAGGCGAGCCGTCCGCGGTCCGCCCAGCGGTCGAGCACGAGCCCGCCGCAGATGACGCCCACGAGTGCGAGCTCGCACGCGGGATAGGCGACGCCGATCCAGCCGGCGCCTTCGACGCCGGAGTCGAGGACCGGCCCGAGCGAGAAGGAGTACGCGAGCACGACGAGGGTGCCGGCGGCGAGCCCCCAGTCGAAGAGGGCGCCCCTCGTCCAGAGGCGCGTGCGGCGGGGCCACGCGAGCACGCACCCGGCGAAGCAGGGAAGTGAGGCCAGGTAGCCGACGTCCGCCAGGGAGGGGTACGGGATGCTCACGCCCCGAAGCTCGAAGACCGTCCAGGCGAGCTGACCGAGCCCCCACGCCAGGCATCCCGCGCCGAGGAACCCGAACGAGCGAGCGGTTCGATGCTCGCGCGGATCGCGCGCGGCGACGAAGGCGGCCGCGGCGGCGGCGAGCGCCAGGGCGAGCCACCCGAGGTTCTCGAGGTGGACGGCGGCAGACCAGCCGGCGAGGTTCGCGGCCCAGCCCGAGAGCCAGAGAGCCGCGCTCGCGGCGAGCGCGGCGCCGATGACTGTCCTACGCCGCATCGACCTCGCGGACGCGGTCGACCAGCTCCGCGCCGAAGATCCCCTTGAGGAAGAACCCGTCGGCGCCGGCCGCGCGGCCGGCGGCCGCGAGCTCGTCCTCCTCGTATGCGGTGAGAAGCAGCACGCCCGTGCCCGGGCGCGCCTCCTTGATCAGCCGGGTGGCCTCGATCCCGTCGAGCTCCGGCATCCGGATGTCCATGACGACCACGTCGGGCTCGGCCGAGCGCGAGAGCTCGACCGCCTCCGCGCCGTTCTCGGCCTGGCCGACGATCTCGAGCCCGTCCTGGGCGTCGAGGAAGTCCGCGAGGCCGACCCTGACGGCGGGGTGGTCGTCGACGACGACGACACGAATCATCTTCGCTACCTCCTGTTGACTGCTCGGGACGCTCATGTGACGGCCTCGAGGACTGCCCGGACGCGCTCGCCGACCTCGGCGCCGTATCCGTTCGACTTGACGACGTAGTCCGCCGCGCCGCGGCGGAACGCTTCGATCGCGGTGGCCTCGGCGCCCTCGCTCGTGAGCATGAGCACGGGCAGGCTCGGCGTCCGCTCCTTGACGGCGCGCAGGAACTCGAGCCCGTCGCCGTCGGGAAGCGTGTCGTCGACGAGCGCGAGCGCCCAGCGCGAGCTGCGGCAGAGCTCGGTCGCGCTGCGGATGTCCTTGGCGTGGACGACGCGCACGTGCTCGACGGCGCGCTCGATCGAGGCGGCCGCCTTCTCGGCAGCGTCGTCGTCGTTGTCGACGAGCAGGACCGACTGCTCCCGCTCGTCCGTCGGCGTCGGCGCGTCCCCGGTCGAGAGCCGGACGCCGTCGCCCGCGAAGCGAAGCTCGCCGCGCTCGATCAGGCCGAGCGCGACGTCGACCACGGCCGCATCCCACTGCGTTCCGCGCCCGGCCCGAAGCTCCGAGACGATCATCGAGCGGCCGAGCGGCGCGCGGTAGCGGCGCGGAGCGGACATCGCCTCGACCGCGTCGGCGACCGAGACGATGCGCGCGGCCCGGGGGATCGCCTCGCCGGCGAGCCGGTCGGGGTAGCCGGCGCCGTCCCAGCGCTCGTGGTGGTGGCGCACGATCGCGCGCACGTCGGGCAGGAAGTCGAGCGGCTCGAGCAGGCGGTCGCCGATCAGCGGGTGGATCTGCATCAGCGCGCGCTCCTCGTCCGTGAACGTCCCGTTCTTGCGCAGGACGTGGTCGGGGACCCCGATCTTGCCGACGTCGTGCAGCAGCGCGCCGAGCCGGATCCGCTCGACGGCGACGTGCGGGAGGCCGAGCTCCCGGGCAATCCGGACGGCGAGCACGGCGAGGCGCTCGCAGTGGCCCTGGAGCTCCCCGTCGCGGGCCTCGATCGCGTTCGCCAGCGCGGCGGCGAGCGTCGGCGCGAGCAGGCGCTCGCGCACGTCGTGCTCGGTGCGCCGGGCGCGCTCGAGCGCCGCCGCGACGGCGTTCTGGAGGTCGGCGTGCGAGAACGGCTTGATCACGAGGCCGTCGGCGCCCCGGGTGACCGCCTGGCTGAGGTTCTCGTAGGTGCCGGCGCCGGTGACGAGGATCACGGGAAGGCTCGGCCTGCGCGCGCGCACCTCCTCGAGCAGCTCGAGGCCGGTCAGGCCCGGCATGACGATGTCGCTGACGACGAGCACGATGCGGTCGTCCTCGAGCTCGGCGAGGGCCTCGTCGGAGGTCTCGGCCGCGACCGTCTCGTGGCCGGCGCGCTCGAGGATCTCGCACATCAGCCGGCGGATCACCTGCTCGTCGTCGATCACGAGGATTCGGCTCACGCGACCACCTCCTCCTCGGTCACCGGCAGGCGCAGCCGGAACGCCGCGCCCTCGCCCGGCGAGGAGTCGACGACGAGGCTGCCGCCGTGGGCCTGCGCGATCCCGAGGCTGACGGAGAGACCGAGGCCGGTTCCGCCGAGGTCGCGCCGCGTCGTGAAGAACGGCTCGAAGACCCGTGCGGCGACGTCCTCGGGGAGCCCGGGGCCCGTGTCGCGGACCTCGGCCCACGCCGAGTCGCCGTCGCGGCCGACCTCGACGGTGATCGTCCCGCCGCCGTCCTTGAGCGCGTGCTTCGCGTTCGAGATCAGGTTGACGAAGATCTGCTTCAGCTGGCTCGCGCTCGCCTCGATCGGCGTCGGCTCGGCCGTGTAGCGCTCGACGATCTCGACCTGCTTCGCGGCGCTCGTGCGGCGCATCAGCTCGACCGTCTGCGCGACGACGTCGCCGAGCGAGACGAGCGAGCGCTCGTCGGAGCGTTCGCGCGCGAAGTCGAGCAGTGCGCGGACGATCTCCTTGATCTCGAGCGCGGTGTCCTGGATCAGCGCCAGGCGCTCGTGCGCCTTCGTCTCCGGCTCGATCTCGAGCAGGAGGAACTCGACGAGGCCGAGGATCGCGAAGAGGGGGTTGTTGATCTCGTGCGCGACGCCGGCCGCGAGCTCGCCGATCGAGGCGAGCTTGCCGCTCTGGATCAGCTGCTGCTCGAACTCGCGGCGCTCGCTGAGGTCGGCGATCAGCACCACCTCGGCCGCGGGAGCGCCCTCGGCGTCGCGGACGAGCGCCTTCGTCAGCCGCGCCGGCACGAGGGACCCGTCGCTGCGCCGGAGGAGCCGCTCGTGGTGGATGACCGGGTTCTCCGGGGTCGGGCGCGGGATCACGTAGTCCTCCGTCCACCAGGGGAACGGGGGCCTGGCGCCGATCGTCTGCGCGAGGTCGAACCCGAGCAGGTCCACGAAGGACTGGTTCACGCGGCGGATCTCCCAGGTCTCGGGATCGGTGATCGCGACCGCGGTGGGGAGCGACTCGAAGAGGCTGTCGAGGAACTGCTGCGTGACGTAGCGCTCCTTCTCCGCCTCCGTCACGTCGCGGAAGACGGTCACCGTGGCAAAGACGTCGCCGTGCTCGTCTGCGACCGGTGCGATGCGCCCCTCGTGCACGCGCTCGATGCCGTCGCCGCGCATCACGCGCAGGAGGTAGCTCTGGGGCTCGGCGGTTCGGACCGCGTGGGCCAGCGGCGAGCGCTCCGGAGGGACGTCCGTGCCGTCCAGCTCGCGCAGGCCGATCTCCACGGGCGGGTCGTCCCCCACCGCGAGGAGCTCGCGCGCCGCCGAGTTGACGAGCGCGCCGCCGGCGTTCGTGCGCACGACGAGGCCGTCGGGCACCGCCTCGATCACGGCGCGGAGGCGCGCGTCCTCGCGGGCCCGGGCGCGCTCGCTCTCCGTGCGGAAGGCCACGCGGGTCAGCCGGCCGAGCAGGCGCAGCTTCGAGATCGCGAGCTCGGAGATCTCCTCGGTGACCGGCAGCCGCCAGCTCGCCTGGAAGCTGACCGTCGGCAGGCCCTTGAGGCTGATCGGCACGCAGAGAAGCGTTCCCAGCGCGAGCGCCCGAGCCGCGAGCTCGTCAGCGACCCCTTCGAGGTGCTCCTTCGTGACGACGAACGGCGTGTCGTCGCGAACGAGCCGCGCGGTCGGGCCGTTCGACTCGATCCGGTCGTCGCTGACGCCCTCGGCACCGGAGGTCGCCACGACCGTTGCGCCGGCGAAGTCCGCGTCCCAGAGCAGGATCGAGACCCGGTCGGCGACGACGAGCTCGCGGGCGGCGGACGCGAGCGCGGCGAGCGCCTCGTCGAGCGTGCCGGCCTCGTTGACCGCGAGCGCGGCGTCGATGAGCTGGCGCTCGGTGCGCCGCATCCGCTCCTCGGCGGTCGGGAGAGCCGCAGCAGGTGAAGCCACAAGAACACTGTCGGCCCGCCAAGGGTGGCGGCCCATCCTCCGAACCGTGCGCCCCCGCTCACCCGTTCGAGGGAGGTTCAGGCAGGATTGCAGGGAAGATGGAACAGATGTCAGCGGCCGACGGCCCCATCAACTGCCTCGTCGCCGACGACCATCCCGCGATGCGGCGCGCGGTGACCGAGATCCTCCAGTCGAACGGCGTGCAGGTGATCGGCGAGGCGGCCGACGGCGAGGAGGCGCTGGCCAAGATCGAGGCGCGCAAGCCGCAGGTCGCGCTCGTCGACATCCGCATGCCGCGCCTGTCCGGGGTCGAGGTCGCCCGGCGTGTCGGCCGCTCGACGCCGGAGACCGCCGTGATCCTCTACAGCGGCTACGGCGACAAGGCGCTCCTGATCGAGGCGCTCGACGCGGGAGCGCGGGGATTCGTCTTGAAGGAGGCGCCGCTCGTCGACCTGCACCGCGCGATCGAGACGGTCGCCCGCGGCGGGACGTACGTCGACCCCGTGCTGGCGGGCGCGCTCGCCTCGGCGGAGGTGGCCGCGAAGCTCCCGTCCCTGACCCCGCGCGAGCGCGACGTGCTGCGGCTGCTCGCGGACGGCCGCTCGAACGAGGAGATCGGCAAGGAGCTCTTCATCTCGCCCGAGACCGTGCGCACCCACGTGCGGAAGGCGATGGACAAGCTCGAGGCCGACACGCGCACCGAGGCGGTCGCCAAGGCGCTGCGGCAGCGGCTGATCGCGTAGAGCCTCTAGCCCAGGGCGAACGGGTTGCGCATCCCGAGCAGCCCGCTCACGAGCGCGCGGAACGGCCGCGGCCCCATCGCCGCCGCCTCGTCGCCGGCCGAGGTCGGCCGGTACGCGTTGTCCTTCGAGGGCCAGAACGCCCATACGAGCGTGGAGGCGAAGCGTTCGCAGCCGTACTCGTGGTGCGCGAGCCCCCGGACCTCGTAGCACCAGTGCCGCGCGCCGAGCCGGTCGGTCAGCTCGAGCCGCAACGCGGGATCGAAGCGGAAGAAGTCGACCTGGTGCGCGTACTCGTCCTGCACCGTCGCCCAGGCGAAGCGGCCGGAGGCGAGGAGCCTCGTGTCGAGCCAGATGTGCCCGCGGGTGGCGTGCGAGAGGACGCCGCGGCGCAGGTGGATCGTGACCCGCTCCGGGACGACGTTCCAGTCGAACGCGCTGGCCTCGAGCGCGGCGCGGACCTGGGCGTGGTGGGCCGGGGTGCCGCCGTCGAAGCCGTAGTTCCCGCCGCCGGCGAGAGCGGAGGCGGGGAACGCCGAGGAGACGAGCAGGACCGCGAGGACGAGGAGGCGCCGCATGCCTTCGGAGCATCGGGGCCGCGCTGCCTTCTGACCATCTCCGCTTCGGCGCTGCGGCCCAGGGGCACTCGAGCGGCGCGGATCCCCGGTTCGGGGGAGCCCGCTACCCCACGGTGACGCCGGCGTCGAGGGCGGACCGCAGCGACGCGACGTAGCGTCGCAGCGCCGTTGCCCCCTCTTCGGCGGCGAGCAGCGCCGCGGAGCCCACGACGACGCCGTCGCAGAGCTCGGCCGCCGCGGCGGCCTGGTCGGGCGTCGAGATCCCGAAGCCGGCGTAGAGGGGAACGCTCGTCGCGGCGCGGGCGCGCGAGACGAGCCCCGGAAGCGCGGGGGAGAGCGCGTCACGGGCGCCCGTCGTGCCGGTCAGCGTGACGAGGTAGAGCCACCCGTCGGTCCGCTCCGCCGCGAGCCGGATCCGCTCGTCGGTCGACGTGGGGGCGACGAGCTGGACGCGCTCGAGCTCGGGCCGCTCGTCCGCCGGGAGGTCGGCGACGATCAGCGAGTCGGCTCCGGCCGTGCGCGCGTCGCGCGCGAGGCGCTCCCAGCCGTAGGCCTCGAAGAGCGCGGCGTAGGTCATCGGAACGAGCGGGACGGCGACGCGCTCCCGCGTGCTCGCCAGGCATTCGAGGCACGCTTCGGTCCGCATCCCCTCCGCGAGCGCGCGCTCGGCGGCGGCGCGGACCACGGGGCCGTCGGCGAGCGGGTCGGAGAACGGGAAGCCGAGCTCGACCAGGTCGGCGCCGCCGTCGACCGCCGCCTCGGCGAGCTCGGGCGTCCCGCGCCCGCACATGAGGTAGACCGCGAGCTGCTTCACGTGACCTGCGCGAGGTCCTTGTCGCCGCGGCCCGAGAGGCAGACGACGACGAGCTCCGCGTCGAGCTCGGCGGCGCGCGCGAGCGCGTGGGCGGGCTCGAGCGCGGGGAGGATGCCCTCGGTCCTAGCCAGCCGGTGGAACGCCGCGAGCGCTTCCTCGTCGCTCGCGCCGACGTACTCGGCGCGGCCGCTGTCGCGCAGGTGCGCGTGCTCGGGCCCGACGCCCGGGTAGTCGAGCCCGGCGGAGATCGAGTGCGCGTCGAGGACCTGCCCGTCGGCGTCGGCGAGCACCGAGGAGCGCGCCCCGTGCAGGACGGCCGGACGGCCGCCGCCGAGCGACGCCGCGCCAGCCGCCTCCACGCCGACCAGGCGGACGTCGTCGTCCACGAACCCGGCGAAGATCCCGATCGCGTTGGAGCCGCCGCCGACGCAGGCGACGACCGCGTCGGGGAGGCGGCCTTCGACGGCGAGCACCTGCTCGCGCGCCTCGCGGCCGATCACGGACTGGAGCTCGCGCACGAGCTCCGGGTAGGGGTGCGGCCCGACGCAGGAGCCGATCAGGTAGTGGGTCGTCTCGACGTTCGCGATCCAGTCGCGGATCGCCTCGCTCGTCGCCTCCTTCAGCGTGCGCGTGCCGAACTCGACCGCGCGTACCTCCGCGCCGAGCAGGTGCATCCGCTGGACGTTCGGGCGCTGCCGTTCCATGTCCTCGGAGCCCATGTAGACGACGCACTCCAGTCCGAAGCGCGCGCAGACGGTCGCCGTCGCGACGCCGTGCTGGCCCGCGCCGGTCTCGGCGACGATCCGGCGCTTGCCGAGCCGGCGCGCGAGCACCGCCTGTCCGAGCGCGTTGTTCAGCTTGTGCGCGCCGGTGTGGAGCAGGTCCTCGCGCTTGAGGTAGAGCCGCTTGCCCGGAGCGAAGCGCTCGGCGAGCGTGAGCGGGGTCGGGCGGCCGGCGTAGCGCGTGAGCAGGTCGTGCAGCTCGGCGTGGAAGGCGTCGTCGGCGAACGCCGCGCGCCAGCCGGCCTCGAGCTCGTCCAGCGCGGGGATCAGCGTCTCCGGCACGAACCGTCCACCGTACTCGCCGTAGGTCAGCATCGCGCGGCCTCGACGAAGGCGCGCACGCGCGCGTGGTCCTTCACCCCGGGCGCCGTCTCGAGCGAGGAGCTGGCGTCGACGGCCCACGGCCGCACGGCCGCGATCGCGTCGCGGACGTTCTCGGGGGAGAGCCCACCGGCGAGCATCACCCGCCCGTCCGCGGCGGCGGCGCGCTGGAGGTGGAGCGGATCGTCCCGGTCCCACGGGCGATCGACCACGAGCACCGTGGGCCGGTCAGCAAGTACCAGACTGGTACTTGCCGTGTTTCGGCCCAGCACGGCCTCTCGGCTGCGGTGCCCGTTCTCTCGGCGATAGATCTGGATCAGGTCGGCCGGCGTCTCCTCGACGTCCTCGACGAAGACCGCGACCGAGAGGACGGTGTCCGGCACGTCGAGGACGCGCGGCGCGCGCCGCGGCGTCTCGCGGGCGAGGATGAAGCCGACGAGGTCGGCGCCCGCGTCGACGGCCGCGTCGACGTCCTCCTGGCGCGTCAGGCCGCACACCTTGACGAGCGGCCGCGCGAGCAGCTCCGTGAGCTTCGCGCCGGGGTCGTCGGCGCGCATCAGGGCGCTGCCGACGAGGATCGCGTCGGCGCCGGCGAGCTCCGCGGCGGCGGCCTGCCCACGCGAGTGCACGCCGCTCTCCGCCACCACGACGCGTCCAGGAGGTGCGGCGGCGACGAGGTCGAGCTGCGTCCCCCGGTCGATCTCGAACGTGCTCAGGTCGCGCGCGTTGAGCCCGATCACCTCGGCCGGCAACGCCGCCGCCCGGCGCAGCTCGTCGGCGTCGTGCGCCTCGACGAGCGCGTCGAGCTCGAGCTCCCGGGCGCACGCGAGCAGCGTGCGGGCGCGCTCGTCGTCGAGGTCGCGCAGCAGGAGCAGGACCGCGTCGGCGCCTGCCTCCTTCAGCTCGCGCAGCTCGTGCTCGCGGGTGAAGAAGCCCTTGGCGAGGATCGGCACCGCCGTCGCGGCGCGCGCGGCGCGCAGGTCGTCGATCGTGCCGCCGAAGCGCTCGTCGACGAGCACCGACAGCGCGGCGGCCCCGGCAGTCGCGAACTCCGCGGCGAGCCGCGCCGGGTCGGCGTCCGGGCGGAGGTCGCCCGCCGAGGGCGAGCGTCGCTTGATCTCGGCGATCGCGCCGAGCCCCGGGGCGGCGAGCGCTTCGCGGAAGCTCACGCCGGCACCGCTTCCTGTGAGAACTCGACGAGCTTCGCGAGCCGCTCCGCGGCGGCGCCGGAGTCGAGCGCCTCACGCGCGAGCGCGAGCCCCTCGCGCAGGTCGGTCGCGTGCCCGCCCGCGGCGATCGCGCCCGCCGCGTTCAGGAGGATGGCGTCGCGCGCGCCGCCCGCCTCGGCCCCGTCGAAGATCGCGCGGATCCGCGCCGCGTTCTCCTCCGGCGTGCCCCCGCGCAGATCGCTCGGGTCGCAGCGCGGGACGCCGAGCTCCAGCGGGTCGATCGTCCGCTCGTGCACGTCGCCGTGGACGACCTCGCCGACGAGGTTCGGTCCGGCGGGCGAGAGCTCGTCGATCCCCGCGGCGCCGTGCACGACGAACGCGTGCCGGGCGCCGAGCCGCGCGAGCACCTCCGCCAGCGTGCGCACGAGCTCGGGCGCGTACACGCCGACCACCTGCGCGCGCGCCCCGGCCGGGTTCGTCAGCGGGCCGAGCACGTTGAAGACCGTGCGCGCAGCGAGCTCGCGCCGCACCGGTGCGGCGTGCCGCATCGCCGGGTGGTGCATGGGCGCGAACATGAAGCCGAAGCCGAGCTCGTCGATCGAGCGCGCGATCCGCCCGGGCTCGAGCTCGAGCCGGACGCCGAGCGCCTCCAGCACGTCCGCGGAGCCCGACGAGGACGAGACCGCGCGGTTGCCGTGCTTCGCGACCGCGGAGCCGGCCGCGGCCGCGACGAGCGCCGCCGCGGTCGAGATGTTGAGCGTGTGCGCGCCGTCGCCGCCGGTGCCTGCGGTGTCGACGAGGTCGGAGCGCGTCGCGACGACGGGGACGACGTGCGCGCGCATCGCCTCGGCGAAGCCGGCGATCTCGTCCGCGGTCTCGCCCTTCAGCCGCAGCGCGACGAGGAAGCCGCCGATCTGCGCGGGCGTCGCCTCGCCGCGCATGATCCCGTCCATCACGTCGCGCGCGTCGTCGCGCGAGAGGTCGCGCCGGTCGAGCAGCGCCGTCAGCGCGCGCTGGATCACGACGCCTCCAGGAAGTTGCGCGCGAGCTCGCTACCCACCGGCGTCAGCACCGACTCGGGATGGAACTGCACCCCGTCGACGGGCAGCTCGCGGTGGCGGACGGCCATGATCTCGCCGTCCTCCGCGTGGGCGGAGACCTCGAGCTCGTCGGGCACCGCCGTCGCGGCGAGCGAGTGGTAGCGCCCCGCCTCGAACGCCTCCGGGAGGCCCTCGAAGAGGCCGCGGCCGTCGTGGACGACCGTCGCCGACTTCCCGTGCACGAGCTCGCGCGCGAAGCCGACCGTGCCGCCGAACGCCTCCACGATCGCCTGGTGGCCGAGGCAGACGCCGAGCGTGCGCGTCCGCGGCGCGAGCCGACGCACGATCTCGATCGTCGCGCCCGCGTCGGCCGGGCGACCGGGCCCGGGGGAGACGACGAGGTGCGAGGGCGCGAGGCGCTCGGCCTCGTCGGCGTCGAGCTCGTCGTTTCGCCTGACGACGACGTCCGCGCCGAGCTCGCCGAACAGGTGCGCGAGGTTGTACGTGAACGAGTCGTAGTTGTCGACGAGCAGGATCACGAGCGTGCCTCCGCCAGCCGGATCGCCGTCTCGAGCGCGGCCAGCTTGTTCAGGCACTCCTGTTGCTCGGCCTGCGGGTCCGAGTCGGCGACGATGCCCGCGCCCGCCTGGAGGTGGGCGACCCCGTCGTGCAGGACGATCGTGCGGATCGCGATGCACGTGTCGAACGCCTCGCCGGGGAGGGCGTAGCCGACCGCGCCGGCGTACGGCCCGCGGCGATAGCCCTCGAGCTCCGAGATGATCTGCATCGCGCGCACCTTCGGCGCGCCGCTGACCGTGCCCGCGGGGAAGCACGCGCGCAGGAGGTCGAAGTGCGAGACCTCCTCGCGGAGCGTGCCGACCACCTCGGAGACGAGGTGGGTCACGTGCGAGAAGCGCTCCGCCTCCATCATCCGCGCGACCTCGACCGAGCCCGGCACGCAGACGCGCGAGAGGTCGTTGCGGCCGAGGTCGACGAGCATCACGTGCTCCGCGCGGTCCTTCTCGCTCGCGAGCAGGCGAGCCGCGTCGCCCTCCGCGCGCGCGACGGTGCCGGCGATCGGGTTCACGCTCGCGCGCCGGCCCTCCGCCTTGACGAGCGTCTCGGGCGAGGAGCCGACGAGCGCGAGGCCGTCCAGCTCGAGCAGGAACAGGTACGGCGACGGGTTGACTCGGCGCAGCGAGCGGTAGAGCTCGACCGCGCCCGCCGAGGTGGGGCGCTCGGCCCGCTGCGAGAGGACGACCTGGAACGCGTTGCCCGCGCGGATGTGATCCATCGCGGCGCGGACGATGCGCTCGTACTCGTGGCGCGACGGCAGCCGCCGCAGCGCGCCCGCGACCGCGCCATCTCCGGTCGGAAGCTCGCCGAGCGGCGCGTCGAGCAGCGCCTCCACCTCGGCCGGGTCGCCGCAGAGCACCTCGGCCAGCCCGGAGACGTGGTCGAACCGGACGAGCACGTCGGCGACGACGAAGCGGCTCTCCGGCAGGTCGGGCCCCGCGGTCGGGAGCGGCACCGTCGGCTCGAGCCTGGCGACGTGGTCGTAGGAGACGTAGCCGACCACGGGCTCCCCGCAGGCCTCCGCCTCGTCGACGTCGACGAGGCGCGAGCCGGCGCCGACGAGCGAGTAGCGCCCGAGCCGGCCATGCTCGACCGACT